>NZ_JBFAPT010000058.1:0-33935 GCF_040676845.1 Nonomuraea sp. NPDC049504
TACGGCCCACCGCAGGTTCGAGGGTTTCCGATGTCGTGCGACATCACAGAGTGCCCCCGGCAGGATTCGAACCTGCGGCACCCGCTTTAGGAGAGCGGTGCTCTATCCCCTGAGCTACGGAGGCGGACTCTCGTAAGCCTAGCGAAAGACTGGCACTGCGTGCGACGTCAGGGGGCGATCAGTTCGGTGGCGTTGGTTATGGGTGCTCTGAGCTGCGGTAAAGGCATGACAAGTGATCAGAATCGGGGTGTTCGGGGGTGGATAGCTTCTGCCTGTGACTCGTAGGCGTGGTGCTCAGATCCGTAGAACGCAGGCTCGGCGGCGGCCTGTGGTGTTGTTCGGTGCGTTGCTGGCGCCGGCGATTCTTGCGGGTGGGTTGTTGGCGGGGGAGGTGCAGGGGCTGGAGGTGGAGGTGCCGTGGGTTGCGCCGCCTGCCCGGAAGGTCAGTGCTGCTGTGGTTTGGGAGCCGCGGCTGGTGCCGGCTCCTGAGGTGCCGGAGCGGAGGTATGAGGGGGTTGTGCGGGTTCGGGTGCGGGAGGAGGTGAGTGCGCCGGTTGTATCTGAGCCTCGGGTGCCGGAGCGGTCTGTTGAGGAGGCTCGGGAGGAGAGGGCTGCGGAACAGGAGGTGGAGTTGGCTCCGGGTGGGTGTGCGGGGGAGTGGGTGGATACGTGGTTGGGGGATTTGTGTCGGGATTGGGAGAGTGAGCAGCGGGCTCGGGAGTCCGGTGATGTTCGGGAAGAGGAAGCGGCCGGTGAGGAGAGTTGGGTGCCGGGGGTGTGAACCTCCCCGGGTGGGGTGGCGTACTTCCTCATGAGGCCGCGCGCTTCCTCATGAGGCCAGGCGGTGGTCGTGCATCCTCGGGAGGTTTGTGGTGGAGGGCTGTACAAAGGGGGCTATTTGTCTCATAACAGCTCTTCGGAGTTCGGTCCGGGCACTCGGGGGGCTGTAGTAACGTGCGTGCCTGACCCGGGTAACGAGTTTGCAAACGGAGGAGTCGAACGTGCCAGCCCCTCGATCAGCGGGTCTGATCGCGGTCGTCATGGCGGTGGCTTCTCTCCTCACGCCCGGGGGGCAGACGCCTGCGCAGGCCCATACGCAGGTGAGGCAAGAGCGGGTGAAGCCCGATCCGTCCAATCTGACGGAGTTGCGGAAGGAAGCCGAGCGGTCCGCCAAGGAGCTGGAGGACGCCACCAAGGCCCTGGAGAAGCGGCGAGCCGACATCGCGGCCTCCGAGAAGACGCTCAAGAGCAAGCTGACCGCTCTGCAGAGCCTCGAGAACCGGCTCTCCGTGATGCGGCAGCCCGTCTCGCAGATGGCCGAGCTGCTCTACCAGCAGCCCCTGCTGGCGGGCGGGATCATTCCGTTCGTGTCGGGCAGCGCGGATGAGAAGACGCTGCGGGCGCTCATGGACGCGAACCAGATCGTGTCGGTACGTCAGCGGGCCGTCGAGCAGACCAGCGCGCTCTACCAGGAGGCCGAGCGGCTGGCCGCCGAGGCGCAGGAGCTGCGGGCCGGCAACCTGCTGGCCGAGGCGCAGCTGGCCGCCGAGGTGGACACGTTGCGGCAGCGGTCGGACAAGATCGTGAAGTCGCTCACGGCGGCGCTGGTGAAGCTGGGCATCAAGATCGACAAGGTGGGGCGGGCGGCCCTGGGGTGCAACCCGCTCAAGGCGGCCAACGCCGACCACTATCCGAACGGGCTCATCCCCCAGAGCATGCTCTGCCCGCTCCAGCAGAAGGGGCACAGTCTCCGGGCGGACGCCACCATCGCGTTCGTCAGCCTCAACGAGGCGTACCGGCGGCGGTTCGGCAAGCCGATGTGTGTGACGGACGCGTACCGGAGCCTCGGCGAGCAGCAGTCGGTCTATTACCGGCGGCCCGGGTTCGCGGCGGTGCCGGGGCGAAGCAACCACGGGCTCGGACTGGCCGTGGACCTCTGTGGAGGGGTGGAGAGGTCGGGGTCGGCGGAGTTCGTGTGGATGGAGAAGAACTCCAAGCGGTATGGGTGGTTCCATCCTTCCTGGGCCTACAGCAGCCCGTTCGAGCCGTGGCACTGGGAGTACGACCCCAAGATCGACACCCTGCTCTGACGTCAGATCACGGGCACGTCGGCGCTGCAGAAGGCACAGCGGGAGGCGGCCTTGGGGATCTCCGACAGGCACTCGGGGCAGTCGCGCGTCGTGGCTTCGATCTTGGCGGCGTTGCGCTCCCTGACGTGGGTGTACGGCTTCACGATCAGGAAGTAGACCACCGCGGCGACCATCAGGAACGACACGACCGCGTTGATGAAGTTGCCGTACATGAAGTTGGACTGGCCGACCGTGACCTTGAGCGAGGAGAAGTCGGGCAGCCCGCCGAACGCCGAGATCAGCGGCGTGAGCAGGTCGGCCACGAACGACTGCACGATCGCGTTGAACGCCGCCCCGATGATGACCGCCACCGCCAGGTCGATGACGTTGCCCTGCATGAGGAACTTCCGGAAACCTGTCATGACAGGAAATCGTATCCGAGTGATTACTCTAAGTTAGTGCGCAGGGTGATCGACAGGCGAGCGTGGGCCTGGGCAGTCGCCAGCTCGGCGGCCTGGGACGGGGTGGTGGCCAGGACGAGGAGGGCGCCTTCCTGGGACGCGCCAGAGCGGGCGGACCGAGGGATGGTGATCACCGTGGCGTCCGTGGCGATCTCGCGGGCCGGCGCCGCCTGGTCGTGGGCGGCCAGGACGGTGATGGTCGAGCCGGGGGTCAGGAGGGAGGCCGTGGCGGGGTCGGCGATGCGCACCGGGGTCGCCACCAGGCCGGGCGGCAACGGGTAGGTGGACAGGAGGCGGACGTCGGTCAGCGGCTCGCCGCGGCGCATGGGGGTGGCGAGGGTCTGGCCTGGGGCGAGGGTGCGTACGGCTCCGGCAGGCGGGGGGTCGAGGGCGGCGGGGCGGAAGTCGGCGGCGCTGAGCGGGCCCGGGCGCAGGTCGCGTACGGCCACCAGGACCGTGGGGCCGGCGGGCGCCGGGCGGGTGGCGAGGTAGGCGGTCACGACGGAGACGGCGGCGAACGCCGCCGCGATGAGGCGGCGGCGACGGCCGTAGCGGGACAGCCAGACTCCGATCACGGCAGCTCGAACGGGAGCTTGATGCCGTCGAGCGCCCGGCCGCAGGAGCACGTGCGCTCTTCGGGCAGCGACTCGACGGTCTGCGCGATCAGGGTGCGCATGCGCGTGACGTTTTGGGCGAAGAACTCGAGCACCTCGTCGTGGGTGACGCCCTGGCCCGCCTCGACGCCGGCGTCGTGGTCGGTCACCAGGGAGACGGAGGTGTAGCAGAGGGCCAGCTCACGGGCCAGGATCGCCTCGGGGAAGCCGGTCATGCCGACGATGGACCAGCCGTTGGCGGCGTACCACTGCGACTCGGCGCGCGTGGAGAAGCGCGGGCCCTCGATGACGACCAGGGTGCCGCCGTCGGCCGTCTCCCAGCCGCCGGAACGGGCGGTCTGTACGGCGACCGCGCGGCCCGACGGGCAGTAGGGGTCGGCGAATGAGACGTGGACGGCGCCGTCGATGTCGTAGTAGGTCTGGGCGCGGCCGGAGGTGCGGTCGACGAGCTGGTCGGGGACCACGAGGGTGCCGGGGCCGTATTCGGCCTTGAGCGACCCTACGGCGCTGGGCGCCAGCACCTGGCGGACGCCGAGCGAGCGCAGCGCCCAGAGGTTGGCGCGGTAGGGGATGCGGTGGGGTGGGAAACGGTGATCCTTGCCGTGGCGGGGGATGAACGCCACCGTGCGGGAGCCGATGCGTCCGATGGTGACGACGTCGCTCGGGGGGCCGTAGGGGGTGGCGAGCTCGACCTCCTCCGCATCGTCGAGCAGGGAGTAGAAGCCGGAACCGCCGATGACGCCGATGTCTGCGCGAGTGACCATGGCGCTGAGAGTAGCCGCAGTGGCCGGCGGCGATGGAACCCGAACGGGGTTCTGTGGATAACGCGGCCGCGGGGTGATTTCGCCGGCTGGTGCGAAGAATGTGCGGGGGAGAGAGGAGCCGTGGGCGACCGGTGCATCCATTGTGGACGTGCGCGACCGGTGCTGCGGCTCTAGGGCGAACGAGCGGGGTTCCGCCCCCAGAGCGCAGGCGAGCGACCGGGCGCGGGCAAGCCACGCCGCGGGGGATCAGGCGCGGAGGTTCAGCTGACCTGCGGCCGGCAGGGGAAGCGGGCGACGGCGGGTCAGCTGACCTGCGGCAATCAGCTGGAAGCGGCGGCGGGAGCGGGGGAGCTGGTCGAGGACGAGCTGGACGACCCCGAGTCCGACGACGACGACTTGCTCTCCCCGGACTTCGACGAAGAAGACGAAGAAGGGGACGAGGAAGAAGAAGAGGACGTCGAGGACGACGAGCGGTTGTCGGTCCGGTAGAAGCCCGAGCCCTTGAACACGATGCCGACCGCGGAGAACACCTTCCGCAGGTTCCCCTGGCAGCTCGGGCAGACCGTCAACGCATCGTCTGTGAACTTCTGGACCACCTCGAGCTGCTCACCGCAGTCGTTGCAGGCGTACTGATAAGTCGGCACGCGCTCCTCCTTACAAGCTTTGGCACTCGAGCGATGCGACTGCTAATGGTAACCGATAGGTCCAAACACCTATTCCAGCCCCCGCTCTCCGTACCAGCCGGCCAGTTTGCCGCGGCGGTTGACCGCGCGCAGGCGGCGTTCGACCTGGTCGCGGCAGGCGGCGGTGGCGACGATGAGGAGCTGGTCGTCGGTACGCAGGCGGGTGGAGCCGGTGGGGACGAACGATCGGCCGTCCCGTACGACGAGCGTCACGGCAGCGCCGGCGGGCAGCCGCAGCTCGAAGACCTCGACCCCGTGCAGCAGCGACTCCGGAGGGATCTTGACCTGCAACAGGTCGGCGTGCAGCTCCTCAAGGGGAGCCGACTCGACGGACAGATCGTGCGCCTCGGCGGGGGCGCTCACCCCGAGCAGCCGCGCCGCGTACGGCAGGGTCGGCCCCTGGAGCAGGGTGAAGACGATGACGATCACGAAGACCTGGTTGAAGATGTCCTTGGAGCCCTCGATGCCGGCCGCCCAGGGGATGGTCGCGAGGACGATCGGCACGGCGCCCCGCAGACCGGCCCACGACAGGAACGCCTGTTCGCGCCAGGTCACCCGGTCCAGCCGCAGCACCCGGGCGAGCAGCGAGGAGACGGCGACGGACAGCGGGCGGGCGACGAGCGCGAGGACGGTGCCGATGATCAGGCCGGGTACGACGGCCGACGGCAGCTCCTCGAGGTGGGCCAGCATGCCGAGCATGACGAACAGCCCGATCTGCGCCAGCCACGCGGCCCCTTCCGCGAAGCTCCTGGTCGCGGCGCGGTGGGGGAGGTGCGAGTTCCCGAGGATGAGCCCGGTGAGGTAGACGGCCAGGAAGCCGGAGCCGTGCAGGAGGACGGCGCCGCCGTACGAGACGAAGGTCAGGGCCAGGACGGCGATGGGGTAGAGGCCGGAGGCGGGCAGGGCGACGTGGCGCAGCGCGTACGCGCCGGCGGGGCCGACGGCGAGCCCGACCGCGGCGCCGATGACCAGCTCCAGGGCCGTCTCGAGAAGGAACGTTCCAAGGCCCGCCGACGCCTGCGAAGCGCCGGTGAGCAGGACGACCGCGATGACCGTGGGAGCGTCGTTGAAACCGGACTCCGCCTCCAGGACGCCGGCCAGGCGCGGCGGCAACGGCAGCCTGCGCAGCACGGAGAAGACGGCGGCGGCGTCGGTGGAGGCGAGGACCGCGCCGACGATCAGCGCGGTCTTCACGTCGAAGCCGAGCGGCCCCTTGATGGCGAACGCGACGATGAGGATGCTCACCGCCACGCCCACGGTGGCCAGTACCAGGGCCAAGGGGACGGAACGGCGTACATGCGACCAGTTGGTGGTGAGCCCGCCCTCGGCGAGGATCACCGCCAGCGCCCACAGGCCGATCTGCTGGGCGACCTGCGGGTTCTCGGTGGGGAAACCGACCCCGGAGAGCTCCAGGGCCAGCCCGAAACCGAGGAAGACCAGGAGGCTGGGAAAGCCGGTGCGGTGCACCAGTCGTACGGACGCGATGGCCGCGATGACGACGGCGGCGCCGATGAGGAGCGAGACGTCAAGCGTCATCTGGCCCCCTCCTCCTGCACCGCCGTCACATCAGCCTAGTGATGCCCGAGGGTGTGGCGGCGTAGCGTACGCGCTGGTCATGGGGCTCGTGCGGGACGCCGTCGATCAGCTCGCCGTCGTGCAGCAGCGCCACGGTCGGGACGTTGGGGCCGACGCGGGCGAGCGCGCGGTCGTACGAGCCGCCGCCCCGCCCCAGGCGGACGCCGGTGACGCGGTCGACGGCCAGGGCGGGGACGATGACGAGGGCGGCGGTGCGTACGGCGTCGACGCCGCGCCGCGTGTCGACCGGCTCCATGATCCCGTAGCGGCCGGGCGCGAGCGTGTCGGGCCCGTCGTACACCGCCCAATCCAGGTCATTGTCGGCACGCAGGACCGGCAGGATGACGGTGGCGCCATGTTTCCAGAGAGCGAACACCAGCCCGTGCGTCTCCGGCTCCGACCCTGTTGACCAGTAGCAGGCCACCAGACCGGCCATCTGCACCCACGGTTGTTCGAGCAGTGTTTCGCGGACCTTGATGGCGTTTGCCCGCACTTGATCGGGGGAGAGTGCGATACGCGCCGCGTTCAGCTCGCGACGGAGGTTCAACTTGTCCACAGATCCCTCCACTAGGGTCTAACTCATGGCTGACTTCGACCCTGTGACGAAAGCCGTCGTGCCCGCCGCGGGTCTGGGCACCCGGTTCCTTCCGGCGACCAAGGCGACACCCAAAGAGATGCTGCCCATCGTCGACAAGCCCGCGATCCAGTATGTCGTCGAGGAGGCCGCCTCCGCCGGGCTGCTCGACGTTCTCATGGTCACCGGCAAGAACAAGCGCTCGATCGAAGACCATTTCGACCGGGCGTTCGAGCTGGAGGAGGCGCTGGAGGCGAAGGGCGATGAGCACCGGTTGTCCCAGGTCCGCGAGCCGGCCTCGCTGGCGACGCTGCACTACGTACGCCAGGGCGAGCCCAAGGGGCTCGGCCACGCCGTGCTGTGCGCCAAGCACCACGTGGGCGACCACCCGTTCGCCTGCCTGCTCGGTGACGACCTCATCGACTATCGCGACAACCTGCTGCGCCGCATGATCGAGGTGCGCGACACGTTCGGCGGAAGCGTGATCGCGCTGATGGAGGTGCCCAAGGAGTCCGTCTCGCTGTACGGCGTGGCGACCATCGAGGCGACCGCCGAGGACGACGTCGTCCGCGTGACCGACCTCGTCGAGAAGCCGCCGGCCGACGAGGCGCCGTCCAATTGGGCGATCATCGGCCGTTACGTCATCGACCCCGCGGTCTTCGAGGTCCTGGAGAACACGCCCCCCGGGCGCGGCGGCGAGATCCAGCTCACCGACGCGCTGCGCACGCTGGCCCAGCGCGGCCGCGACGAGGGCGGTCCCGTGCACGGCGTGCTGTTCAGGGGACGCCGCTACGACACGGGCGACAAGCTCGACTATCTGCGGACGGTGGTGAAGTTCGCGGCGAACCGGGAGGATCTGGCGCCGGAGTTCGTGCCGTGGCTGCGGGAGTTCCTCGATGAAATCAGTTGACGCGCATCTGGCCGAGATCCTGGCCACTGTACGTCCGCTGGCCCCCCTTGAGCTCGAGCTGGAGCAGGCGCTCGGCACGACCCTGGCCGAGGACATCTCCTCGCCGGTGCCGCTGCCGCCCTTCGACAATTCGGCCATGGACGGCTACGCGGTGCGGGCCGAGGACGTCGCGGGCGCGCCGGTGACGCTGCCGGTGATCGACGACGTCGCGGCGGGGTCGCTGGAGCTGCGGGCCGTGGGCCCTGGCCACAGTGTGCGCATCATGACCGGTGCCCCGCTGCCGGCGGGCGCCGACGCGGTGGTGCCGGTGGAGTGGACGGACGGGGGCACGGTCTCCGTACGCATCGACCGCGCCGCCGAGCTCGGCAACGCCGTGCGGCGGGCGGGTGAGGACGTGCAGGCCGGCGAGGTCGTGCTCAAGGCCGGCACCGTGATCGGCCCCGCCCAGCTCGGCATCATCGCCGGGGTGGGGCGGCGGCGGGTGCGGGCGCGGCCGCGTCCGCGCGTGGTCGTCATCTCCACGGGCGCGGAGCTGATCGAGCCGGGCGGCACGCTCGCGCCCGGCCAGATCTGGGACTCCAACAGCTACACCCTCACCGCCGCCGTACGCCAGGCCGGAGCCGACGGCTTCCGCGCCGGCTCGGTCGGGGACGATCCGGGCATCCTGCTCGACCGCCTCGACACCCATCTCGTACGCGCCGACGCGATCATCACCAGCGGCGGGGTGTCGATGGGCGCGTACGAGCCCGTCAAGGAGGCCCTGGCGCCGCTCGGCACCGTCCGCTTCGAGAAGGTGGCCATGCAGCCGGGCATGCCGCAGGGATTCGGCGTGCTGGGGGAGGACCAGGTGCCGATCTTCGCCCTGCCGGGCAACCCGGTGTCGTCCTTCGTGTCGTTCATGCTGTTCGTCCGCCCGGCTCTCGACAAGATGCGTGGTCTGCCCGGCGGCATGCCCCGCACGCTGACCGCGCGCACCGCGGGGCCGCTGCGGTCGCCGTCCGGGCGGCGGTCCTATCTGCGCGGTGTCCTCGCCGACGACGGCACGGTGGCGCCCGCCCACGGGCAGGGCTCCCACCAGCTCGCCGCGCTGGCCGCGGCGAACGCGCTGATCGTGGTGCCGGAAGACGTGACCGAGGTCGAAGCGGGGTCCTCGGTGGAGGTGATCAGGCTGTGAGCGAGCTGACCCACATCGACGAGACCGGCGCCGCCCGCATGGTCGACGTCTCGGCCAAGGACGTCTCCGCCCGTACGGCCGTCGCCAGCGGACGCGTGCTGCTGACGGCCGAGACGGTGGCGCTGCTGCGGTCGGGCGAGGTGCCCAAGGGCGACGCGCTGGGCGTGGCCAGGATCGCCGGGATCATGGGGGCGAAACGTACGCCCGACCTGATCCCGCTCTGCCATCCCATCGCGCTGCACGGCGTGAAGGTGACGCTCGACGTCGAGGACTGGGGCGTGGCCATCACGTGCCGGGTGAAGACCGCCGACCGCACGGGTGTGGAGATGGAGGCGCTGACCGCGGTGTCGGTGGCGGCGCTGGCGCTGATCGACATGGTCAAAGCGGTCGATCCCGGCGCGGTGATCACCGACGTGCGGGTGGAGGAGAAGCTCGGCGGCAAGACCGGCCGGTGGACGCGGGACGGGGAATGATGCGCGCCTTGGTGATCACGGTGTCGAACCGGGCGTCGGCCGGGATTTATGCGGATAAATCCGGGCCGTTGCTGGCGTCGTTGCTGCGTGACGAGGTCGGCTGTGAGGTCGAGGGGCCCGTGGTGGTGCCGGACGGCGAGCCGGTGGAGACTGCGCTGCGTGACGGGGTGGCGGGTGGTTATGACGTCATCGTGACCACCGGGGGCACCGGGTTGACGCCGATGGATCTGACGCCGGAGATGACCGCGCGAGTAATTTCTAGAGAAATTCCCGGTATAGCGGAGGCAATTCGTCAGGCTAATCGCGAGAAGGTGCCGACCTCGATCCTCTCGCGCGGATTGGCCGGACAGGCAGGGGAAACCTTGATCATAAATTTGCCCGGATCCTCCGGTGGCGTACGCGATGGCGTCGCCGTACTCGCGCCCATTCTCCGCCACGCCGTCGATCAGATCCGCGGCGGTGATCATCCGCGCTGACGGGGATTCGGTCGGTCACCCCGTGGCGACATCGTGCCCGATAGGGGGATGATGAGAGATGTGGATCGACTTCGTGGCTGGCCGGCGACACTCAGCGAAGGTCCGGTAGGCCTCCGGCCGCTACGGTTGGGCGACGTACGCGTATGGCGCGAGACACGAGTGCGCAATGCCGACTGGCTGCGCCCGTGGGAGCCGAGCAACCCCGAGACGCCCCTGTTCAGGACCGGTCTCGGCCCCTACGTCTCCATGGTCGGCACCCTGCGACGCGAGGCCAGGCAGGGGCTGGCGCTGCCGTGGGTGGTGACGTACAACGGGCGTTTCGCGGGCCAGCTCACCGTCGGCGCCATCGTGTGGGGGTCCGCCCGTTCTGCCCAGGTCGGCTACTGGATCGACGGCGCCGTGGCCGGCCGCGGCATCACCCCCACGGCCCTCGCGATGGCCGTTGACCACTGCTTTTTCACCACCGGATTGCATCGGCTCGAAGCGAACATCCGCCCCGAGAATCACGCCAGCCGTAGGGTGGTTGAGAAGCTCGGTTTCAGGGAAGAAGGCATTCGGCGGCGCCAACTCCACATCGACGGAGCCTGGCGCGACCACATTTGCTACGCGTTGACCGTCGAGGACGTTCCCGGCGGGCTGCTCGTGCAATGGCGTCGCGCGCGTGAGTCAGCGGCTCACGGGGGGTCCTCCGTCGAAGAGGTTTGACGATCTCGCGACACACCGCACCGAATGCTCGTCAATCAGTGACACGCGGTCTTACGGTGCGTGACGTGAGCACATTCAAGGCGCGACGAGCACAACCGCGTCTTTGTGCTGCCCGGAGGTGGTGGTCATGAGCCCCGTCCTCCTCTATCTCGCCATCGTCGTCATGTGGCTCTGCGTCCTGATTCCGATGTGGCTGCGCAGAGACAAGACGAATCTCGCCGAGCTGGCCGAGCTCGAAGAGTATTACACCGGCGAGCACCAACTGCCCGATCTCGACAACCTCGCCCCATCCGATCCCGATGAGGACGACGGCACACCGCCGGTCGAGATCGAGAAGGTCGACGTCCGCCAGTTCCGGCTCCGGCGCCGCGCCATCATCGTCGCCCGCCGGCGCCGCCTGCTCTTCTTCACCGCGCTGCTGGTGCTGGCCTCCATCGTGACGGCCGCGGTCGAGATGATCCCGTGGTGGGGGGTGGCGCCGTCCGTCGTCGTCACGCTGACGTACATGGCGTTTCTGCGCATCGCCGTACAGGTGGACAGGGAGCGCCGCGAACGCGCCCGCCAGGCGCGCGCTGAGCGCCGGCGGCGGCTACGCGAGCAGCGCCGCGCCGCCGCCGAGGCGGAGGCCGAAGTCATCGACTTCACGCCGATGCACGCCGACGTCCTCTTCGACCAGTACGCCGAACCACCCAAGCGGGCGGTGGGCGACTGAAACGGTGGCGCGAGGACCCTCTGGAGTTTGCTAATCTAGTCGAGTCCTTGGGGATGTAGCGCAGTCCGGTAGCGCACTTCGTTCGCATCGAAGGGGTCAGGGGTTCGAATCCCCTCATCTCCACAAGGGGCCGTTCTTGAAACGGCTGAACTGAGGTTGACGGGATCCCGTCTGATCATTGCGATCAGGCGGGATCTCGGCGTTTCAGGGGTTTGCGAATCGGGTTCGTCCTGTTTTGGGGGCCGCGGAGCAGGTGTCCGGGAAGGTGGTTCCGGGTCATACGACAGGCGGGCGCGAGCTGACCTGGGGTGAAGGTCCACAGGTACGGGCGCACAGTCCGGCGGACCTGATGGCGACGGCCCGGGCGGAGATCGCCCAGCAGGCCGTCGACCTGTTCGGCGGCCCCGGTATCGCCGAGCTGCGAGCCTGCCACGCCCCGGGCTGCGGCTGTACTTCCTCAAGCGGGGCTTGATCACTGCCGATCGGTTTCCTCGCCGGTCACCGCATCCTCGCGGCCGATGAACGTGGCCCTGCCGCTGCGGACGTCGTGGTCGGTGCCGGGCGCGGCGAACTCCAGCAGCCGGGCGCCCTCGGCCTCGACCTCGGCGCGCTCGGTGGTGGCCAGCGGCCGGAACGGGTCGATCTCCAGAGTCGCTGATGCCTTGCCCAGATGGAGCTTCCAGGCGCCCGTCACCTGCCCGTCCACCAGGAAGGTGGCGCGCATCCCGTTGCGCGTCATGACCCGTTTGCGGTCCTGCTCCGAGATCA
This sequence comes from Nonomuraea sp. NPDC049504, assembly GCF_040676845.1. Lineage (NCBI taxonomy): Bacteria > Bacillati > Actinomycetota > Actinomycetes > Streptosporangiales > Streptosporangiaceae > Nonomuraea > Nonomuraea sp. NPDC049504. Next base: position 11,959 of record NZ_JBFAPT010000058.1, read on the forward strand.
CGCGGGTGCGGTCGGCGTGGGAGGCCAGCAGGTTGTCGTATTCGGGCAAAAAGCGAACCGGCGCGTGGGCGTCGGCGCCGGGGCGTGGCGCATCCGGCAGGTCGAACAGCTCGATCCCGCGCTCGTCGTGGAAGACCGCCAGCTGCGGCCGCAGCCTCTCCAGGACGGGACGCAGCCGGGTTCGGCCGGTCCATGTCTGCACGTCGGTGACCGAGGCCGGGCCGAACGCGGCAAGGTAGCGCAGCACGATGTATTCGGAGTCGGCGGCGGGGGCGGGCTCGGCTCCGGTCCAGTCGGCCGCCGTCGCGTACCGGGTGGTGCCACCGACGCCCCAGACGGCGCGTGGTGGCACCTGCACCAGCGGTACCAGGTTGCGCACGACGGTGGCGAGCGCACGGGGCTCGCGATCGGGCCACCGCTCGTGCAGCGCCGCCCTGAGCTCCTTGGGGGTGAGGTGCCGTGCGCCGAGCAGCGCCCGGCCCGACTCCGCCACGGCCGCACGGTCCAGACCGGTCAGGATCGTCTTGAACGCGGTGTCCAGCTCACGGTCGAGCGCAGGCTGCGCCCATGGCCGCAACGAGCGGTAGTCCGCCGTGGTGACCAGGTGGATGGTGCTGCGCATCAGCGCGACCCGCACCAGGCGGCGCTCGGTCAGCGCGTCCGCCAGGTCGGCGGTGCCGAACTTCCGTAACCTGCTCCAGAGCCCGAAGTAGGGCGCGTACGGCGCCTGCGCCTGCATGCCGACCAGCCGGGTGACCGTCTCCTCGGCGGTCGCCTCGGCCCGTTCCAGCAGCCACTGTCGGGCCAGCAGAGCTCGTCCCAACTCCCGTCGCCTCAGCACCTGTGCCACCGTGCCGTCCTCTCCGTCCATCCGGCAGGCGCGGCGGATGCCGCCCCTGCCTCGTTGATCATCCGCCGAAGTCGGCCCGGTGATCCGCGGCCCACCGGGCGTAGGCGCGCGCGGGGTGCCCTGTGATCTGCTCGATGACGTCGTTGACCGGCGCGGGCTTGCCGACCGCCTGCGCCATGAGACCGAACAGCGCCGCCAGAAACTCAGGGTCCATGAACCGGCTCATCTGCTCCAGCACCGCCTCCGGGTCGAGGTCCTCGACGGTGAGCGGGCGCCCCAGCATCTCGCCGAGGATGCCGACCTGCTGTGCCTGGGTCAGCGACTCGGGGCCGGTCAGGTCGTAGGCCCGCCCCGCGTGCCCGCCGCCGATCAACGTCCGCGCGACCACCTCGGCGACGTCCCTCTCGTGCACGGCGCTGAAGGCCGCTTCGGCGTACGGCGCGCGAATGACGTCACCGCCCTGGAGCTGCATCGCGAACGTCAACGAGTTGATGGCGGGGAACAGGAGCCGCAGGAACGTCCACTCGATCCCGGACGCCTCGATGGCCCGCTCGACATCGCGGTGGTACTGGGCGATCACGTCGGGCTGCCGCTCGGCGCCTGGGACGACCGCCCCGGAGGACAGGAACACCAGCCGCCGTACCCCGGCCTGGCCCGCGGCCGCCAGCAGCGGAGCGACATCCATCCCGTACTGCAGAACCAGGAAGGCGGCCTCGACGCCGGCCAGCGCCGCCGGCAGCGTCTCGGGCTTGGTCAGATCGCCCCGGACGACGTCGACTTCCTCCGGAAGCTCCGCCCGCTCCGGAGTACGGGTCAGCGCCCGCACCGGCGCACCCGCGGCGACCAGCTCATCTACCGCCTGACGTCCGAAGTGAGCCGTGGCACCGATGACGAGATACATGAGTGTTTCCTTTCGCGCGAAGACATGAGGGCTGAGGGGGGTCCGCCGAAAAACCGGCGGCGGTCAGCGAACCTTGCGGAAGAACTGCCGGATGTCGTGGACGAGCAGATCGGGGGCGTCGTGAGCGGCGAAGTGGCTGCCCCGGTCATAAACGTTCCAGGAGAAGATATTTTTGTGGTCGCGGTCGGCGAACGTCCGGATCGACTGAAAGTCCCAGGCGAAATTGGCCAGGCCGAGGGGCACGGTGGTCGGCTCGGGCACGGAGGTGCCCCGGCCGTTCGACTTCTGCTGTACAGGGGCCGCCGACGCGTCCTCGTAGTAGAACCGGGCGGCTGAAGCGGCCGTGTTGGTCAGCCAGTAGATCATCACGTTCGTGAGCACGAAATCCGGGTCGAGCGAAGCGCCGAGCAGCTGCGCGTGCCAGCCCAGCAGGCCGGCCGGTGAGTCGGCCAGTGCGTGCGCCAGATTCTGCGGCTCGGTGGACTGGAGCTTGTCATACGCGCCCCGGTTCTGGGTGAACCACTCGGCGAACGCGAGCTTTCCGCGCTCCTCCTCAGACAGACCGGCCGACTCGGCGGGGTCGCCCGACGGGAACGAGAAGACCTGCGTCACGTGCACTCCACAGACGTGCCCAGGGTCAACCCGGCCCACCTCGGGCGAGATCAGCGATCCGCCGTCGTTGCCAGCCGCGCCGTACCGGTCGTACCCGAGCCGGCGCATCAGCTCGGCCCAGGCCCGGGCCACCCGGTACCGATTCCAGCCGCGCTCCCGGGTCGGCCCGGAGAAGCCGAAGCCCGGCACCGACGGAATGACCAGATGGAACGCGTCCGCCGGGTCGCCGCCGTGCGCACGCGGGTCGGTGAGCGGGCCGATCACGTCCAGCCACTCGACCACCGAGGTCGGCCAGCCGTGGGTCAGGATCAGCGGCGTCGCGTCCGGCTCCGGCGACAGCACGTGCAGGAAGTGGATGTTCTGGCCGTCGATCTCAGTGGTGAACTGCGGGTACGCGTTCAGCTTCGCCTCCCAGGCCCGCCAGTCGTACCCCGTGCGCCACCGCTCGACCAGTTGCTTGACGTAGCCCACCGGGACGCCGTACTCCCAACCCGGCGGCACCGGGCCGACCGGCGCCGACTCGCTCGCGGGCAGCTCCTCCGCCCACCGAGTCCGGGCCAGCCTCTGCTGTAGATCGTCGAGCTCGGCCTGAGGGATGTCGATCCGGAACGGGGCGATCGTGCTGTCGTTCGTCATGGTCATCAGCGTAGGAACCAATTAGGTAAGACCCGTTCCTAATGAACGGGCAGACTCGAAGAATGTTGGAAACCTCGGCGCGACTGCTGCGCCTGCTCTCGCTGCTCCAGACGCCCCGCGAGTGGACCGGCGCCGAACTGGCCGAACGGCTGTCGGTCAGCACCCGCACCATCCGCAACGACGTGGAACGCCTGCGAAACCTCGGCTATCCGGTGCACGGCAACCGAGGCGCGGTGGGCGGCTACCGGCTCGGTGCCGGGGCCGCGCTGCCGCCGCTGCTGCTCGACGATGAAGAGGCGGTCGCGGTGGCGATCGGACTGCGCACCGCCGCCGGGGGCACGATCACCGGAGTCGAGGAGACCTCGCTGCGCGCGCTGGCCAAACTGGAGCAGGTGCTACCGACCCGGCTCCGGCGCCGTGTCAACGCCCTCCAGCGGTACGCCGTCGCGGTACCCCGGGACGACCTGGGCTCACGGGTGGACGCGGACACGCTGAGCGCCCTCGCCGCCGCCTGCCGGGATCACGAGCGCCTGCGATTCGACTACCGAAGCCACGACGGCTCCGAGAGCCGGCGCGAGGTGGAACCATACCGGCTGGTCAACTGGGGACGACGGTGGTACCTCGTCGGGTTCGACGTCGAGCGGGCCGGCTGGCGGACATTCCGGGTGGACCGGCTCCACCCACGCACCCCGACGGGTCCCCGATTCACCCCCCGCGATCTCCCCGAGGAGGCCATCGACCAGGTACGCCGGGGCGTGTCGTCGGCTGCCTGGCGATACCGGGCCCAGGTCGTCGTGCACGTACCAGCCGAACAGCTCGCCGAACGAATCAACGCCGCCATCGGCACGATCACGCCGGTCGACGACACCCGCTGCCTGCTGGACACCGGCGCGGACAGCATCGAGGCGCTCGCCGTTCACCTCGGCCTGCTCGGCGTCGATTTCACCGTGACGGAGCCCGCGGAACTCGTCGAACTCGTGCGTGCACTCGCCGACCGCTATCACCGCGCCACCGAGCCACAGCACACCTGATATGGCGGGCGTCTTTGTCAAGTGGGCCTGCGGTTATCTGGGGTAGTCAAGCGAACTGGCTGGTCAGCCGCCTGAGGGTCGTTCAGACACGTAAGGCAAGTGGGTTGCTCGCGTTCGGCGCGTAGATGGATGGTCGAGAGGTCTATCAGCCGCGTGAAAGGACCCCCACCGGGCGCTCGAGGACGTGCCCGAGGGCGGCGTCCACACCTTTGTGACGGACGGGATCGAAAGCGCCCTGCGGCAAGGCCAGGGAGGTCGCCGGCGGCAAGAACGTCGCCGTGATGGGCGGCGCGGACCTCGGGCGGCAGTTCATGAGGGCGGGGCTGGTCGACCAGATCGGGATCCATCTGGTGCCTGTGCTGTTCGGCGGGGGCCAGCGGCTCTTCGACCACCTGGGGGCGACCACATCCAGCTTGAGGTGGTCAACGTGGTCGACACCCCGCTGGCCACCCATCTGCTCTACCGCATCGTGAAATGACCCGTCATCGCTGAGCGGGCCTGTCCGGAATCGCCTTGGCCGGGGCATGGAGCTGGACGCTCATCTCTCGGTCGTCGCGGAGCCGCCGAGCCCGGCCTGGCGGGCTTACGCGGCCCTCCCGGGCGCCCCCGCAGCGTTGATGTATTTGCTCGGAAAGGTGGCCGGAATGCGGCGAAACCCACATGCAGGACCCGCCGATGACGCCCGGCCGTACCCGACAGCCCGGGAAACGATCAACTCCTGTCCGGGAAGCGATCTCTGACGACGCCACTGCTCCGCAGGTCAGCTGTACTCGTGAACACCCCACAAGGAAGTTGCAGGTGAGAAGGGTCCGGTCGCTAGGTCGTCGTCGCGGGGCAGCGCGTCCACGAGTTCGACGTCGGCGCCGGGCACCTCACCGCCGTCACGAGATCGTCGGCGCGGCCGCAATCCGGCGATGTCGCCGACCGAGTCCACCAGCGGGCGTGGCGGTGGCAGCGGCGCCCCGGCCGGGCTTCCTCGACCTGCGGGCGGCGCTGGGCGGCGTGCGGTGCGTCTCTGTCCTGGCCCAGTCATCCCATCGGTTCGCGTCCTCTCGCGTCGGGATCTGGTACGTGGAGCAGTGGCGGCCTATTGACGTACGGTCGTGTCGAGGTCCGCATCGTGCCAGCGCGCTACCGCCAGCGCGGCGGCGTTGCGGGTGGGGCAGTAGCCGTCGGCGCTGCCGCGGTCGGGCTCGTTCCCCACCGGCTCGGGAGAGCTATTTCATGCACGTCCTTCGCCGCGACTCCAGCATCCAGGGCCCCGCCTCGGCCTCCAGCGAACTGGCCGACCTCGCCGACGCCGCGATTTCCGCCGCGACCTCGTGCGCATCGACCGAACCGCTCCGGTGACCGGTCTCAGGATCGAACGTGGCCAGCGTGAAACTCTCCGGTGCACCACCCCGTCCGCCTTCAGCGCACCCCGGACCATGCTCCCCGCAGACACAGACATGGTCGTCATCATCCGGCCCCAAGGCGCGTTTCCGAAGCGCGTCGTTACAACTCGCGCGGTGCCCGGCGGCGCCGCGGCTGCGGCTGGCTGGTGGGGTGTGCCGGCTGGGTGGCTGCCAGGCTGGTCAGGAACTTGAGCCGCTCTTCGGAGGTGCTGCCCGGTTCCGCGGTGTAGATGGTGAGGTCGTACACTGCCTGGCTGGAGATGGGCAGGTTAAGGGACTGGTAGGTCAGCTCCAGGTCGCCGACCTGCGGGTGCCACAGCCGCTTGCCGCCGGCGTGGCGGATGCGCACGTCGTGGGCGGCCCACTGGCCGCGAAACGCGGTGCTGAGCGTGGACAGCTCGCCGACGAGGTCGCGTAACGCCCGGTCGTGGGGCTCGCGTCCGGCCTCGGCGCGCAGCAGCGCGGCGCTGACGGCGGTGGCCGCGTCCCAGTCGACGAAGAACCGCTGGGAGCCCGGGTCGAGGAAGATGTAGCGGGCGAGGTTGGCGCGGCCGTGACCTGTGGTGGCAGGGCTGTCGAAGACCGGCGCGAGCAGGGCGCGAGCCAGCGCATTGTGGGCGACGATGTCCTGGCGGCCGTTGCGTACGAACGCCGCCGATATCGTCATGGAGTCCAGCAGCCACTGGACGCGCGGCGGGACCAGGACGTCCTTGCGGCGCGAAGGTGCGCGGCGGGCGGGCCGGGCGGCCTGGGCCAGGTCGAACAAGTAGGTGCGTTCGTCCTGGTCCAGGCGAAGGGCCTGGGCGACCGCGTCGAGTACCTCTTCCGATACGCCGCTGATGTGGCCCTTCTCCAGCCGGGTGTACCACTCGGTGCTCACACCGGCCAGCACCGCGACCTCCTCGCGGCGCAGCCCGGGGACCCGGCGCCGACCGCCGGTGGGCAGCCCGACCTGCTCCGGAGTGAGCTTCGCGCGCCGGATGGTGAGGAAATCTCGGATCTGGTCGCGGTTGTCGGACCGGTCGTCCATGCTCCCACGGTAACCGCAGGGCTTCGCAGGCGCTGACGGTAAGGGGGGTGCGGTTATCCCCCTATAAATGCGCTCTGTCTCGCGCCCGGCCAGGTGGGTTTCCTGGGATCAGCGAATCGAACGCGACCTGCGACACGGAGATGGACCCTGTCCGACCAGCTTTTGTAGTGGTGATCGGGCCGCCCATCACCGTCGACGCCCTCCTGTGATGCACCACCAGGACCTCCAGCACCCGGGAGTGACCATGACCGGCAAGACCGTACTGATCACCGGCGCGACCAGCGGCATCGGCGCCCACACCGCACGGCTGCTCCTCGACCGCGGCCACGCGTGGCCGTCACCGGCATGGCCGAGAACCTGTGGATGTACGCCACCAGCCGTGGCGTCGGCGTCACGCTCGTCAACCCCGGCATGACCGGCACCGCCTTCTGGCCGGCCGGCGTCCCACCCTTCGCCCTGTCCCCCGAGCCCGTCGCCAAGGCCATCTGCTTCGCCCTCAGCCAGCCGACCTCAACACCCTGACCATCCGGCCGGTCGGCCAGCCCGTCTGAGGCAGATCTGACACCCCGTGGCATCGCAGCCGGTCGTGAGCCGTGGTGTTCCTACCGGAAGCGAGACAGCCACCCCGGCAGGCGGCCAGAGATCTCCTGGTCAAGTCTGCGGATAGTCCGGCTCCCTTTCCACCGCATGAATCTCACCTGCAAAGGAGAAGTCCATGAAACGCATCACCAAACGTGCGGCCCTGGCCACTCTGGCGTCCGTCGCGGTGACGGCCTCGCTTACCGTCGCCCTCCCGACGGCGGCGTACGCGATCAATGAGGTCCCGTGCGCCGGCCGGTCCGACCTCGTACGCGCCACAATCCACGCAACCGGCGCCTCGTCAGCCAACTACTGTTACGCCAACGCCGGAACGGATATGTACGTCCAGGATGTCTGGTGGGTCACCCTGATCTCGACCGGTAACAATCGCGTTCAGTGGTACGGGGACGGAAGATGGCAGCCGGCTCAGCCGATCCCGAAGTGGACCGTATTCACCTGGCCGAACCATCCCGGTGGAGTCCGCATCCAGGGGATCAGGATCGTCTGAACTGCCGGCGACATCGGGGCGGCGGTCCTGCCCGATCGCCGCTCCGGCCGGCAAGGCTCCGGGGCACAGCCCCGGGAAAGCCGGGCCCCCGCATTGAGGTCGCGAGCTCGCGTCACCGCCACTGACATCTTCGGAAGTCAGTGCGGGGTGGTTTCCGGATGGCCGTCTTTCATGTGCGCCATGTGGGATTGAGCGACGTCGCGGACAAATATCCAGGGGTTCGTCCAGCACGTAGTCCGCGTATGCCCTGTTCGGGCCGTTCTTGAGACGGGCGGACTGAAGTTGACGGGATCCCGTCCGATCATCGCGATCGGGCGGGATCTCGTCGTTTCGGAGGATTTCGGTCACGAGGCTCGGCTGCGCGGAGCCTGATCAGCCGGCCGCGTCCGGCTGCGTCCGGCTCGTGCGGTTGGCGGCATGGGCGGTGAGGGCGCCGATCGCACAGGTGAGTCCGAGCCCGAACAGCATGTACCGTGCCGCGTCGAGCATCGAGTCCCCGCCGAGGTTCATCAGCGTCCCGGCCACGGCCGTGCCGAACGCGATCGCCAGGCTCGTCACGGTGGCGATGCCCGCCGCGGCCCGCCCGCCTTCCTCCGGATCCTGGGTGCTGGACATCGCCCCCACGGACAGGTGCGGATAGGCGAGGCCGATCCCGGCCCCGGCGGCGAACAGCACCGGCACCCAGACGACCACCAGCCAGACCGGTGTGTCCGTACGCTGGAGCAGCCCTTGAAGGAGGAGGCAGGCGGCGAGCAGCAGTGGCCCGAGCACGCGCAGCCGGCGCACCGTGCGTTGCTCGGTCACCGACGAGCTGCAGATCTGGGTCACCGACCAGCCGAGTGAGATGGCTGCGGCGAAGAACCCCGCCACGAGCGGTGGCAGTCCGGCCAGCCGCTGGCCGAACAGCGGCAGGAACGACTCCACCGCGACGCCGAAGGCCAGCAGCGCCAGCGTCAGGTAGATCCACTTCAACGGCGAGCCGCGCCGGTAGGTCGTACGCGGGAAGACCCGCTGCTCACTGCGCCGCTCATGCGCGACGAACCCGGCCAGCAGCAGGAACGCGAGCGCGATGGCGGCGCCCTTCTGCAGCGTGCCGGCCACGACCCCGGCCACGCTCACGGCTCCGGCGCCGGCCGTGATCAGCAGCAGGGACCCTGCCGGGATCGGCACCCGCGCCCCGCTGCGCCGGCTGCGCGGCAGGACACGGAGCACGAGCAAACAGCATCCGACCCCGATGAGCGCCATCGTCGCGAACGCCGGCCGCCACGAGCCGAACTGGGCGAACAGGCCGCCGAGTGCCGGGCCGGTGAAGTTGCCGACGCCGTACATCGCCGACATCAGTGCGGCGCCGCGGGTCCAGAGCCGGGAGGGCAGCGCCGACCGGATGACGGCGAATCCGAGCCCGGACAGCAATCCCGCGCCGAGCCCCTGAACTCCCCGCGAAAGCAGGAGCACCGTCATCGCCGGGCTCAGCGCGCAGGCCAGCGAGCCCGCGGCGAAGGTGGCGAAGCCGGCGAGGTAGGCGCCGACGTTGCCCCACCGGGTCAGGAACCGGCCGGTGAGCATCGTCGTGACCACCATGGCGACGATGTAGACGGTCATGTTCCAGGCGTAGAAGCTCGCTCCGCCGAGCTCGGCCACCGCGGTCGGCAGCAGGCTCGCGGCCAGGTAGATGTTGATCGCGCCGACCAGCACCCCGCCGGCCAGCACGATTGCCGAGCCGAGATGCTCGCGGCCCAATAGCTCCCGCCAGGCGGGCGGGGTGGAGGGCGGCGTGGAGGGTGGGGTGGCGGGCGGAAGGGCGTTCACCGGCTTTCCTCCAGGACGCTCCGCGCTCCTCCACAGATCGCGAGGGAGTTGCGCTCGTCTCCTGGCGGCTGGACGGATGACGGGCCGCCGAACCGTTCGTCGTGGTCAGCACTCATGCGTTCCACGATGTCGTTGAACCGTCGCCGGAAACCTTCGCGCCGTTCACCGCTCCCGGCCAGGACGGCGAACGGGCAAGCCTCAACCGGTGATCCAACCCTGGACCTCGCTCGTCATCGGCTGGGCGCTCCTGAGAACCGTTCACGATGCCTTGCCAGGGAGGGCAACATGGATGCGCCTATATCTTGTGGCACAGGTTATAGTGGTGAAATGACTATGACGGAGCCGATGTTCTTGGCCTTGACGGCACTCCTCGATGAGCCGCGGCACGGCTACGGGATCGTGCAGGAAGTGGACCGGCTGTCTGCGGGGACGGTGCAGCTCAAGATCGGTTCCTTGTACGGCGTTCTCGACCGGTTGACCGCCGACGGCCTGGTGGAACTCGACCACGAAGAGGCGCACTCGGGACGTCTGCGCCGCTACTACCGCATCACCGACGCGGGGGAGGAGGCCCTTGCGGCGGAGCTCGCCAGGCTGAACAGCACCCTCCAGATCGCCGTCGAGCGACTCGGTGCCCGCCGGAGCAGCCTCACCAGCCGGCCATCGATCGCTGGAGGTTCGGCGTGAGCCTGCTGGAGCAGCGCTACCGCCTCATCCTCAAGATGCTGCCCGCCTCCTACCGGGCCGAGCGTGAGGAGGAAATGGTCGAGGCATTCCTTCAAGGCGCCGGGCAAGATCGCGACGAGGACAACGCGCGGCCGAGCTGGCGAGAGACCGTCTCCATCGCCGCGCTGGCGGTCAGGAGCAGGCTCGGCGGTCTCGGCGCCGCACCCCGCCACCGCGCCGTCGGTGACGCAGTCAGGCTGGTGGCCCTGCTCGGGTTGGGCTACCAGGCTGTGATCGGCTGGATCGACGTGCTCTTCTCGCTACACGCCCTGGGCTACCTGCCGGGACGATCGCTGGTCGTCACCCCTGGCCGGCAGGTGCCGCAGCTCCTGACGACAGCGGGGGGTCTGGCCCAGGTCGCCGCCTTCGCCGCGCTCGCGCTCGGCAAGGTGCGGGCAGCCAAGCTCCTGGCCGTGCTGGGCCTGGTGCACGTGCTGGTCATGGTCGGGATCGCTGCCCTCACCTGGCCTCGATCGGTCATCGACTCCGCACCTCACGTCCTGGGCGCCATGGTGCCCGTCCTGGCTCTGCTGACCGGCTACCACGTGGACGCGCCGGTGCGGCGCTCCCTGCCGATGACCGCACTGCCGCTGGGGCTGACCGCGGCGTACATCGCCATCGCGCTCGCCTTCGCCAACCTCACGGGCACAAATGCCACGCCTGGTCACCCGACAGCGTGGGTTGCCATGTGGATCGATCCGCAGGGCGTGACCGTGACGGTGCTCCTGATGGCAGGCCTGCTGTGCCTGGTGCGCGACACCACGCCGGCCTGGCGATTGGGTCTCGCCATCGTCGCGGCGTCGATGGCCGTTGAGCGGTCACCGGTCTTTCTGATCGGTGTCGAAAGGCCCGTGCAGTCGCTTGCCATCACTGCGATCGTTCAGTCTGCGGCGTTGTCGACGCTGTGTCTGGCGCTGCTCGTTGCGGGACTGCGTGTCCTGCCCCATCATCCGGCTGTTCCCCTTCGAGACGGCAGCTAGCGTCCCGAACTCGCTCTCTCCCGTATAGGCGACGGTGGCCCTTCGCGGGCCACCGGCCGGGCGGCGGTTAGGATCCGCGCATGTCTCGTTTCGAGGTGGCCACTCTGGTTCTCGCGCCGCTGCCGGTCGTCTTCGATGCGTCCTTGTCAGTCGAGCTGCACGCCTCTTCCATGCGCGACTCGCGCGAGCAAGCAGTCGCAGGGGTCACCTCCGGACGGCTGTCCCTGGGCGATCAGGTCACGTGGCGAGCGCGGCACTTCGGCCTCATCTGGCACCTGACCTCGACGATCAGCGCCTATGTCCGGCCCTCGTACTTCGTCGACGAACAGGTACGCGGCCCCTTTCGGCATTGGCGCCACGAGCACACCTTCGAATCGACGCACGAAGCCGACAGTGGCGTCGAAGCGACCCTCATGAAGGACATCGTTGACTTCGCCGCGCCCGCCGGCCCCTTGGGCACGCTCGCTGAGGCTCTCGTCCTGCGCCGTTACATGACCAAGCTGATCCTGCTGCGTAACGAGCACCTCAGGCGGACGACCGAGACCACCATGCAGTGATCGCCTGCTTCCTGCGGGTACGGTGGCGGACCTCCAAGGCTGAGATCGCGATCATGCCTCGTCACATGTCGCCGGCATAGACGGCCACCGTCAGGGTTCCGGGGCGTCGCAGGTACTCGGGGATGGACGTCTCCAGCCGGACCCTGATCGTGGTCGTCTTCCCGCTGAGCAGCCGTTTGCCCAGGTAGAGGAACCCACCCCCGCCCGGCGAGGAGGAGCAGTCGATGCCGCCCTTGATCAGGCGTCCGTTCACCCACACCTTCCGGCTGAGCCGGTCGCCGAGACCGTCTCCGCAGGAGGTGGCGACGGCAAGGCCGAGGCCTCTGTTCGGCACGGTGACCGTCACCTCGCGGCTGTCGGGCCAGGTTGTGGTGGCCTTGGCGGCCAGGTTGAGCTCCTTCCCGAGTTTCGCGGGCGGCTCAGCCGGAGGCGAGGCGGTCTTCATCGTGGACGGTGGCGTCCACTCGTACACGCCGAACCGCCATGTCCCCGGAGCCGTGCGCCCGGGGGAGCCTTTGACGGTGAATATCACCGTTCGCGTCCCGGCGGGGAAGGGCTGCATGTCGACCGCTTTGCCGCGCTCGCACGCGTTCATCAGGAAGGGCGCCGGGGACAGCGTGAAGGTCTTGTCCAGGCCGGGCACGCTTGCGATGACCTGCGGTGGTGCCGCTTTGGGAGATGGGCAGTCAGGCAGGATGGCCACCGGTTTGCCGCTCACCTCCACCTCGAAGAGCACCGATGCCTGGCGCGCTGGGTCGAAGGTTGCGGTGGCGAGCCTGCGGTAGACGGTGCCGTCCGACTCCTCGTACCGGCTGGGAAGCTTTTCGGTCATGTTCGCAGTGGTCGGCTGATCGGGCCCCCGCAGGCTGACGACCGTACCGCCGGCGACGACCGCGACGGCGAAACTGACAGCGGCGGCGACGGTCGCGAGCCGGCGCCGCCGCGCGCCGCGCGCCCTGGCGCGCAGTGAGTGCCAGGGGATCGGGCGGTCGAGGGCGGGGCTGCTGCGTTCGTCGAGCAGGTCGCGGAGTTCTCGCTGGTCGATGGGCATGGCGCTACCCCCTCCTGTCGTACGTGAACGACTTGTCCACCCGAAGCTTGGCCAGCGCCCTGCTCGCCTGGCTCTTGACCGTTCCGACGCTGCAGCCGAGCGTCTCAGCGGTCTGGGCCTCGCTCAGGTCCTCGAAGAACCGCAGCACGATGACGGCCCGCTGCCGGGCGGGCAGGCGGCCGAGCGCCTGCCAGACCAGCTCGCGATCGTCGGCCTGTCCCATGTGGTCGGCCGCCTGCGCCTGGTCGGGCGGCGACTCGCTGGTCATCTCGGCCCTTCTCCAGCGCCGCCGCCACCAGGAGACGTGCAGGTTCACCATGATCTTGCGGACGTACGCCTCACGCTCGTCGCCCAGGCGCGGCCAGGCCTGCCACGCCTTCAGCAGCGCCGTCTGCACCAGGTCCTCGGCCGCTCCCCAGTCACGGGCGAGCAGGTAGGCGGTGCGGAGCAGCCGGTGCCACGACGCCTCGACGAACGCGTCGTACTCCGATCCATCCGCCATGTACGGTCCTTCCTCGAGCGACAGTCACCCGTCCATACGCCGCCGGAGGAGCGGAAGGTTGCTCAGGCTCAGGAAGCGGTCGTCTCTGGGAGGATCCTGCAAGATCCACGCTGTCTCGGTGGACCCCATGAGAGGAAGTGGCGAGGCGTGCTGCGCTGGGGCTGGTTATCTGTCGTTCTCGTTCTGGCCGGATGCTCGGCCACCACCGCGCCTCCCGCGCCGGTGCCCGTCCGTTCCACGGCTGCTGCCAGTGAGGTGGCGGGCGCGCCGGGGGACGCTGTCGGGGAGCAGAGCGTGGTTCATCTGGCGGGAGTGGCGCCGTCGTGTGTCAAAAAGATCGAGGGGACGGGTTTCGTGTACGCCCCCCAGCGGGTGGTGACCCCGGCGCATGTGGTGGCCGGTGTCCGCCCGGTGTCCGTCCGCGTCACGGCTGCTGACGGTGAGGTCTATAAAGGGCGTGTCGTGGCGTTCGATCCTGATGTCGACGTCGCGGTCCTGTACGTACCTGATCTGCCTGCCCCTGCACTCTGGCTGGACGTGCCCGGAGGGTCGCTCGGCGGTGCGCGCTTGCTCGGTTATCCGAAGAGGGCGAAAGGCGTCGTCGCGCAGCCGGTCGAGATCCTCGATCGGTTCGAGGCGGAAGGGCCGGACATCTACAAGAGACGTCAGGTCACCAGGACGGTGCTCGAACTCGCCTTCGACGTGCGCCCGGGTATCAGCGGCGCCCCGCTGCTCGTCGAAGGCGGCACGGTCGCGGGGATGGTCGTCGCCGCGACCAAGCAGGATCCGAAGCGCGGGTACGCGCTGGCCGCCGAGGAGATCCTGCCCATCGCCAAGCGCGCGGCCAAAGCCACGAAGCATGTGTCGACACGCAAGTGCGACGCAGGTCCGTGACGAACGAGGGTCCACCTGACGAAACTCAGGGGGAAGGCCAGACGATCGTGTCCTGTGTGCTGCCTGCACGGACTTCTACCTTTTGGGTTCCCCGTGGAAAAGAGGAACCTGATGAGGATGTTGACGGCCGCCGCGATGGCCGGGGTGCTGCCGGCTTTGGAGTGCTTCTCGTTCTCTGCTCGCCTGCAGGTGACTTGAACTGATTTTTTGGTGTACGTCAGGAACGGCCGCGTTCTCCGGTGGCTGTGGTGTTGTGGCGTTGGTAGTGGCGGGCGGCGCGGGCGCGGTTGGCGCAGGATGGTTTGCACCATTCCTGGCGGCCGTGGGTTTTGACGAAGTAGCGGACGCAGCGGGGTGCGTTGCAGGCGCGCAACTGCTCGCGGTGCGGGCCGCTCAGGAAGTCGATGGCGGCTCGGGCCAGGGTGGCGATCAGGCGGACGTTCCCGTCGGGCTCGGTCGACAGCACGTCCGTACGCGGTGTGCCGCCCTCCGGCCAGGTCAGTTGCGGGACGATCGCCTCGCGGGCGGCTGCCGCGTTGAGGTGGGTCATGGCCTGGTCGAGGGGCATCAGGCGGTTGGCGTCGGCGCGGCTGGGAGGGGCGGGGCTGACCGCGTGCGCGAACAGGGCTCGTATGGCGCGGCGCAGCTCGACGAGTTCGCTTCTGAGCTGCTCGTCCACGGTGATGTCCGCGGGATCGACCTGCTGGTGGAGCCAGTGGGTCGCGTCATCCAGGGTCGCCAGGTCGTCGGCGACGCCGCCGTTGCCGTCGTGGCGGATCGTGCTCGCCAGTTCCAGAGCCGGCCAGCGCTCCACTCGAACCTCCCGGTTGCTCATGCCGTCCTTTGTAGCTTATGGTCCCTAACGCTAAAGCTGAGTTTAACCGTTAGGAGCCTGATGAGACTGCTGCTGGCCCAGATCAGCGACTTGCACCTCGACGGCAGCGACAGGGCGACCCGGCGCGCCACCCAGGTCATGGACCATCTGCGGGCACTGCCTCGCCTGGTCGACGCCCTGCTGGTCACCGGGGACATCGCCGACCATGGCGAGGAGGCCGAGTACGAGGAGGCCGCCCGCATCCTGGACGCGCCCTTCCCCGTGCTCACGTGTCCCGGCAATCACGACGTCCGGGCGGCGTACCGGAAGGCGCTGCTGGGTCGGCCGCCCGCCGACGAGCCCGTCAATGAGGTGCATCACATCGGCGGCGTCGCCATCCTGATGTGCGACGCCACCATCCCCGGCCGCGACGAGGGCCGGCTGGCCGCCGAGACGCTCACCTGGATGCACGACGTCCTCGACCCTGACACGCCCGCGCTGATCGCCTTCCACCAGCCGCCCGTCGAGCTGCATCACCCGTTGCCCGACTCGGGCCGGCTGGAGTCGCCCGGCGACCTCGCCGCGCTGCTCGACGCCCATCCGCAGGTCGTCGGCGTGCTCACCGGTCATGCGCACACCGCGGCCGCGTCCACGTTCGGGGGACGTCCGCTGATCGTCGGGCCGGCCGTCACCTGGACGTTGCGCCTGCCCTGGGAGGGTGATCGGCCCGCCGACCGCGAGCAGCCGCCCGGGCTCGCGTTCCACATCCTGGACGACGACCTCCGCCTCACCACGCACTACCGCGTCGTGCTGCCGTGATCCATCCGTACGCGGTCGCCGGGTTCCTCCTGGCGATCCTGCCGATCATCGCCACGCCGGGCGCCAGCCTGACCCTGCTGATCCAGCACGTCACCACCGGCGGCCGCCGCCAGGCCGTACCCGTCGTCCTCGGCACCATCACCGGCCTGTACGCCCACGCCGCCCTCGCGGTCGCCGGGCTGTCGGCGCTCGTCATGCACTCCAGCCAGGCGTTCACCGTCGTCAAGCTCGCCGGCGCCGCCTATCTCATCGGCCTCGGGCTGTGGACCTGGCGTTCCCGGCCTCCCATGCCGGATGATCCGCCGGAGCGCACCGGTTCCGCCTACACCCAGGCCCTGCTCGCGAACGTGCTCAATCCCAAGGCGGCCTCCATCTACCTGACGCTGGTGCCGCAGTTCCTCGCGCCCGGGCGTCCTTTCGGCGGGCAGATCTTCGCCCTGGCCAGTGCCCATGCTCTGCTCATGATCGTGTGGCTCTTGGGGTGGACGGCGCTGCTGCATCGAGGGGCGGGCCTCCTGCGTAGGGCCCGGTTCAGGCGCGTGATGGGCAAGGTGACGGCGGTGGTGCTCGTCGTGCTGGGCGTTCGGGCGGCCACGGCCTAGGTGGGTAGAACGTTCGGTCTTGACCGCGCCCGCCATCTTGGCTAGCCTCCTGAACACCGACATGGGGGATCAGGATGAACGAAGAGCTCGGTACCGTACAGGCCGCCTTGGGGGCCCGCGCGCGGCTGCTGCAGTGGGCGGACGGCGGGCTGGTGGTCGATCTGCTGCGTGCCGCGTCCGGGGCGGGGTGGCTGGACCTGCTGACCACGCCTACGACCGTCGAGGCGCTGGCCGAGGCCGGTGGGGTGTCCGCCGAGCGGGCGCGGCGGGTGGTCGAGGTGTTCGTGGCCGCGGGGGTCGTACGTGATGGGGAGGGGCCTGCTTACGTCCTCACCGAGGAGTTCGCGGCGCTGAACGGGGCTCCCGCCGGCGTGCGGCTGGACGACGCGATCGACATGGTCACGGCGGCTCGCGACCGGGTGCGTTCGGCGCTCTCGCCGGACGTGCGGCGGACCTGGGAGCAGGACGCGCTGGTCGTAGCCCGTAACTGGGGCATGCTGCCGGCCGCCGCCACGCGGGCGATCTTCTCGATGGCGTACGACGCGGTGCCCGCGTACCGCGACCGGCTGGCCGCGGGCGGTCCGCTGCTCGACATCGGCAGCGGCATCGGGGGAGCGCTGCTGACGACGCTGACGATGTTCCCTGAGTTGCGGGCGGTCGGGGTCGAGCGAGCCGAGGACGTGGTCAAGGAGCTGCGGGAGCGGGCCGAGGCGGCCGGCGTGACGTCCCGCCTGGAGATCCGGTGCGCCGACGCCCAGGAGATCGACGACGAGGCGGCGTACGAGGTCGCGTACTGGGCACAGGCGTTCTTCCCGGACGACGCCCGCGCGGTCACCCTCGAAGCCGCGCGGCGCGCGCTGGTCCCTGGCGGCCTGCTCCTGGTGCAGGAGCTGACGCCGCCGGCACAGGACGCTCCGGAGGCCCGCCTGCACTCCGCCCTGGACGCGCTCGTCGCCGACTCCCGGGGCGTCCCACCCGTCCGTACGGCGGAGGAACTGGCCGCGGAGTTGCGGGACGGCGGCTTCGAGGACGTCGAGGTGACGACGACGCCCATTGGCCGCCTCGTCCTGGGCCGGCGCGCGCTTGACTAGGGCCCATGGGCCGGGCCAGGGCGCCGCAGGAGAAGAAGCGGCTGAGCTTCCAGAAGGTCGTGGTGCTGCCCGTGGCTTTCTCGGCCGTCGTGCTCCTGGCGGTGGCTGCGCTGCACTTACAGTTCAGCCCTCGCGTGGCGCGGGTGGAGGCGGCCGCGCTCACCGAGGTGCGGGGCGTCGGCCGGGTCGTTCATGAAGAGACTCTCGTCATGCACCAGTGGGAGAACAACTACGTCGAGGTGACCGAATTCGTACTCCACCTCGAAGGGAGTGCGAAGGAAGGCGTGGTCGCCGCGATCGAGCGCCGGCTGGAGCTGCTGGGCTGGCGGGTGTCGGATCGCGAGCGGTCTGAGATCTGGCTGGAGTCGGCCGCGTGGCCGTACGTCATCGTCTCGGTCGAGTCGCTCAAGAGCAGCGGAGTGCAGGTCAATGATCGGGGGCTGCCCCTGGATGAGATGGCGTTCCTGAGTGTCGTGCCGTGAGTCCGATGTGCCTGCGGCGGGCGTACGTGCACATGAACGGTGAGTACGCCCGCCACAACGGCGCCACCGGCACATAGCCTCACCTCCGGGGCTTGCGAGGATGAGCGTGCTCACCTCGCCTGACGGAGGAAACATGGACGGACAGCAGTGGCTGGCGGAGCGGTTCGCCGAGCATCGGGGGCACCTTCGCGCGGTGGCGTACCGGATGCTGGGCTCGCTCAGCGAGGCCGACGACGCGTTGCAGGAGGCGTGGCTGCGGGCCGATCGCGCCCACACCGCGGAGGTGCGGAACCTCGCCGGCTGGCTGACCACCATCGTGGCCCGGGTGTGCCTGAACATGTTGCGCTCCCGTGCCCACCGCCAGGAGGAGCCGCTGGACACGCAGGCTGCCGACCCGCTGCTCGGCCCGGCGGCGGGAAACCCCGAGGCCGAGGTGGAGATGGCCGACTCGGTGGGGGTGGCGCTGCTGGTGGTGCTCGACAGGCTGAGCCCGGCCGAGCGGGTGGCGTTCGTGCTGCACGATCTGTTCGCGGTGCCGTTCGAGGAGATCGCCCCCTTGCTGGAACGCTCACCCGAGGCGACCCGGCAGCTGGCCAGCCGGGCGCGTCGCCGGGTCAAGGGGGCGCCCGCGCCGCACCGTGAGCCGGGCCGGACGCGGGAGATCGTCGAGGCTTTCCTGTCGGCGACGCGCGGGCAGGACTTCCGGGCGCTGATCACGTTGCTGCATCCCGAGGTCACCCTGCGGGCGGACGCGGCCGTCATGCTCACCGCCGCGCCCGTCACCGTCCAGGGGGCCGAGGCCGTCGCCAAGGGCGCGATGGCCGCCATGCAGCGGGCCAGATTCACCGGTCCCGCGCTGCTCGACGGCGCGGTCGGCCTGGTCATGGCGGCGCAGGGCAGGCTGCGGGTGGCGCTCACCTTCACCGTCGACGACGGGCTCATCACCGCCATCGACGTCGTCGCCGAGCCCGAGCGGCTCGGCCTGCTCGACGTGGCGGTGCCCGGCTGACGAGGTGACGTACGTCACTCCCGCCGCCGGTCACATCGCCGTCCGGCGGCGGGTCAGGGCGGTGACGGGCGCTACCGGCCCGGCGTCATTCGAGAGCAAGGAGCATCCGATGCTTCCCATCATCGTCACCGTTCTGGCCGCCGCCTGGGTGGGTTTCTCCGCGTACGCGATCCTCACCCGCGCCGCGTGGGTCGTCGAACCGCTGCGGACGTACGGGGTGCCCGCCTCGTGGTGGCCCTGGCTGGGCGCGGCCAAGGCCGCGGGGGCGGCGGGGCTGCTGGCCGGTCTGGCCGTGCCGGTGATCGGCGTGCTGGCCGGGATCGGGCTGGTGGTGTACTTCCTCGGCGCCGTCGTCACCGTGCTGCGCGCCCGGTCGTACAAGACCGTCGTCTTCCCGATCCTGTACCTCGTCCCCGTGGCCGTCACCCTCATGATCTGAGGAGGATGTCGAGAACGCTCCGGCCGCTCCGACTCGCCTACGGCGAAAGGAGCAGACATGTCACGCAACATCGAGACCGTCAACACCTACCTGGACGGTTTCCGTAAGAACGACCACGAGCAGATCCTGTCCTGCCTGACCGACGACATCGAGTGGACCGTCTTCGGCGCCTTCCACCTGACCGGCAAGGACGCCTACGACCAGGCCATCGACGGCCCACCCGAGTTCGTCAACCCGCCGCACCTGGAGGTCGTGCGGATGGTCGAGCAGGGCGACGTGGTCATGGCGGAGCTCACCGGGTGGGTACGGCGTGCGGACGGCGATGAGATGCGGATGTCGATGGCGGAGGTGTTCGTCCTGCGGGACGGGAAGATCGCCGAGCGCCGCGCCTGGGTCATCGAGCTCAAGGAGAACGAACACCGCTGAGCACACCGGCGCCCCGCACCTCCATGTCACCCGTCAGCGTGAAGGGGGTGACGCCGAAGGTGGCGGCGAGGTGCGGGGCCAGGTGAAACCGTCCTCCGTCCCCTGCGACCGTTCACAGCGAAGAAATCGGCTGGCGGACGGCGCTTGGGAGCGGGCAGCATGGCCGTTGATGGACGAACGGCGGCTGATCCGCGTTTCCAAGTATCTGGCCCGGCACCTGCGCCACGACCCCGGCCGCATCGGGCTCACCCTCGACGAGGGCGGCTGGGCCCACGTCGGGGAGCTGCTGCGGGCCGCCGCCGCGCACGGCTTCCCGATCACGCCAGAGGAGCTGCGGGAGGTCGTCGCGGCCAACGACAAGCGCCGCTACACGATCGAAGGCGACAGGATCAGGGCCAGCCAGGGCCACTCGGTGCCGGTGGAGCTCGGGTTGCCCGCCGTGGAGCCGCCCGAGGCGCTCTACCACGGCACCATCGGCCGGTTCGTGGCGGCGATCAGGCGGGAGGGCCTGCGGCCGATGAGCCGGCACCACGTGCATCTGTCGCCCGACCGGGAGACGGCGACGCGGGTGGGGGCGCGGCGAGGAGTGCCGGTGGTGCTGGTGGTGGCGTCGGGAGCGATGCACGCCGACGGGCACACCTTCATGCGCAGCGTCAACGGGGTGTGGCTGGTGGACCACGTGCCGCCGTCCCATCTCAGGTTTCCCTCCTGAGCGGTTCCTCGTCGGAGAGCGTCACCTACGTGCCGGCCTCCTCGGTCAGCGAGCGGGCGTCGGACGGCAGCAGGCCCGCTCCCGCGTAGCGGTAGGCCACGGCCGCGCCCTGGTAGAGGTATGCCCTGAGGATCTCCTCGACGGAGTCGTCCTCCGAGACGCTGCCGTCGCCCAGGTGGGTGTCCCAGGCGACGGTCTCGCCGTCGCGGCGGGTGGCCGAGAAGGCCGGGTTCGTGGTGGAGGGGACGCTGCGCAAGCGGCTCTTCCACCGGGGGAGGCGGGTCGACGCCTGGGTGGGTTCCTTGACGCGGGACGAGCTGGGTGACGGCTTCGCATCAAGCTGATCTCCGTCGTGGTCGCCGCACATCACGACATGTCACCATGCGGAAATGGACGGCTTATCCATGACCGAGGGCCGACGCCTCCTGCTCGGCGCTCTGGCCGGATTCACCCTGACGGCCCTGCTCGCGGTGGTCGCGGTGCTGATAGCCCGCCTCTTCCCCGACTCCCGGTACTGCGGCGAATACTTTGGCTGTCTGGGGCTGCTCGTGGAGTCGTTGCGGACAGGCCGCTGGGCCATGACCCTGCTCGCCTGGCCGCTGCTGCACCTCCTGGGTTTCCGCCCGGCCTGGCCGACCGCCGTGCTCGGCCTGTTGCTGCTGATGGCGCTGTGGGCGCTCGGGCGCTTCTCCTTCGAGGTGTACGCGCTCAGCGGCGTCATCGCGTACACGGTCGCCGCCTGGGCCTCCGCCCCCGGCCGCTTCCGCCTGTGGGTGGCGACCGGCCTGTCCTCCCTCACCATCTGGGCCGTCATGCTGCTCCTGGCGTGAGGGAGGTGGCACCGGGCCTGGCCGGTGCCACCCCTCGGGGTCAGCGGACGTAGATGTCGGGGCGGGGGGCCGTGGGCATGCGGTCGCCGAGGAAGAAGCTCGTGTGCGGCGGCTGGTTGTACGCGGTGTTCTGCCAGGCCACCGAGACGCGGTAGAGCGGGTCGTGCATCAGCGTGTAGATGCGCCGGTCCGTGGGCGTGGGGGTGGAGTAGATGCGCAGGGCGCGGTTGTCGCTGGTGGGCCAGATGACCTCCTCGCGCCAGTCGCCGAACAGGTCGGCCGACAGGGACGGGGTGGCCTTGGTGCCGTTGTTGGAGTGGACGCCTGAGGCGGTCAGGAGGCGGGTGTCGCCGTCGGTGCCGTATTTGTCGATGCGGGTCTGGTCGAGCAGCTCCCTGACGGGGTCGGCGTCCCACCAGACGAGGAAGTTGATCGAGGACGGCTTGCGGCCGGCGTTGTTGCCGGTGACGCTGCGCAGGTTCGCGTCGGCGGCCGACCAGAACTCGCTCGCGATCCTGACCGTGGAGATGTCGCCCGCGACGCCGCGGCCGTTGTCAGAACCGGATGGAGAGGACCAGAGGATCCCGCCGTTGCGGGGGTCGATGTAGAGGGAGCCGGGCTGGGAGGTGGACTCGCTGACCTTGAAGTATTCGAGGCCGGACCTGGCGGGGTCGAAGTCGCCGAGGTGCTGGGCGT
>NZ_JBFAPT010000059.1:0-31833 GCF_040676845.1 Nonomuraea sp. NPDC049504
CGACGTGGCTGGGGATGCCGCCGGGGAAGGAGAACTGGCGGAACAGCCGCCGCATGCCGTCGGCGTCCTGCGAGACCTCGGGGTACTTCTCCGACGGGCGGCGGCCGTTCCGACCTGCGCTTCACCCCGGTGCCGCCCAATAAGGAGGACGCGCTGCGCGTCCCCGACGGCTACAAGTCCTCGGTGGTCGTGCGCTGGGGCGACCCGGTGCTGCCCGACGCGCCCGCGTTCGACTTCGACGGCCAGACGCCTGAGGCGCAGAGCAAGCAGTTCGGCTACAACTGCGACTACGTGACGCTGTTCCCCATGGGCGACGACCGGGCGCTGATGTGGGTCAACCACGAGTACACCGACGAAAACCTCATGTTCCGCGGCTACACGGGCGGCGCGGAGGCGACCGAGGAGCAGATCAGGATCGGGCTGGCCGCGCACGGCGGCTCGGTCGTGGAGATCGAGCGGGCCGGCGGCAGCGGCCAGTGGAAGCTGGTCACCAAGGGGCGCCGCCGCTACAACCGGCGGATCACGGCGCAGACCAAGATGCGCTTCACCGGCCCCGCGGCCGGTCACGAGCTGCTGCGCACGGCCGCCGACCCGAAGGGCCGCACGCCCGTCGGCATGCTGAACAACTGCTCGGGCGGCACCACGCCGTGGAAGACGGTGCTGACCGCCGAGGAGAACATCGACCAGTACTTCGTCAACGGCGACAAGGTGCCAGCGGCGCAGAAGCCGTACATCGAGCGCTACACGATCACGACGGGCGTGCCCGAGGAGAGCCGCCGCTTCGACCGGGTGGAGGAGCGCTTCGACCTGGCCAAGCACCCGCACGAGGCCAACCGCTTCGGGTGGATCGTGGAGATCGACCCGTTCGACCCCGACTCCACGCCGGTCAAGCGCACGGCGCTCGGCCGGTTCAAGCACGAGGCGGCGACGACCACGCTGTCCCGTGACGGCCACCTGGTCGTCTACATGGGGGACGACTCGCGGTTCGAGTACGTCTACAAGTTCGTCTCCGAGGACCGCTACCAGCCGGGCAACGACCGGCACAACCGCTCGCTGCTGGACGAGGGCACCCTGTACGTCGCCAAGTTCACCGGCGACAGCCCCAAGAAGGAGATCGACGGGTCGGGCAAGCTGCCGAAGGACAAGGAGTTCGACGGCTCGGGCGAGTGGATCCCGCTGGTGTCGGGCGACCGGTCGTACGTGAAGGGCATGTCGGCGGCCGAGGTGCTGGTCTACACGCGGGTCGCGGCCGACAAGGTCGGCGCCACGAAGATGGACCGCCCTGAGGACATCGAGCGCAACCCGGTCACCGGCGGCGTGTTCGTGGCGCTGACCAACAACACCAACCGCACCCCCGCCCAGGTGGACGAGGCCAACCCGCGTCCGTCGAACAAGCACGGCCACGTGCTGGAGATCACCGAGCGCCGCGACGACGCGGGCGCGCGGCGCTTCGCCTGGTCGCTGGTGCTGGTCTGCGGCGACCCGAAGGACGCCACGACCTACTTCGCCGGGTACGACAAGAGCAAGGTCTCGCCGATCTCCTGCCCGGACAACGTGACGTTCGACAAGGACGGCAACCTGTGGATCTCCACGGACGGCAACGAGCTGGGCTCCAACGACGGCCTGTTCGTGATGCCGGTCGAGGGTAAGGAGCGGGGCCACCTGCGCCAGTTCCTGACGGTCCCGGTGGGTGCGGAGACCTGCGGCCCGCTGGTGACGAGCGACCAGCGCAGCGTGTTCGTGGCGGTGCAGCACCCGGGCGAGATCGACGGCGCCACGCCGGACAACCCGGGCAGCCGCTGGCCCGACGGCGACCAGCCGCGTCCTGCGGTGGCGGTGGTCTGGCACGGCAAGGGCAAGAAGATCGGCGGTTGACCTCAAGTTAAGTCGAGGTCGTACTGTCCATGTCATGAGCATGGAGATGACCGCCTGGCACCAGCTTTACTCGATGAACAACCAGCAGGAGCGTCGTCCGCTGTCGCGGGCGACGCTCCGCCGCATCGCCGGGTTCGCCCGTCCCCACCGCCCTAAGATCACGCTGTTCCTGCTGCTCAGCGTGGTGCTGGCGGGCCTCGCCGTGGGCTCTCCGCTGCTCGCGGGCCGGGTGGTGGACGCCATCTTCAACGGCGAGCCGCTCGGCGTGGTCGTCACGGTGGCGCTGCTGATCGCGGGGCTGGCGATCGCGGAGGCCGGGCTGGGGCTGCTCAACCGGTGGTTCTCGGCGGGGCTCGGCGAGGACCTCATCCTCGACCTGCGTACGGCCGTCTTCGACCACGTCCAGAAGATGCCGATCGCGTTCTTCACGAGGACCCGCACCGGCGCCCTGGTCAGCCGCCTGAACAACGACGTGATCGGCGCGCAGCGGGCCTTCACCGACACGCTGTCCGGCGTGGTGGGCAACCTGGTCACGCTGGTGCTGACGCTGGTCGCGATGATCGGCATCTCGTGGCAGATCACCCTGCTCGCGCTGGTGCTCCTGCCCGTCTTCATGCTGCCGGCCCGGCGGATGGGCGGCAGGATCGCCCGGCTGCGGCGCGAGGCGGCCGACCACAACGCCGCCATGGGCACGCAGATGACCGAGCGGTTCTCGGCGCCGGGCGCGACACTGATCAAGCTGTTCGGCCGGCCCGCCCACGAGTCGGCCGAGTTCGCGGGCAGGGCCCGCAGGGTGCGCGACATCGGCGTGCGCACCGCCATGACGCAGACCGTGTTCGTCACGGCGCTGACCCTGGTCTCGGCGCTGGCCCTGGCCCTCGTGTACGGCCTCGGCGGCTTCTACGCCCTGCGCGGCCAGCTCGCCCCCGGCGCGGTCGTGGCCATGGCCATGCTCCTCACCCGCCTGTACGCCCCCCTGACCGCGCTGGCCAGCGCCCGCGTGGACGTCATGAGCGCGGTCGTCAGCTTCGAGCGCGTCTTCGAGGTGCTCGACCTCAAGCCGCTCATCCAGGAGCGCCCCGGCGCCCGCGAGGTGCCGGAAGGACCGGTCTCGGTGGAGTTCGACGACGTGCGCTTCTCCTACCCCTCGGCCGACAAGGTCTCGCTGGCCTCGCTTGAGGAGGTGGCCGTGCTCGACTCGCGCGGCGGCGAGGAGGTGCTGCACGGGGTGTCGTTCCGCGCCGAGCCAGGGCAGATGGTGGCGCTGGTCGGCTCGTCCGGCGCGGGCAAGTCCACGATCGCGCAGCTGCTGCCCCGCCTGTACGACGTCGACTCGGGCGCCGTACGGCTCGGCGGGGTGGACGTGCGCGACCTGACCGCCGACACGATCCGCGACACGCTCGGCATGGTCACCCAGGACGGCCACCTCTTCCACGAGACCATCCGCGCCAACCTGCTGCTGGCCAGGCCGGAGGCGGGCGAGGACGAGCTGTGGGACGCGCTGACCCGCGCCCGCCTGGCCACGCTCATCCAGTCGCTGCCCGACGGCCTCGACACGGTGGTGGGCGAGCGCGGCTACCGCCTGTCGGGCGGCGAGCGCCAGCGGCTCACGATCGCCAGGCTGCTGCTGGCCAGGCCGCGCGTGGTGATCCTGGACGAGGCCACGGCGGCGCTCGACTCGACCTCGGAGGCGGCGGTGCAGGCGGCCCTGGGTGAGGCGCTGGAGGGCAGGACCGCCGTGGTGATCGCGCACCGGCTGTCCACCGTGCGGGCGGCCGACCTGATCCTGGTCATCGAGGACGGCCGCGTGGTCGAGCGCGGCACGCACGCCGAGCTGCTCGCGGCGGGCGGCCGCTACGAGGAGCTCTACCGCACCCAGTTCGAGGACCCGACGGCGGCGGAGGCGGCCGCCTGACCCCTCCTCGGGGCGGCGGCCGGAGGTTACAGTCGCGATCATGGCCTTCGAACTGATCTGTGAGATCGAACCACCCACCCGCCCCGACCTGAAGCACGTCAGGCACCAGATCGGCACGTTGAGCACCATCGCG
Organism: Nonomuraea sp. NPDC049504; assembly: GCF_040676845.1. Lineage (NCBI taxonomy): Bacteria > Bacillati > Actinomycetota > Actinomycetes > Streptosporangiales > Streptosporangiaceae > Nonomuraea > Nonomuraea sp. NPDC049504. The sequence continues at coordinate 3,924 of NZ_JBFAPT010000059.1, forward strand.
AGCGCCTTCCTCATCCCCGACAACCACATCGGCCGGGCCACCGTGTCGAGCGTGGCCGTGGCGCACGAGGTCGAGGCGATGGGCGGGCGGGGCATCGCGTGCCTCAACTCGCGCGACCGCAACCTGCTCGGCTTCCGCCGCGACCTGCTGACTGCCGCCGCGTACGGGGTCGAGCGGTTCCTGTTCGTCTACGGCGACAAACCCACCAGCGGCAACCGCACCAGCGACCTGACCGTGCGCTCGATGATCGAGGAGGCGCGGGCGTTCTCGCCCGGCTTCCACGTGGGCGCCGCCGCCGCGCTGCGCCCGCTGCCGGCCTGGAAGCGTACCGCCGACTTCCTGTTCTCCCAGGTCAGCTTCTCGGTGGAGGCCCAGTTGCGCTGGCGCGACGAGCACCCGTCCGACGTGCCGGTCTACGCCGGCGTGATGGTGCTGGCCAGCGAGCGGCACGCCCGCACGCTGGCCGCGGCCATCCCCGACATCGCGATCCCCGACGAGCTCGTGGCCGCGGTGGCCGCCGATCGGGCGGCGGGCGTCGAGGCGGCGTGCGAGCAGGTGCTGGCGTTGCGCGACAGCGGGGCGTTCGCCGGGGTGCACCTCATCCCGGTCGCCCGTTACCGTCAGGTCGAGGCGCGGCTGGCCGGCGCGCTCTGAGGCCGCGCCAGAGCCGCCAGCACCGCTCCCGCCAGGGCCACGGCGAAGAGCACCGCGTACGCCCGCTGGAAGCCGTCCATGAGCTGCCCCACGGCCACCGGTGAGAGCGTGGAGAGCGTGCCCGCGTAGACCTGGGCACGCAGCTCCGGCCCCACCGAGGCGGTCAGCACGGTGAGCGACAGGCCGACGCTGATCACGATGCCGACGTTCATCACCATCACCCGCAGCCCGTTGACCACGCCCAGGCTCCCGGCCGGCAGCGCGGTCATCACCTGCGTGGTGTTGCCGGTGAGGAACGTTCCGCTGCCGCAGCCGGCCACGAACAGCCCGATGCCGATCACCCAGTACGGCGTGCCGGCCCCCGCCGTCACCATCAGCGTGCCCAGTCCGGCCGCGCTCAGCAGCGCGCCCCCGATGGACAGCGCGTACGGCGACACCCGCCGCCCCAGCATGCCCACGATCGGCGAGGCCAGCCCGATCCCCACCGGCACGGGCAGCACGCTCAGCCCCGCCTCGAACGCGCCCACGCCGCGCGCCGCCTGGAAGTACAGCGCCACGACCAGGATCAGCGCGGAGCGGGCCAGCGCGTTGCAGAACGAGGCCAGGTTCGCGCACGCCAGCAGCCGCCCGCCGAACAACCGCAGATCCAGCACCGGGTTCGCGGAGCGCCGCTCGGCCACCACGATCAGCGGCACCGCCACGACGAACACGGCCACCCCGACGATCACGACCGGGCTGCCCGGCCCCCGCGACCCCGCCTCCGACAGCGCCAGCAGCAGCGCCGACAGGGCGGCGAACACCAGCACGTTGCCCAGCGCGTCCACCGGCTGCCTGGGCCGCCGCGGCATCCTGCGTAAGATCGCCGCGCCGACGCCGAGCGCGAGCAGCCCGGCGGGCACGTTCACCCAGAAGATCCACTGCCAGCCGGCCGTCTCCGCGATGAGACCGCCCACGGTCGGCCCGGCGAGCTGGGCGACCGACATCGTGCCGATGTAGACGCCCATGCCCTGACTGAGCCGCTCGGGCGGGAACGCGTCGGTGATGATCACCGTGCCGTTCGCCAGGATCATGGCCGCGCCGACCGCCTGTAACACCCGCATCGCGATCAGGAACCCGACGCTCGGCGACAGGCCCGCCAGCAGCGAGGCCAGCGTGAACAGCGCGAACCCGGCCAGATAGACCTCACGCCGGCCCAGCAGGTCGGCCACCCGGCCGAAGAACACCAGGCTCGCGGTGTTGACCAGCAGGAACGCCAGCAGGATCCAGCCCGACTCCAGCGGGCCCGCCTGGAAGTGCCGCACGACCGCGGGCAGCGCCACGTTCAGCGTGCTGCCGGCGATGCCGATGAGGACCAGGCCCAGGCTGGTGACCGCGCAGACCCGCCAGGCGTAGCGCAGGCGGGTGGCGTCGTGGGGGGTGACCGCGACCATGACCTCCATCATGACGTACGACGTACGTCACGGAATGTGGTCATCTGGCGCGCTTGCGCAGTCCCTCCAGGTCGTGGATGACCACACGCCGCCGGCCGGTCTCGATGAGCCCGCGGTCGCGCAGCGTGCGCAGCGCCTTGCTGACGGCCTCGCGGGAGGCGCCGGTCCAGCCGGCCAGCTCGTCCTGCGAGAGCGGCAGCGCCACCCGGACACCCGTGGTGGTCTTCTCGCCGTAGCGCTCGGCCAGCTCCAGCAGGCGGGTGGCGACCCGGCCCGTGGTGTCGAAGGCGCCGTACTCGATGCGCTTCCTGTCGGAGTCGCGCAGCTTGGCGGTGACCTGCTGCATGAGCAGCACCGCGATGCGGCCGTGCGACTCCAGGAACGTGGCGAAGTCGCGGACCACGATGCCGGAGATCGGCTCCAGCGCGGTGACCGTGGTCGAGCGGGACGAGCCGTCGATGGCCGTCAGCTCGCCGATGAGCGCGCCGGGGCCGCGTACGGCCAGCACCACCTCGGTGCCCGCGCTCGTGTGGGACGAGCACTTGACCCGGCCGTCCAGCAGCACCAGGACCCAGTCGGACGTGTCGCCCTCGGTCATGATGGTCGTGCCGCGATCCCACCGCCGCAGGCGGCCGGCCGCTTTCAGCGACTCGACCTCCTCATTGGTCAGCAGGGTGAGAAACTCGCCAGGTTCTGGGGCCATGCGCCCGATTATGGCGGCAACGCAACCCTGGTTCCTATTCCAAATCCGTCAGAACGTACGCGGTGACCGGCTCCTCCTTGCCCTTGAGGTTGAGTGCGCCCAGGGAATTCACCGTCACGTCATCCCCGAGCTGCCGGTACGTCGTCTCGCCGATGACCACCGTGCCGGGCTCCGCGATCGCCTGGAGGCGGGCGGCCACGTTGACGCAGTCGCCCATCGCATTGAAGCCGCGCAGCTCGGGGCTGCCGATGTTGCCCACCAGCGCGGGCCCGGTGTTGACGCCCACCCGGAACGTCGGCCACTCCACCTCGTCGGAGCGCTGCCAGGCCATCTCCTCGGCCACCTCGGCGGCGGCCCGCTGCATCTCCAGCGCCGCCTTGCAGGCCGCCCGCGCGTGCCCCGTCTGCGTCGCAGGCGCGTTGAACAGCGCCAGCAGCGCGTCGCCGACGAACTGCACGATCGTGCCGCCGTTGTTCAGGATGCAGGGGACGGCCGCCGTGTGGTAGCGGTTGAGCATCTCGACGATCTCGCCCGGCGTCACCTTCTCCGAGAACGTCGTGAAGCCCTTGAGGTCGGCGAAGAGCGCGGTCAGCTCCTTCACCTCGCCGCCCAGCGCCGCCTGCCCCGGATCGGCGAGCAGCGCGTGCGCCACGTCCGGCGACATGTACTGGTGGAAGAGCGTGTGCAGCTCCTGGTAGAGCCGGGCGTTCTCCAGCGAGATCGACAGCTGCCCGGCCAGCGTCGCGGCCAGCGCCTCGTCCTGGCTCGTCCGCCCGATCGGCACCTCCAGCACGCCCGCCAGGTTGCCCTTGACCGTCAGCGGGAAGGCCAGCAGCCCGTCACGCCTGATCGGGTCGTCACCCACGAACGCGTAGTCGCGCGAGCCCACCTGCGTCTTGCCCTCGGCCACCAGCGCGATCTTCACATCCCCGTACGCCTGCCGCACCCGCTCGAGCGACGTCGTCAGCAGCTGGTCCTCCGGCAGGCCCACCCGCGTCTGCACGCTCACCGCCACCAGCGCCGACAGCCGCTCCGACAGCTCGCGCTCCTCGGCCAGCGCCCGTCCTGCCCGGTCGAGAACCGCCGCCTGGCCCTCGTTGAGCCGGAACTTGCCCGACATCCGGGTCGCGGCCAGCGGCTCGCCCTTGCGTACGTGCTCGACCAGCTCCTCCAGCGCCTGGTCGTAGTCGCGCTTGATGCGGGCCACGGTCGCCGACAGCGCCACCGAGTCGAACAGCCCCGCGCTCGACCCCTCGCGCCTGAACTGCAGGTAGGCGCTGTAGGCGACGAACATGAAGGCCAGGGTCAGCAGCAGGTGCCACTCCCACCACGACAGGTGCCAGTTGAGCTGCGACATGCCGGCCACCATCGACTCGGCCAGCAGCGCGTACGCGGTGAGCAGGCTGATCAGCATCGCCGACGGGCGGCGCCTGTGCAGCAGGAACATCATCACGCCGGCCGCGCCGTACAGCAGCAGGCCCGGGATCGACGCCCAGACCAGCCAGTCGATCGGAGAGACCTCGGGCGGCTCGCTCAGCGCGGTCAGGCCGGGCACCAGCGACACCACGCCCCACAGCACCATGGCGCCGAGCAGCGCGCCCCTGATGAAGTGCTGCCAGGACAGCACGACCTTCGCCACCCGCTCGCCCAGCGGCAGCGCCGAGACGAACGCGAACACCGCCGCGATCGACAGCCCGACCTGCTGGCCCGCGTCGAAGCCCACCGAGCCGCCGGGCAGGATGACCTTGGGGGTGGCCAGGCCGTGCAGGAAGAAGAAGCCGGCGTTGGTCACGAAGACCATGGAGACGAGGAACAGGCGGGCGTCGGCGCGCCGCCGCGACGCCTCGCTGATGAGCACGCCGAGCACGAGGTTGACGCCGGCGACCAGGATGATCAGCCAGAAGTGGCTCGGGTTGTGCTGCCACGGGATGTTGATGTGGTCGTTGGCCAGCAGCAGCCAGAGGCCCAGCATGGGCAGCGCAAGGTGGATCCCCCAGACCACGCCGCGAACGGGCTGGGTGGCCGGTGGGAGGTACGTGGGACCAGGGGTTGACACAGACCGATTATCCACGGGCGATCGCTGTCGCGACTGCGTCGTTTTACTCACCCACGTCATCGACAATCCGTCAACGCCGTCAGTAACCCTCTGTTTCGTGATAAATGCGTTACGTAGTCACGGTCATCCTTTGGAACGTTTGAGGCGTGAATCTCGTGCATCACACGCGCAACACTCGACCCTCTGGAGGGGCATCGTGGCTATCAAGGTTCGTCGTGGGGGCACGCTGACACTTGCCACCGCCGGGGCGCTGGCCGCCTCGCTCCTGGCCGCGGGAGGCGTCGCCACTGCATCGTCCGCGGCCTCCGCCGTCTCGGCCGGCGCCGCGGCGGGAACGGTGCACGCCTGCGTCCACAAGAAGTCGCGGTACGTCCGCATCGTCAACGTCACGGCCAAGTGCCGTAAGACCGAGCAGCGGATGGTCATCGGGGGCGGCGGCACGTCCACCACCACCGTCGAGACCGGCCCGCAGGGGCCCGCGGGTCCGGCCGGCCCTGCCGGCCCCCAGGGCCCGAAGGGCGACCGCGGTCCGCAGGGCCGCCACGGCATCCAGGGCAAGCAGGGCGCGACCGGCCCCGCCGGCCCGCAGGGCCCGAAGGGCGAGCAGGGGGAGCAGGGCGAGCAGGGCCCGAAGGGGGAGCAGGGTCCCAAGGGTGAGCAGGGCGCTCCCGGCAAGCCCGGCACCCCCGGCCCCAAGGGCCCGAAGGGCGACACCGGCCCGCGCGGCCCCGCGGGCCCCCAGGGCCCGAAGGGCGAGCCCGGCACCGGCGCGAACCTGAGCACCTACATCGTCTCGGAGCGCTTCTCCGGCTCCAGCGGCAGCGCGAAGTGCAAGGCGGGCGACCTGGTGACCGGCGGCGGCTTCCAGGTGGACTCCCGCTCCCAGGTGACGAGCAGCATGCCGTCCGGCAACGGCTGGTCGGTCAGCGCCGCCAAGAACGACATGAAGACCGCCGAGGTCTCCAGCCAGGGCCTCGGCGGCGGCAGCGGCAGCGGCGGCACGGTCTACGCCGTCTGCCTGAAGAAGTAAGGCTTCCGCACAACGACGAGCGCCCGGAGAACCGAGGCCGGAAGGAAGGGGCCGCCACGTGCAGGTCACGTGCCGGTTAACGGCCACGGCAATCCAGGGCGCACCACCCATCCAGCCCGGCGGATGAAAGGCGCGTGCCGGCCGTTCGGTGGGTGATTGTGCGGAAAGGGCCGGTACGGGTGATCCCGTACCGGCCCTGAGAAACTCGCGTCAGCCGAACAGCGCCGGCAGGGCGGCGGTGTGGGTGGTGCGGAGTTCTTCCACCGGGACCTCGAAGACGTCCTTGACGACCAGGGACGAGCCGCCGGTCGTGCCCAGGCCGTAGCAGGGGACGTCGTGGCGGCCGCACAGGGAGGCCAGCTCGTCGTAGGCTTCGGCGCTCACCACCACGAGTGCCCGAGCCGCCGACTCGCTGAACAGGTCGGTGAAGGCGTCGCCGGTCAGTTCGACGGTCGCCCCGACGCCCTTCGCCAGGCAGGACTCGGCGAGCGCGATCGCGAGCCCGCCGTCGGACAGGTCGTGGGAGCCCGCGAGCAGCCCGCGCCGAGCCGCCTCGACGAGGACGGTGCCGAGCGCCTGCTCCGCCTCCAGGTCGGCCTGCGGCGGCAGCCCGCCCAGGTGACCGTGGACGACGTGAGCCCACTCCGAGCCGCCGAACTCCTCGCGGGTGTCACCGAGCAGCACGACCCGCAGCCCCTCGGCGACGAACCCGGTCGGGACCCGCTTGGCGACGTCGTCGATGACGCCGAGCACGCCCACCACCGGCGTCGGGTGGATGGCGGTGGAGCCGGTCTGGTTGTAGAAGGAGACGTTGCCGCCGGTCACCGGCACGCCGAGGGTCCGGCAGGCGTCGGCGAGCCCGCGCGTGGCCTCGGCGAACTGCCACATGACCTCGGGGTCCTCGGGGGAGCCGAAGTTGAGGCAGTTGGTGACGGCGAGCGGCTTCGCGCCGGTGACGGCGACGTTGCGGTACGCCTCGGCCAGCGCGAGCTGCGCCCCCGCGTAGGGGTCGAGCTTGGCGTAGCGGCCGTTGCCGTCGGTGGACAGCGCGATGCCTCTGGTGGTCGGCTCGGCGCCCGCGATGGCCTCGGAGATGCGCAGCATGCCCGCGTCGGCCGGCTGGGCCAGCACGGTGTTGGAGCGCACGTAGCGGTCGTACTGGCCGGTCACCCACTCCTTGGAGGCGAGGTTGGGCGAGCCGAGCAGCTTGAGCAGCGTCTGCCGCAGGTCGGCGGGCCGCTCCAGGCGATCGGGGGCGTCGGCGTTGAGCGCGGCCTGCCCGGCGGGCTCGTGGTAGGGCCGCTCGTAGACCGGCCCGTCGTCGGCGGCGGTGCCCGGCGGGATGTCCACGATGACCTCGCCGTCCCAGGTCATCACGAGCCGGCCGGTGTCGGTGACCTCGCCGATGACGGTGGCGGGGACGTCCCACTTCTGGCAGATCGCCATGAACGCGGGGATGTCGTCGGGCCGGACCACGGCCATCATGCGTTCCTGCGACTCGCTCATCAGGATCTCCTCGGGTCTGAGCGAGGGGTCGCGGAGCGGGACGAGGTTGAGGTCGACGGTCATGCCGCCGGTGCCCTTGGCGGCCAGCTCGGTGGTGGCGCAGGAGACGCCGGCCGCGCCGAGGTCCTGGATGCCGACGACGACGTCGGCGGCGTACAGCTCAAGGCAGCACTCGATGAGCAGCTTCTCCATGAACGGGTCGCCGACCTGCACGGCGGGCCGCTTGGCCTGCGACTCGTCCTCGAACGTGGCGCTGGCCAGCACCGACGCGCCGCCGATGCCGTCGGGGCCGGTGGAGGCGCCGAACAGCACGACCTTGTTGCCCGGCCCCGGCGCGGTGGCCAGCTTGATCTGGTCTTTGCGCAGCAGGCCCACGCACAGGGCGTTGACCAGCGGGTTGCCGAGGTAGCAGGGGTCGAAGGAGACCTCGCCGCCGATGTTGGGCAGGCCGAGGCAGTTGCCGTAGCTGCTGATGCCCTCGACCACGCCGGGCAGCACCCGCCGGGTGTCGACCGCGTCGGCGGCGCCGAAGCGCAGCGCGTCCATGACCGCGATCGGGCGGGCGCCCATCGACATGATGTCGCGCACGATGCCGCCGACGCCCGTGGCCGCGCCCTGGTGCGGCTCGACGTAGGAGGGGTGGTTGTGCGACTCGATCTTGAACGTGGCCGCCCACCCGTCGCCGATGTCGACCACGCCGGCGTTCTCGCCCATGCCCACCAGCAGCGCCTCGGACTTGGGCGCCTTGGTGGCGAACTGCCGCAGGTGCACTTTGGACGACTTGTACGAGCAGTGCTCGGACCACATGACGCTGTAGATGGCCAGCTCGGAGCCGGTCGGACGGCGGCCCAGGATCTCTTTGACCCGGTCGTACTCGTCCTGCTTCATCCCCAGCTCGGCGAAGGGCATCGGCTCGTCGGGAGTCTCCGCCGCCCGCTGGACACTGTCTGTCATGCGTTCACCAGGTTCTTCAGGATGGAGGTGAAGATGCCGAGGCCGTCGGTGCTCGGGGCGCCGACGAGCTCCTCGACGGCGTGCTCGGGGTGCGGCATTAGGCCGACGACGTTGCCGGCCTCGTTGCGGATGCCGGCGATGTCGTTGAGCGAGCCGTTGGGGTTGCCGACGTAGCGGAAGACCACGTGGCCGCCCGACTCCAGCGCGGCGAGCGTGTCGTCGGAGGCGACGTAGCGGCCCTCGCCGTGCTTGATCGGCAGCACGATCTCCTGGCCGGCGGTGAAGCCGTTGGTCCACGCCGTCTGGGTCTGCTCGACCTTGAGCCGCTGGTCACGGCAGACGTAGTGGAGCGAGGCGTTGCGGGTGAGCGCGCCGGGCAGCAGGTGCGCCTCGCAGAGGATCTGGAACCCGTTGCAGGTGCCGATGACCGGCAGGCCCGCCTTCGCGGCGGGGACCAGCTCGTCCATGATCGGCGCGAAGCGGGAGATGGCGCCGCAGCGCAGGTAGTCGCCGTAGGAGAAGCCGCCGGGCAGGAAGACGGCGTCGACTCCCTTCAGGTCGTGGTCGGCGTGCCACAGCGGGACCGCCTCCGCGCCCACGAGGCGCACGGCTCTGGCTGCGTCCTGGTCGTCGAGAGTTCCTGGAAACGTGACAACGCCCACACGGGCAGCGCTCATGACAGTCGTCCCCTCCGGGTGAATGCGCGCGCCACCGTCCCATCGGGGTGGACGGCGGTATCACCAGGTTATCGGGTGCGCTCCGGTGGTCCGCATCGGCTCGGGACGCGGGACTGGCGCGGGCCTACACGACGGCTCATACGGCGGCGAGCTCGCGGGGACGGGCCTCGGCGGCGTCGTCGTCCCAGTCGAGCAGCTTGCGCAGGTGGACCGTCGTGCCCCGGCCCGGTGTGACGCCGAACGAGATCTCGTCGACGACGGATCGCATGATCAGCAGGCCGCGGCCGTTCTCGGTGTCGGGAGGAGGAAAGTGCGAGGGCATGGTCGGCACGCCGTCGCCGTTGTCGGCCACGCGGACGTCGCACTGGCCGGCCCCGATGGCCGCCGTCACCTCGTAGCGGTTGGCCGGCCCTCCGTGCCGGACCGCGTTGGAGCACGCCTCGGACACGGCGAGCAGCATGTCGGCGATGCACGTCTCGCTCACGTTGAGTGAACGCATGGCATCGCCCAGCACTCGCCTGACCATCGGTATGCCGATCGCATCCCGAGGCAGTGCCAACGAGAACTCAATATCCACCGGACTCCTCCGGGCTCCGGAATGTCACCTGGAGTAGGTTTCCCTGAGAAAACGGGGCTAACCGCAAAATCACGTTGTTGTTATTTAGTGTTGGCAAGCCCGTGGCATTGTGGCATGTCCGAACCCGGCTTTAACCACCCGAGGGGAAATCCAGCCCCCAAAAGTGCCTTCTACCCCTCAACCCGGACGACGTAGTCCTCGATCACCGTGTTCGCCAGCAGCGTCTCGGCCATCTTGCGCACCTCGGCGAGCGCGGCCTCGTCGGCCTCACCCTCGATCTCGAGCTCGAAACGCTTTCCCTGGCGCACGGCGGAGACGCCGGAGAAGCCGAGCCTGGGCAGCGCCCTGGCGATGGCCTGGCCCTGCGGATCGAGGATCTCGGGCTTCAACATGACGTCCACGATGACGCGGGCCACTGCGTTCCTCCTGGGTGCGGTGGGTGGTGGGAAGCACAGCCTACCGGCGCGTGTGGCCGCCGACACAACGGGAACGGGGAGGACATGGGGCTTGCGCACAGGGCTGTGACGTCTGCCACGATGGCCCCAAAAGCGTACGAACCTCCACCTCCCGGTTCGGCGCTACGAAGGCTGGCCTAAGGTGGCAACCCCATCTCGGACCGGCCCCGACCACAGGAGTGGCACGTGACACAAGACGCCTCTCGTGGTGCTGACGCACCTCCTGAGCTCGTCCAGCTGCTCACCCCCGAGGGAGAGCGGGTCGAGCATCCCGACTACGACATCGATCTGACCCCGGAGGACGTCCGGTCGCTCTACCGCGACCTGGTGCTCGTCCGGCGCGTCGACCTCGAGGCCGTCGCGCTGCAGCGCCAGGGCGAGCTGGGCATCTGGGCCTCGCTGCTCGGCCAGGAGGCCGCCCAGATCGGGTCGGGGCGCGCGCTGACCGACTCCGACATGGCCTTCCCCACCTACCGCGAGCACGGCGTGGCGTGGTGCCGCGACGTCGACCCGGTGAAGCTGCTCGGCCTGTTCAGGGGCGTCAACCACGGCGGGTGGGACCCCAAGGAGCACAACTTCCACCTCTACACGATCGTCATCGGCAGCCAGACCCTCCACGCGGTCGGCTACGCCATGGGCATCCAGCGCGACGACGCCAACGCGGCCACCATCGTCTACTTCGGCGACGGCGCCACCTCGCAGGGCGACGTCAACGAGTCGTTCATCTGGGCCAGCGTGTTCAACGCGCCGATCGTGTTCTTCTGCCAGAACAACCAGTGGGCGATCTCCGAGCCGCTGGAGAAGCAGACCCGCATCCCGCTCTACCGGCGCGCCTCCGGGTTCGGCTTCCCCGGCATCAGGGTCGACGGCAACGACGTCTTCGCCTGCCTCGCCGTCACGCGCAAGGCGCTGGAGGCCGCGCGTACGGGCCAGGGCCCCACGCTGATCGAGGCGTTCACGTACCGGATGGGCGCTCACACCACCACCGACGACCCGACCCGCTACCGGGTGGCCAGCGAGCTGGAGGCCTGGAAGCTGAAGGACCCGATCGAGCGGGTCAAGTCGTACCTGTTCAAGAACGAGCACGCCGACCAGGCGTTCTTCGACGCGATCGAGGCCGAGGCCGACCAGCTCGGCGCCGACCTGCGCAGACGCTGTCTGGCCATGCCGGACCCCGAGCCGCTCGACATCTTCGACCACGTCTACAGCGAGCCCCACGCCCTGATCGACCAGGAGCGCGCCCAGTTCGCCGCGTACTTGGAGGGGTTCCGTGACTGAGCGAGGCGACCGCAGCGGCCGGTTCGGGGCGAAGGAGGCGTCGTGACCGTACTCAGCCTGTCCAAGGCGCTCAACGAGGGCATGCGCAAGGCCATGGAGGACGACCCCAAGGTCCTCATCATGGGTGAGGACGTCGGCAAGCTGGGCGGGGTCTTCCGGGTCACCGACGGGCTGCAGAAGGACTTCGGCGAGGACCGCGTCATCGACACGCCGCTCGCCGAGTCCGGCATCATCGGCACCGCGATCGGGCTGGCACTGCGCGGCTACCGGCCGGTGTGCGAGATCCAGTTCGACGGATTCGTCTTCCCGGCGGCCGACCAGATCATCACCCAGCTCGCCAAGATGCCGATGCGCTCGCTCGGCGCGATCAAGCTGCCGGTCGTCGTCCGCATCCCGTGCGGCGGCGGCATCGGCGCGGTCGAGCACCACAGCGAGTCGCCGGAGGCGTACTTCACGCACACCGCCGGGCTGCGGGTGGTGGCCTGCTCCAACCCGGCGGACGCGTACACGATGATTCAGCAGGCCATCCGCAGCGACGACCCGGTGATCTTCTTCGAGCCCAAGCGGCGCTACTGGGAGAAGGCCGAGATCGACACCGGCTCCACCGACTGGTGGCCGCCGCTGCACGCCGCCAAGGTCGTACGTCCTGGCGCCGACGTGACCCTGCTGGCCTACGGCCCCATGGTCAAGACCTGCCTGGAGGCCGCCGCGGCGGCCGAGGAGGACGGGCGCTCGCTGGAGGTCGTGGACCTGCGCTCGCTCAACCCGCTGGACGAGCCGCTGGTCATGGAGTCGGTACGCCGCACGGGCCGGGCCGTGGTCGTGCACGAGGCGCCCGTCAACAGCGGCTTCGGCGCGGAGCTGGCGGCCAGGATCACCGAGCAGTGCTTCTACCACCTGGAGTCGCCCGTGCTGCGCGTCGGCGGCTTCTCCACCCCCTACCCGCCGTCGAAGCTGGAGGAGCACTACCTGCCCGACCTTGACCGCGTGCTCGACGCCGTCGACCGGACCTTCGGATACTGAGGGGGCAGACGATGCGACGCGAGTTCAAGCTGCCCGACGTCGGCGAGGGGCTGACGGAGGCGGAGATCGTCCGCTGGCACGTCAAGCCGGGCGACGACGTCAAGGTCAACCAGATCGTGGTGGAGATCGAGACCGCCAAGTCGATCGTCGAGCTGCCGATCCCGTGGGATGGCGTGGTGGCCGGGCTGATGGCCGGCGAGGGCGAGACGGTCGACGTTGGCGTCCCGATCATCGCGGTGGACACCGACGGCGAGGGCGGTGCCCCTTCACCGGGCGCGACCGGGGCGGCGGCCGGGGCGCCGGCTGCGGCGGCCGCGGCGGCGCCCGCGCCCTCTGCGCCCGCTCCCACCGCACCCGCTCCGGCTGCGGCCGCGCCCGTCAACGGCGGGACGGCGCCGGCGTCCGGGATCGAGGCGCTGGCCGACGACATGGTGCCGAAGCCGCCCGCGGAGGGCGCGGTGGAGCCGGGCGCGCACGGCAGCCCGGCCCCCAAGGAGGAGCGCCAGGCGGTCCTGGTCGGTTACGGCGTCAAGACCGGCGCCACCAAGCGCCGCCCGCGCCGCCAGGCCGCTCCCGGCCACCCGACCAACCCGGTGGCGAACCCGGCCCGCGTGGGCCTGGACACCCCGCCGCAGACCCCCGCCTCTGCCCCAGCCCCGGCCCCGGCCCCGGCCCCGGCGCCTGCGGCTCCGGCCGGAGCGCAGGGTCCTGGGGCGGCGCGGGCGCTGGCCAAGCCCCCCGTACGCAAGCTCGCCAAGGACCTGGGCGTGGACCTCACCACGCTCACGGGCACGGGCCCCCAGGGCTCGATCACCCGCGACGACGTCCACGCGGCGGCGGCGAGGACGCAGGAGCGGCCCGTCACGACGGGTGAGCGGCGGGAGAGGGAGGAGCGCGTCCCGGTCAAGGGCGTACGCAAGATGACCGCCCAGGCCATGGTGACCAGCGCCTTCACCGCCCCCCACGCCACCGAGTTCCTCCAGGTGGACATGACGGCCACCATGGACGCCGTGCGCGGCCTGCGCACGCTCCCGGAGTTCGCGGAGCTCAAGCTGTCCCCGCTGCTCCTGGTGGCGAAGGCGGTGCTGACGGGGATCGCCAGGCACCCGATGATCAACTCCTCGTGGGACGAGGAGGCCCAGGAGATCGTGGTCAAGCACTACGTGAACCTGGGCATCGCCGCCGCCACCCCGCGCGGCCTGGTGGTGCCGAACATCAAGGACGCCCATGAGCTGTCGCTGCCCGCGCTGGCCGGGCGGCTGGCGGAGCTGGCGGGGGTCGCCAGGGCGGGCCGTACACAGCCGGCGGAGATGGCGGGCGGCACGTTCACGATCACGAACGTCGGCGTCTTCGGCGTCGACGGCGGCACCCCGATCATCAACCCGGGCGAGGCGGCGATCCTCGCCTTCGGTCAGATCAGGGACATGCCGTGGGTGGTGGACGGCGCGCTCGCGGTGCGCAAGGTGGCGACGCTGTCGCTGTCGTTCGACCACCGCATCGTGGACGGTGAGCTGGGCTCGCTGTTCCTGCGTGACGTGGGCGCGATGCTGGAGGACCCCATCAGGATGCTCGCCTGGAGCTGACGCACCGGTACGACGGCCGCCGGGAGGACCCCTCTCCCGGCGACCGCCGTACGGCGGGGGACACCCGCACCCACGACGTCAGAGCCTTGAGGATGTCCCGTTGATACATGGATAAAGTGGCTTGCATGATTCGCCACATCGTGCTGTTCACCTGGACCGACGACGCCACCGACGAGCAGAAGGCCGCCGTGGCCGAGGCGCTGGGCACGCTGCCCGGCCTGATCCCGCAGCTGCGGGCGTACACGTTCGGCCAGGACGCGGGCATCAACCAGGGCAACCACGACTTCGCGGTGGTGGCGGACTTCGACAGCGTGGACGACTACCTGGTCTACCGCGACCACCCCGACCACCAGGCGGTCATCGCCGAGCGCATCAAGCCGATCGTGGCCTCGCGCGCCGCCGTCCAGCTGAGCCTGTAGGTCTCAGACCTCGGGCGGACGGTTCTCCCGGTGCATCAGCCGGCCTTCCGACGTCTGGCCCCGCCGAGGGGCCAGCACGATGCTCAGCACGATCCCCACGCCGCCGACGATCATGAAGATCAGGCCGATGATGTCCATGTGCACGCTCTCGCCGAAGACGTCGGGCTCGATCGCGAACCTGAGGATGGCGCCAAGCGTGAGGAAGAAGATGCTGACCCCGACACCCATGGCGACCTCCCGGCAAAGAACGCGTACAGGGACCGTCATACCCGGCTAAAGCTGATCATCACGCCAGACAGGACAGCGGCTCCCCTCCGTTGTACGTGATCATGTCGAGGATCGCAGCCACCAGGTCCATCGGCGGCCCGCCGAGATCGGCGTACGCGCGGTGCAGGTTCTAGCGTGGTGATCCGGCCGGTCGGTGACACCGTCCGACACCTCTTCGACGCGAGGCGGCGGCAGCGGATGATCGTGCGGTGAGGAGCTCATGCCGGGCAAGGTACCCCCGGCGCCGCCCCGGTCGGTGCCGTTCACGACACTTCGACCAGGGCGCACCCGTTGCTAGAAGGCGTCCTCCGGCAGCTCCATGAGCTCCTGGCCGGTGGACTCCAGCGTGCGGCGCTCGGCCGCGAGGCGGGGCAGCACGGTCTTGGCGAAGAACGAGGCCGCCGCGACCTTGCCGAGGTAGAACGGGTCCTCGCCCTCGGCCAGCCGGGCCAGCGCCACCTCGGCCTGGCGCTGCAGCAGCCAGCCGATGACCAGGTCGCCCAGCGCGAGCAGGAACCTGGTGGTGTTCAGGCCGACCTTGTAGACCTCCTCGGGCTTCTCCAGGGAGCCGAGCGCCCAGCCCGCCAGGGTGTCGCCCATCGCCTTGACCTCGGCGGCGGCCTCGGCGAGCAGCTTGCGCTCCTCCTTGAGCCGGCCGTTGCCCGCCTCGGAGCCGGCGAACGCGTTGATCTCGGCCAGCAGCGAGCCGATGGCCGAGCCCTGGTTGCGCAGGATCTTCCTGAAGAACAGGTCCTGGCCCTGGATCGCGGTGGTGCCCTCGTACAGGGAGTCGATCTTGGCGTCGCGGATGTACTGCTCGATCGGGTACTCCTGCAGGTAGCCGGAGCCGCCGAGGGTCTGCAGCGAGCGCGACAGCAGCTCGTACGACCGCTCCGACCCGACGCCCTTGACGACCGGCAGCAGCAGGTCGTTCATCTCGGAGGCGCGCCGGTCGTCGGGGTCGATGAGCAGGGCGTCCTGGAAGGTCGCGGTGTAGAGCACCAGGGCGCGCATGCCCTCGACGTACGCCTTCTGCAGCATGAGCTCGCGCCGCACGTCGGGGTGGTGGGTGATGGTGACGCGGGGCGCGGTCCTGTCGCCCGTCCTGGTGAGGTCGGCGCCCTGGACGCGGGCCTTGGCGTAGTCGAGGGCGTTGAGGTAGCCGGTGGAGAGCGTGGCGATGGCCTTGGTGCCGACCATCATGCGGGCGTGCTCGATGACCATGAACATCTGCTTGATGCCCTCGTGCACCTCGCCGACCAGGAAGCCGATCGCCGGGTGCTTGTCGCCGAAGGTCAGCTCGCAGGTCGTGGAGACCTTCAGGCCCATCTTCTTCTCGACGTTGGTGACGTAGACGCCGTTGCGCTCGCCGAGCTCGCCGCTGTCGAGGTCCACGTGGTATTTCGGCACGAGGAACATCGACAGGCCCTTGGTGCCGGGGCCGTGGCCCTCGGGGCGGGCCAGCACGAGGTGGAAGATGTTCTCCGACATGTCGTGCTCGGCGCTGGTGATGAAGCGCTTGACGCCCTCGATGTGCCAGGTGCCGTCGGGCTGCCGCACCGCCTTCGTCCGCCCGGCGCCCACGTCGGAGCCGGCGTCCGGCTCGGTGAGCACCATGGTGGCGCCCCAGTTGCGCTCGATGGCCAGCTCGGCGAAGCGCTTCTGCTCGGGGGTGCCGAGCCGCCACAGCGTGTAGGCGAAGTTCGGCCCCGCGGCGTACATGTAGAGCGCCGGGTTGGCGCCCAGCACCATCTCGGCGCTGGCCCACGCGAGGCTGCGCGGGATGCCGGGGCCGCCCAGGTCGGAGGGCAGGTCGAGGTGCGCCCAGCCGCCCTCCACCAACGCCTTGTACGACTTCTTGAACCCCTCGGGGACCTTCACGGATGCGGTGGCCGCGTCGAACACGGGCGGGGTCCTGTCGCCCTCTTCGAAGGAGTCGGCGAGCACGCCGGTCGCAAGGCGGTTCATCTCGTCCAGGACGGAGCGGGCGACGTCCTCGTCGATCTCCGCGAAGGGCCCGGTGCCGAGGATCTCGCGTCTCCCGAAGACCTCGAAGAGGTTGAATTCCAGGTCACGCACGTTGCTCTTGTAGTGGCCCATGGGCGTCGATCTCCTTGAACCGAGGTGGCTGTACTGGTGAGTAACCTTACTCTGAAATGCTACCCGCGGGTAACCCACGCCATGCATGGCATGCTCGTCTCCATGGACGCCGAAGAACTCGCCGCACGCTGGCGAGAGCGACTCGAATCCTGGGCGATTCCGGACGAGATCCTGGCCAAGGCCGTCGCGGACCCGTGGAGTCATTCGCCCGAGCGGTTCGGCACCCGTACGGACCGTGCGCTGGCCGAGCCGGACGACGGTCCCACCATGACCCGCCTGGCCGAGGCGCTGCCCGACAAGGGCACGCTGCTCGACGTCGGCTCCGGCCCCGGGGCCTCGTCGCTGCCGCTGCACGAGCGGATCGGCCACCTCTACGCCGTCGACACCTCGGCCTCCATGCTCGAAGGGCTGACGTCGAGGGCGGACAAGCTCGGCGTACCGGTCACCACGGTCGAGGGCCGCTGGCCCGACGTGGCGGGGCGGGTGCCGGTCGCCGACGTCACCGTGTCGGCCCACGTGGTCTACAACGTGCCGGACCTGGCCCCTTTCCTGCGCGCGCTCGACGACCACACGCAGGGGCGGGTGGTGATCGAGCTGCCGCACCGCCACCCCATGAGCTGGCTGACCCCGCTGTGGCAGCACTTCCACGGCGTCGACCGGCCGGTGCGCCCGATCGCAGAAGACTGCGTGGCGCTGGCGGCGGCGATGGGTTTCCCCGTGCAGGTGGAGGAGCGGGAGTCCCCCCTGGAACGTTTCACCTCGCTGGAGGAGCTGGCCCAGAGCGCCTGCCGCCGGGTGTGCCTCGACCCCTCGCGGGCCGAGGAGGTCGCCGCGACCGTGATGGAGCTGGGCATGTGGCCGATGCCGCGCGACCGCTGGGTCACCATCTGGTGGGAATAACGGGGGTGCGGGCACGTTGTCGTCAATGAGCCCTTGAGGCTCCCGGACGAGACGCGCCGTACCCGGTACGCCAAGACGACGCACCCGAGTCAGTCATCGTCGTCGAGGGAGTCGTCATCGTGGCGTGGGTCGTCCTGGTGCTCGCGGGCCTGTTCGAGATCGTCATGGCCCTGTCGCTCAAGCTCAGCAACGGGTTCAGCAATCTGTGGTGGACGCTGTCGTTCGCCGTCACCGCCGTGCTCAGCTTCGGGCTGCTCGCGTACGCGCTCAAAAGCCTGGAAGTGGGCACCGCGTACGCCGTCTGGACCGGCGTCGGCGCGGCCGGCACGGCCATCCTCGGCATGATCGCCATGGGGGACGAGGTGTCACCCGCGCGGCTGATCTCCATCGCCCTGATCCTGGCCGGCGTCATCGGGCTGCGAACACTGGCTTGACGTCTTCGGTGGTGTTGGATTGGGTGGCATCATGATCGAGATCCACGCCGTCACGTTCGACGCGGCCGACCCGTACGAGATCGCGAGCTGGTGGAGCAAGGCCACGGGGCTGCCCCTGGGCGAGGGCGACAAGCCGGGCGACGACGAGGTGATGCTGCGCACCAAGCAGGACCCGTACGTGCTGTTCATCCGCGTGCCCGAGGGCAAGACGGTGAAGAACCGGCTGCACCTCGACGTCAACGGCACCGAGGGCAGGACCCGTGACCAGGAGGTCGAGCGGCTGCTGGGGATGGGCGCCACCATCTACCAGGACCTGCGCGACGCCAACGGCGTCGGCTGGGTCACCATGCTCGACCCCGAGGGCAACGAGTTCTGCGTGTGCAGGTCGGACGCGGAGCGGGCGGCAGCCGCTCAGAGCTGATCGAAGAGGTCAACGGGCAGATCGGGCACGCCCCCGCATCGCGAGCGTCAGGACGCCGGAGACCAGGTAGACCAGCGCGCCGTGCCAGAGGGCGTCCCAGCCGGCCCCGAAGACGCCCTCGCCGTCGAGCACGAGCTGCACGGGGTAGTTCAGCACGGCGGCGATGCCGGCGGGCAGCAGCGAGAACCGCCACGGGTGCCGCAGCGACCAGAGCCTGGCCTGCCGGGTCACCCGGTCGCCCACGTCGGGCTTGGACACCGCGCCGATGGCGGCGATCAGGGCGAACAGGGCGGTGCCCAGCCCCAGCGCCCACACCAGATCGCCGCCGCCGGTGAGCACGCTCAGGCCGAAACCGCCGGCGGCCACGGCGCCGCCGGTGACGGCGGCGGTCTTCCAAGGGGCGCCGCGCAGCGCGGCGGCCGACAGCGAGACCTCGTCGCGTCGAGTTATTTCGTTCATGTCACCAATGCTGCCCTTTGTCCGTCCCTGGGGGCATCGGGGGCGGACCCTGAGCTGTCCCTGACATGATGCCGCCATGACGGACATCCAGCTTGTGACCCTTGGCCCAGATGACGGCGAGCGGCTGCGCGCGCTGCGCCTGCGCGCACTCCAGGACGCGCCCGACGCGTTCGGCTCCTCGTACGAGCGCGAGGTCGCCTTCACCCCGCAGCAGTGGGCCGAGCGGCTGGCCAACCCCGATGCCCGCTACTGGGTGGCGACGTCAGGGGCAGCGGACGCCGGCCTGGTGTGCGTGCTGCTGGAGGACGAGGGCAGGCACGCCCACCTGTTGTCCATGTGGGTCGCCCCCGAGGCCAGACGGCACGGCGCGGCGTCCCGCCTGGTGGACGCGGCCGTGGAGTGGGCGAGGAGCACCGGCGCCGAGGAGATGGGCCTGTGGGCGGTGGACGCCAACCAGGCCGCCCGCGCCCTGTACGCTCGCAAGGGCTTCACCCCGAGTGGCAAGGTCATGGCCCTGCCCTCCAACCCCGCGCTCATGGAGTCCCACTACGTGCTGTCCTTGATCTTCCGCACCGCCCGCAGGGACGATGTGCCCGCCATCGTCGCGATGCTGGCCGACGACCCGCTCGGCGCGCAGCGCGAGGGCGACCCCGCCGACGAGCGCTACCTCGCCGCCTTCGAGCGCATCGACGCCAACCCGCACGACGAGCTGATCGTGGCCGAGCAGGAGGGCAAGGTCGTGGGCACGATGCAGCTCACCTACCTCGCCGGCCTGTCCCGCCTGGGCGCCGAGCGCTGCCAGATCGAGGCCGTCAGGGTCTCCGCCGCCGTCCGCGGCCAGGGCCTCGGCCGCAAGATGATCACCTGGGCGATCGACCGGGCCAGGGCCCGTGGCTGCGCCATGGTGCAGCTCACCTCCGACAGGACCCGTACGGACGCGCACCGCTTCTACGACTCGCTCGGCTTCACCGACTCCCACGTCGGCTACAAGCTCAAGCTGGACTGATCTCCACCCAGTTGTCGTGGAACCCGGCGCCGCGGCCCATGTCGGCGTCCCGCTCGGCCACGACGGCGTTCGGGTTCGCGCCGCCAGGGCTGAGCTTGGGCCAGCGGCCCTTCGTCGAGGCGACCACGCCGGGCGAGACCCGGTCGCTGATCTCCACGTCCGCGACGAACGCGCCGCCGTCGTTGTGCACCCGTACGCGCTGCCCGTCCGTCAGCCCCCTGGCGTCGGCGTCGGCCCTGTTGACCAGCACCACCGGGTCCTTGGCCCGCCGCCGCAGCTCGGGGTTGTTGCCGAACGTCGTGTTGAGGAACGTGTGCGCCGCCGGCGTCACCAGCCGCAGCCGGTACGGCGAGCCGTCCGCGACGGCCGTGTGCGGCGGCACGTACGCCTGGCCCTTCGGGGGGAAGCGCAGCCGGCCCGACCGCGTCGGGAAGCCGTCGGCGAACGGCGTGAAGGGCTTGGGGTAGTTCATCCGCACCCAGCCCTCCTTGCGCAGCCGGTCGAGGGTGACGCCCTCCAGCGACGGATGCCCGCTGTTCAGCAGCTGCTCGGCCAGCTCCAGGTCGGAGTCGTACAGCGAGGGCTCGGTCAGCCCCATGTGGGCCGCCAGCCGGCGGAACGTCTCCGTCGTCGACAGGCACTCGCCGGGCGGCCGCACGGCCTGCTCGTTCCACATCAGATAGAGGTGCCCGTAGCCGGCGTGCAGATCGTGATGTTCGGTCTGCATGGTCGCGGGCAGCACGATGTCGGCGTAGTCGGCCGTGTCGGTGGGGAAGTGCTCCATGACGACCGTGAACAGGTCCTCGCGCATGAGGCCGCGCCTGATCGCGTTGGAGTCGGGGGAGGAGCCCACCGGGTTGGCCGCGTACACGAACAGGCACTTCACCGACTCGTCCAGCTGCGAGGCCAGCTTGGTCATCACCCGCGTGCGCACCGGGCCCGGCAGCAGGTCCTCCCGGGTGTCGATGTCGAGGTGCACGTGATCGCTGGTCGAGAAGGCCATGCCGCCGCCGGGGTGCCGCCAGTCGCCGGTCACCGCCGGGATCGCGGAGATCGTCCGCAGCGCCGTGCCGCCGCCCGCGTGCCGCTGCAGCCCGTGCGTGGCGCGCAGCCCGGTCGGGCGCGTGTGCGCGAGCCTCATCCCCAGCCTGTGGACGGCCTCGGCCGGAATCCCCGTGATCTCCGCCACCTTCTCCACCGGGTGGCTCTCGATCTCCTCGCGGAAGCCGGCCCAGCCCTCGGTGTGCGCGGCGAGATACTCCTCGTCCTGGGCGTTCTCCGCCAGCACGACGTTGAGCAGGCCCAGCGCCAGCGCCGCGTCCGTGCCCGGCCTGATCGCCAGCCACTCGTCCGCCTGGTCCGCCGTCCTGGTGCGGATGGGGTCGATCGCCACGACGTGGGCGCCGTTCGCCCGCGCCTCCTGGATGAACTTCCACAGGTGGTGGCCGCTGGTCAGCGTGTTCGTGCCCCAGAGCAGGATGAGCTTCGACAGCGCGAAGTCCTCGGGGTCCATGCCGGCCGCCGTGCCGTTCGTCCGGCGCAGGCCGCTGTTGCCCGCCCCCGAGCAGATGTTCAGCCAGTGCTTGCCGGCGCCCAGCACGTTCCAGAACCGCCGGCCCGCCACGCCCTCGCAGCCCTGGAGGTAGCCGAGCGTGCCGGTGCCCACGTACGGCCAGATGGCCTCGCCGCCGTGCTCGTCCACGATGGCGCGCAGCCGTACGGCGATCTCGTCGAGCGCCTCGTCCCACGTGATCCGCTCGAACTGACCGGACCCCTTCGGCCCCACCCGGCGCAGCGGGTGCAGGATGCGGTCGGTGGCCCGCGTGTGCTCCAGGTAACGGTTGACCTTCACGCACAACGCGCCCCTGGTGTAGGGCTGATCGGGATTGCCGCGCAACGAGACGGCCTGACCGTTCTCCACACCGACCACCCACGAGCAGGTGTCCGGGCAGTCAAGCGGACAAGCCCCCAGAACTCTCAGTGCACCCGACATGCGACACAGCCTATGTCGCCACGTGGACAGGAATTCAAAGGTGAACCCGGGGAAGCCCACCGTGTAGCCTGCCCCCTGCGACGACTGCGGGGGGACGGTCGGGCACATTGAACGCCTGGAGATCGTACAGTCCGCCACGGGAAGGTGCAGAATCGCTGTCGGTGGCCGATATCAGGGAACGAGATGACACGGAGGACCTCGCGGAGGGGGATCCGGCCGTGGCTGAGTCACGCGCGGAAACCGACGTCTACGTCGTAGAGCCGCTGCTGCCCCAGCGCTTGCGCCGCCCCTCCGACCTGCTGCGCTTCATCGCCACGCTGCTCGTGCTCGGCGCGGTCATCCTGCTCGCCCTCGTCGCCAAGCAGACCCTCATCGGGCTGGAGGCCGACGTCAAGGAGGGCGCCGAGCTGGTGCCGCTGCTGAGCAGGATCGCCGCCTTCCTCGGCGGCGCGGCCGTGCTCATCGTGCCCGTCGCGTTCGCGGTCGAGCGCGTCTTCCACCGCGACGGCCTGCGCGTCGCCGAGGGGCTGATCGCCGCCATCGTCGGCATGGCCGGCTCGTTCCTGCTCGGCCAGTGGCTGGTCGCGGGCAACATGAACGACCTGCGCGTGCTGCTCACCGGCGGCCGCGAGATGGAGCCGCTCAACACGCTGCTCACCTCGGTCGTCGCGTACGCGACCGCCGTCCGCATCTCCCGCCGCCCTACCTGGCGGATGCTGATGTGGACCACCATCGCCCTCTACATCCTGGCCTTCTTCTCCGGCCGCCAGATCACCATCCCGAGTGCCATCGTCACCGTCCTGGTCGGCATGGCCATCGGCTACGCCACCCTCTACGGCGTCGGCAGCCCCAACACCCGCCCGCCGGGCAGCGCCGTGGTCGCCGCCCTGCGCAAGCTCTCGTTCTCCCCCGTCTCCGCCCGCCGCGTCGAGGACGACCACCAGGGCAGCCGCCGCTACGCCGTCGGACTCAAAGACGGCAGCAGCCTCGACGTCACCGTCCTCGACCGCGACCGGCAGGTGGCCGGCCTGCCCTACCGCCTGTGGCGGCGCATCAGGCTCAACTCCGAGACCAGGCGCCGCGCCATCAGGTCGCTGCGCGCCGAGCTCGAACGCGAAGCCCTCATGGCGTACGCCGCCCAGGCCGCCGGCGCCAGCACCCCCCGCCTGCTGGGCACCAGCGAGATCGGCACCGAGGCCGCCCTGCTCGCCTACGAGCACATCGAGACCCGCTCACTCGACGAGCTGTCCGACGACGAGATCGACGACGAGCTGCTCGCCCAGATCTGGGAGCAGGTCGAGCTGCTGCAGATCCAGCGCCTGGCCCACCGCAGGCTCACCGGCGACAGCATCCACGTCGACGGCGCCGGCCGGGTCGTGCTCACCGACGCCCGCAGCGGCGAGGTCGCCGCCGGTGACCTGCTGCTCCGGCTCGACGTCGCCCAGCTCCTCACCTACCTCGCGCTGCGCGTCGGCCCCGAGCGCTCGGTGCGCACCGCATCCGCCGTCATGGGCCCCGACGCGCTGGCCGCCGCCATGCCGCTGCTCCAGCAGATCGCGCTGACCAGAGAGACCCGCGCCGCGCTCGGCAAGGCCAAACACGTGCTGCCCGGCATCCGCGACCAGATCGTCGCGCTCAAGCCGCAGAGCAAGGTCGAGGAGATCCGCCTAGAGCGCTTCCGTCCCCGCACGCTCATCACGATCATCGCCAGCACGATCGCCGCCTACATCGTGCTCTCCCAGCTCAGCCAGGTCGACGTCTACCACGTCATCACCACCGCCAACTGGGCCTGGTCGGGGCTGGCGCTGGTGGCCTCGTTCGCGAGCTTTGTCGCCGCCGCGCTCATGCTGCGCGGGTTCGTGCCCGAGCACCTGCCGCTCTGGCGCACGGTGCTCGTGCAGTTCGCGTCCTCG
This sequence comes from Nonomuraea sp. NPDC049504, assembly GCF_040676845.1. NCBI lineage: Bacteria > Bacillati > Actinomycetota > Actinomycetes > Streptosporangiales > Streptosporangiaceae > Nonomuraea > Nonomuraea sp. NPDC049504. The sequence continues at coordinate 27,762 of NZ_JBFAPT010000059.1, forward strand.
TTCGTCAAGCTCGTCGCGCCCGCCGCGGTGGGCGGCGTCGCGATCAACACCCGCTACCTGCAGAAGCGCGGCGTCCCTCCGGCCAGCGCGGTCGCCAGCGTGGGCGCGTCGCAGCTCATCATGCTGATCTTCCACATCGGGCTGCTGGCGCTGTTCGCCTACATCACCGGCTCCAACACCGCCACCTCGTTCACGCCGTCACGCGGGCTCGTGCTCGCGCTGCTCGCCGTCGCGGTGCTGGTCGTCGCCGTGCTCGGCGTGCCGCCGCTGCGCCGCCTGATCACCGGCCGGCTCTCCAAGCTCTTCTCGAACGTGCTGCCGCGGCTGCTCGACGTGCTCCAGTCGCCGCGCAAGATGATCGAGGCGGCCGTCGGCACGCTCATGATCACCCTCATGTTCGTGCTCTGCCTCGACGCCTGCATCGCCGCGTTCGGCCACGACATCAGCTTCACCGCCGTCGCCGTCGTCTACCTCACCGCCAACGCGATCGGCTCGGCCGCGCCCACCCCCGGCGGTCTGGGCGCGGTCGAGCTGGCGCTGGTCGGCGGGCTCGTACTGGCCGGGGTGCCGAAGGAGCTGGCCACCTCGGCCGTGCTGCTCTACCGGCTGCTCACGTTCTGGCTGCCGGTGCTGCCCGGCTGGGCCTCGTTCACCTACCTGCAGCGCCACGAGGCCCTTTGACGGCCGGCTCAGCGGCGCCCGGCGGTGATCTTGTCGATCGCCTCCAGCTCGTCCTGCGTGAAGGCGGGCCCGTCCACGCACGCCACGTTGTCCTCCAGCTGCTTGACGCTGCTGGCGCCGATCAGCACGCTCGTCACCCGTGAGTCGCGCAGCGTCCACGACAGCGCCATCTGCGCCAGCGTCTGCCCGCGCGTGCGCGCGATCTCGTTGAGGTCGCGGGCGAGGTCGCGGTCGATCCTGTCGGCGCTCAGGAACCGGCTGGTCGCCGCCCGCGAGTCGGCCGGCACCCCGTCGAGGTAGCGGTCGGTCAGCAGGCCCTGCGCCAGCGGCGAGTAGACGATGCAGCCCATGCCCGACTCCTCCAGCGTGTCCAGCAGGCCGTCCTCGATCCACCGGTTGATCATCGAGTAGGACGGCTGGTGGATGAGCAGCGGCGTGCCCAGCTCGCGCATGATCCGCGCCGCCTGGGCCGTCTGCTCCGCCGAGTAGTTGGAGATGCCCGCGTACAGCGCCTTGCCCGAGCGCACCGCGCGGTCGAGCGCGCCCATCGTCTCCTCCAGCGGCGTCTCCGGGTCAGGCCGGTGGCTGTAGAAGATGTCGACGTAGTCGAGGCCCATGCGCTTGAGCGACTGGTCGAGGCTGGCCAGCACGTACTTGCGCGAACCCCACTCGCCGTACGGGCCCGGCCACATGTCGTAGCCCGCCTTGGTCGAGATGACCAGCTCGTCCCGGTACGGCAGGAAGTCCTCGCGCAGGATGCGGCCGAAGTTGCTCTCCGCCGACCCGTACGGCACCCCGTAGTTGTTGGCCAGGTCGAAGTGCGTCACCCCGAGGTCGAACGCCCGCCGTAGGATCGCCCGGGAGTTCTCGATCGGCCGGTTGTCGCCGAAGTTGTGCCACAGCCCCAGCGACACCACCGGCAGCCTGAGCCCGCTGCGCCCGCTGCGGTTGTACGGCTGCCGCTCGTAGCGCTGCTCGTCGGCCTGATATGTCATGACGTGCCTTTCTCAATGATCCAGGACAGCGCGAACGCCTCTTCCCGCCAGGCGTCGTAACGTCCGCTGCGCCCGCCGTGCCCCGCACCCATCTCCGTCTTCAGCAGGAACGGCCCGCCGCTCGCCGTGGCGCGCAGCCTCGCGATCCACTTCGCCGGCTCGTGGTAGAGCACGCGCGTGTCGTTCAGGCTGGTGATCGCCAGAATCGGCGGGTACGGCCTGCCGTCCACGTTCTCGTACGGCGAGTAGCTCTTCATGTAGGCGTATACGTCAGGGTTGTGCAGCGGGTCGCCCCACTCGTCCCATTCGATCACGGTCAGCGGAAGCGACGGATCGAGGATGGTGTTGAGCGCGTCCACGAACGGCACCTCGGCCACGATCCCGGCGAACTCCTCGGGGGCGAGGTTCGTCGCCGCGCCCATCAGCAGCCCGCCCGCCGAGCCGCCCCTGGCCACGATCTTGCTGCTCCAGCCCGCCGCCCTCATGTGCCTGGCCGCCGCCACGAAGTCGGTGAACGTGTTGCGCTTGCTGGTCAGCTTGCCCTGCTCGTACCAGTGCCTGCCCATCTCGCCGCCGCCCCGCACGTGGGCGATCGCGAACACGAACCCGCGGTCGAGCAGCGACAGCCTGGGCACCGAGAAGCCGGGGTCGATCGAGGTCTCGTAGCTGCCGTAGCCGTACAGGACGGTGGGGGCGGGGGTCTCGGTGTCCTTGCGCTTGACGAGGGAGATGGGGATCTTCGTGCCGTCCTCGGCCGTGGCCCACTCGCGCACCTGCTCGTAGTCGGCCGCGTCGAAGCCGCCGAGCACCGGGCGCTGCTTGAGCAGGATCAGGTCGTGGGTGTCCAGGTCGTAGTCGTACACGCTGGCCGGGGTGACCATGCTCGTGTAGCCCAGACGGAGCCGCCGCGTGGTGAACTGTGCGTTGCCGGCCGGGCCGACGTCGTACAGCGGCTCGGGGAAGTCGATCTCGTACGCGTTGCGCTCCGCCGCCTCCACCCGCTCGCGCCAGTCGCCCCCGTCAGCCGGGTAGGGGAGCACCCGCAGGCCGGTCAGGCCGTCGCGGCGGAAGTGCACCACCGCGTGGTCGGAGAACGCGTCGATCTCCAGCAGCCTCGTGTCGGTGCGGTGGGCGATGAGCGGGGTCCACGTGCCGGGGTCGTCGAGGGGGGCCGTGGACAGCTCGAAGTTCGCGGCGTTCTCGTTGTGCAGGACGTAGAAGAAGTCGCCCGCGTGCTCGACGCCGTACTCGACGCCGGTCTTCCTGGGCCTGACGAGCTTGAACTCGCCGCCGGGGTCGTTGGCGTCGAGGATGCGGACCTCGCTGGTGATCTTGCTGCCCGCGCCCAGCACCAGGTACTGCTCGCTGCGGGTCAGCCCGATGCCCACCCAGTAGCGCTCGTCGCTCTCCTCATAGACGAGCACGTCCTCCTGGGTGCCCAGGGTGTGCCGGTAGACCTGGTAGGGACGCCAGGCGTCGTCCACGCGCGTGTAGAAGAACGCGGAGGCGTCGGCCGACCAGGCGCCGCCGTAGAAGATGTCGGTGACCTCGTCGGGCAGGATCTCGCCCGTCTCGAGGTTCTTGAACTTGAGCGTGAACCGCTCGTTGCCCGTGAAGTCGGTCGAGAAGGCCAGCATCCGCCCGTCGGGGGAGACCGAGGTGGTGCCCACCGAGAAGAACGGGCTGTCGCCGGCGAGCTCGTTGCCGTCGAGGACGACCTGCTCCTGGTCGAGCCGTTCGCCGGTGGTGATCTCAGGTGGGGTCTCGCCGTCGGCCGGCACCCGGCACGACACCGGATACTGCTTGCCCTCCTCCGTACGCGAGAAGTACCACCACGAGCCCTTGCGGCTCGGCACCGACAGGTCGGTCTCCTGGGTGCGGCCCTTGATCTCCTGGAACACCTGCTCCTGGAGGTCGGCAAGGTGAGCGGTCTCCTTCTTCAGAAAGTCGTTCTCCGCCTCCAGATAGGCGGTGGTCTCGGGATCGTCCTTGTTGCTCAGCCAGGCGTACTCGTCGATGACGGTGTCGCCGTGGTGGGTGCGCTCCGTAGGGATCTTCTTCGCCACTGGCGGCGTGTTGCTGCTCACGTGGGGAGTCTATGTTCGGTCGTGATCGTTCTGTTGCCGTCGAAGCAGGAGAACCGGCACGAGCGGTGGAAGGGCGCTGCTAATCTTTAGGAGCCGACGCGGAGCGGCACAACCCACATCCTTCACTCAGGTGACTGTGATGTGTTGTGTCACTGATCGTCGGCAATCCCTTGTGACGCGCCGGTTCGCGGATCGATTCGCAGATCGCTCGACGGGCTGGTAAGTTAGAGGGGTTGTCTCCGAAAGGGGGCGCGGCTTAATTCTTGGAAAGTCGAGCCGGTCCGGTCAATTTGACAGGGACTTGAGCGG
>NZ_JBFAPT010000060.1:0-30919 GCF_040676845.1 Nonomuraea sp. NPDC049504
CGACCCGTTACGACAAGCTCGCCGTACGCTACGAAGCCGTCGTCATCATCGCTGCGATCAACCAGTGGCTCAATGCCTTATGAAACACGACCTAGCGCCATTGGTGATCTGAGCCTGCCCGTCTCCCGGGGCCTCCTCTCCGACGGCCTGGACGCCGGCCGAGGAAGCTTCGGCGACGATCACCTCTTCTAGCTTGCCGACCGACTCGAACGACAAACGCTCCATGGTCGTGGCGGTGAAGTTCCGCTCGAACATCGCCTCGGCCGCGCCTAGCATGCGTTCGATCCGGGTAGTCTTCGGCGGTTCGATCTTGTCTGCGCGGCAGCGCGCCGCGCAGTCGATCCCGCGACATCTCCACCGGGCAGATTTTGGTGGCCAGCCAGTCGGCGAGCTTGTCCTCATCGCCTACCGTCGGCTCACGGAAGCCGTGGAACTCCCGGATTTGCGCTCGGTGGTTCTTGATGGTCCGTCCGGACCAGTCGTAGACGGCGAACAGCTGCGCGTCGACCTTCACCTGCCCCGCCATGAACTCCACCGCCGGGCGCGGCACGTCCTCCCGGCGAGGGAACCTCGCTTCCAGCTCGAAGAACTTCAGCATCAGCCCGAAGCCGAGCCGTGATCGCGACGTAGCGGACCTGAGACGCAACGTTCAGTTACATTGCCCCGTCTCAAGCTGGCTTCCATTCCCGCGAGCCACTCGAACCACGATTACGCAGAGCTACTTTGCCCCTGGTGACGGCGACCCGAGTGCCGGGCCACCAACGCGGTTGTGACCTGGACCAGCGACTACCTGGGACGGGCGGTGGCCGCGCTGCGAGCCGAGGGCCGCTACGTCAACGACGAAGCGTCGGCCCACATCTCCCCGGCCCGCAGTGAAACCGTCGACTTCTTCGGCACCATCAGCCTCGAGATCGATACCGAACTGGCCGAATTGGATGCCACCGGCTACCGGCCACTGCGCTCCTTCGAACCCGTCACCACCCCGGTCCTGTGATGACCTGGGCCGTCGCCTACATCCCTGAAAGGTCCCGGAATGGGAAACCGAGACCTTCCATGATCGTCTGTGTCTGTCGGCGTTCGAAGTCGCCTGCGCGAATGTCCGAAGTCTCATGCACGCCGTACACCTGAGTGCCGACCGACCCGCCGTCGTCCTGGCTGCGGATGTCGGCCTTCGGAACTGTCCGCACGGAGGCGCGAAGTGACCTGTACGCACGCAGCGTGCGTCGCGGGTCGTCAGTATGTCCTGTGGCAGATGTGGCGGGAGATCGGCGTGCCTAGTCTCTGAGGTCGTCTGCGGCGCTCGCCGCACCATCCCGTTGGAGGATTCGATGACCTGGCCACGATCGGCTGTGCTCGCCTTGCCCCTGGTGATCGCGATGGGAGCGTACGTTCCAGCAGCCTCCGCCTCATCCAGCCGAACGCCGGCGCCGCCCCTGGCCTGGTCCGCCTGCGAGGGGAAGATCTCGGCCGAGCTGCAGTGCGCGACGTTGCGCGTGCCCGTCGACTGGTCGAGACCCGGCGGTAAGACGATCACCCTCACCGTGGGCAGGGCGCCGGCGACCGGTGCGGCGGCCGCAGGCACCGTCCTGTTCAGCCCCGGAGGCCCCGGTGGCGCCGGCGTTCAGGAGTTGTCCCGGCGGCTGCCCCACTTCGCCGGTCTGCGTACCCGGATGGACGTCGTCACCTGGAACCCGCGGGGCGGGGTGAGCGGTGAGCACATCCCGCTGGCATCGTGCGCGGCCGGTCCCGCCTTCGCCACTCCGGACAGTCGGCGCGAGTACGATCAGGCGCTCAAGGCGAACACCGCCGGGATCGCTGCCTGCCGGGACGCCGTGCCCGAGCTGTTCGCCAACCTGGACTCCGCCACCCAGGCCCGCGACATGGAGGCCATTCGCGCCGCCCTGGGCGAGGAGAAGATCTCCTTCCTCGGCAACTCCTACGGCGGTGTGCTCGGGGCCTCCTATGCGCGGCTGTTCCCGAAGCGGCTGCGCGCGGTGGCGGTGGACAGCGTGCCCGATCACGTGGACCCGTTGGCGAAGTCGGAGCGGCTGCAATATGAGGGCCTGGAGGCAGGGTTCAAGCGGTTCGTCCGCTGGTGCGCCGGCTCCTCCGACTGCGTTCTGCGCGGCACGAACGTGGAGAAGATCTGGCAGGCCATCGTGCGGCGGGCCGAGCGTCGTCCCTTGCCCGGTGCCGCGGCCGCCGGTGAGCGCCGCTACGACGGAGATGACCTGAAGTTCCTGGCCTACGGCCTGGTCGACGGCACGGCGGAGTGGCCCGCGCTGGCCAAGGCGATTGCGGGCGCCGCCAAGGGCGACGCGTCCGGCTTCGACCCCCAAGGCCGCGGCCTACCCCCGCGGATCACCGCCATGCTCGCGGTCAGCTGCGCCGACGGGTTCCGCTACGACGGCTATCGCGCCTATCGTGCCGCGGTGCGGCGCTCCATCAAGCTGTCGCCGAACTTCTCCGGCATGCGGGAGAACGGCTGGCTCGCCTGCTCGCCGTGGGCGGCCAAGGCCGCCAACCCGCCGGCGCCGCTGCCGGCCGGCGAGCTTCCGCCGCTGCTCGGCATCGGCCCGGTCTACGAGTATCCCTCCGTCCGCGCCATCACCGACCAGGTCCCCGGCTCGGTCACCATCAAGTACGACGGCGTCGGCCACGGCCGGTACCTCAACGCCGGAGACCCCTGCGTGATCGGACACGTGGACCGGTACCTGATCGACGGCAAGCTGCCCGCGCCCGGTACCACGTGCCCCGCCCGACCGGCGTGATACTGATCAAGTGAGACGACCAGCGGCTTTCCACCCCTTTCTGACCGGCTTCTGGCGTCGTATGCCGCTCATGGGCCGCGACGCCCTGCTCGCCGGCGCGGTGGCGATCCTCGCGCTGACGGTCTCGGCACTGGACGAATGGCGGCGGGGCTCGCTTGCCGAGATCACCGATGTCGGCGCGGCGGCGGCGTGGGCGGCACCGATTCTGGCCGTCTGCGCGCCACTGGCGCTGCGCAGGCGGCTGCCGCTGACGGCAGTGGCCGCGTCCGCGATGGTGATGCTCGTGCTCGGCCTCGCGCTGGAGCGCGACGCCGGGATCTGGGTCCTGGGCCTGATCGTCGCCTCGGCGGCCTACCACCGCCATCGGCTGCGCTCGGTCCTGCTGATCGGCTCGGTCGCCTGGGCGGTGACGGCGGGGCTCGGGGGCGCGTCCGTGCCGGACCTCGCCACCGTGCCTGTCCACGCGGCGGCCGGCGCGATGCCGGTCGCCGCCGGGTACGCGCTGCGGTTACGGGCCGACCGCGCCGTGCAGGCCGCGCGGCTGCAGCACGCCCGGGAGGAGCAGGCCCGCTCGCAGGAGGCCGCGCGGATCGCCCGGGAGGTTCATGACGTCGTCGGTCATCACCTCAGCGCGATCAGGCTTCAGGCGGTCGGTGCCCGGCGGGCACTGGCCGGTCACGACTGCGAGGCCGACCGGGCGCTGGCCGGGATCGCCGGCCTGTCGGCCGAGGCGCTGGCCGAGATCCGGGCCCTGCTCGCGACCTTGGTGCGCCCGGACCGCGAGGACCACGCCCACGGCAAGGGCCTCGCCGACCTGCCCGCTCTGGTGCAGCGCAGCGGCGGGCCGGAACTGGCCGTCACGCTGGAGGTCGATCCCCGTCTTGAGGGGGCTGTGCACCCCGGAACCGCGGGCTGCGCCTATCGGATCGTGCAGGAGGCGCTGACCAACGTGGCGCGGCACTCCACGGCCGCGCGGGCCTCGGTCACGGTCCGTGCGGTCAGCAGCCGGGTCGTCGTCACCATCGACGACCCCGGCCCGCCCCGGCCGCCGGTCGCCGACGGTGCCCTCAGCGGCGGAGGGCAGGGCCTGGCGGGCATGCGCGAGCGGGTGGCGGCGCTCGCAGGGCACTGCCACGCCGGCCCGCACGGTAGGACCGGCTGGCGGGTGCGCGCCAGCCTGCCCGTGCTTCCCCCGAAGGCGCGTGACGGACACAGACCGGCGGTGACGGCCGACGGCGCGGAACCCGCCCCCGCCACGATGCCCGCCACGATGCCCGCCACGATGCCCGCCACGATGCCCGTCGCGTACAGCCGTCCGGCCCGGCAGGTGGCCCCGTGATCCGGCTCCTGATCGCCGACGACCAGCAGCTCGCCCGCGAGGGCCTGCGGCAGTTGCTCAGCCCCGAGCCCGGCATCGCCTTCCTCGGAGCCGCACGTGACGGTGCCGAGCTGATCACCATGGCGCGCGAGCACCAGCCGGACGTGATCCTCACCGATCTGCGCATGCCGGGCACCGACGGGATCACGGCCATCCGGCGGCTGACCGCCCGGACCCCGGACTGCCCGATCATCGCGCTGACCACGTTCGACACCGACGACTACCTCTTCGGGGCACTCGAAGCGGGCGCCGTGGGCTTCCTGCTCAAGGACGGCGACCCCGACCTCTATCTCACGGCGATACGCGCGGCCCACCGAGGTCAGGGCCTGATCGACCCGCAGGTCACCCGCAGGCTGGTGCGGCGCTTCGCCACCCCACCGGTGCGAGGCCAGAGCCCGGCGCTGACGCTCCGGGAAACGGAGGTCCTCCGCCTGGTCGCGCTGGGGCGATCCAACGCCGAGATCGCTGCCGAGCTGCGTATCGCCGCAGGCACGGTCAAGATCCACGTGTCGCGTGTCCTGTCCAAGATCGGTGTGCGCACGCGTGTCCAGGCCGCGATCCATGCTTACCGCTCAGGCTTGGTGCCCGCGGATGAGGAGAGGTGAAAGCCAGATATGGGTAAAACCGGCCATGAGTCGATCTTGACGCCCGTTTCCGCAGGCAGGTAGGCGGTCAGCGGCCAACCGTGATCAATTTTGAGGACGTCCTCCTTGTCCTTGTCGGCGGGCGGGCTGTATCGGCGGGTGGTCTCCAGGCGGGCGTGGCCAAGGATCTCGGCGACCAAGACCAGGTCGGTCTTGCCGCGGACCAGAGTGGTGGCGAGCGTGTGGCGCAGGACGTGTGCCGTGGTGGGATCGTCCAGCCGTCGACCGGCCGTCAGCAGCAGAACTCCAGGTAGTTCTGCAGGTCGGCGAGGATATGGGCGACACCGTCACAATCGCCTCGATAGCGGCTGGCCGGCGCGGCTGAGGCGCTGTTCGAGCGGAAGCTCACCACCGCCACGATGCGACGATTCCCCCTGCCGGCATCGGCCGCGCTTGGAAGACTTGATCGCGGTCCCCGGCCCCGCCCCGGACGGCGAGGGCGAGGCCGGGCCGCCGGAGCGCGCAGCCCGGCCGGATGGTCAGTCGGCGGCCCTGCGCTCCCGAAGATGTCCCCAGCCGCCAGGTAGGTCTCGTGGCCGTTGTGTCGACGCCTTACGCCCAGACGGTCGTGGCGCCGGCAGGGCCCGCCCCAGCGTGCTCGACGCGCTGGCCCCGCAGGAATCGCGCATCGCGGGCCTGATCACGCAGGGGTTGTCGAGCAAGCAGATCGCCGCCCAGCTCTTCCTGAGCTCGCGTACGGTCGAGCACCACCTGTACGAGGGTTCTCCGAAGCCGGGCATCGGCTCCCGTACGGATTCGGCGTCACCAGTAGTTCTACGGAAGGCGCCGGTAACCAGGGACGGCATGCTGGGAGACATGCAAGATGTGACCATCTGGAGTGAAGAGTTCGGCGCCGAGACCGACGCGCCAATCCTGTTGATCATGGGTTCGATGTCGCAGGGCATCCTGTGGCCGGACGAGTTCGTCGGCCGGCTGACCGCCGGAGGCCGCAGGGTGATCCGCTACGACCACCGTGACACCGGCATGTCGGACACCGTCGACTTCGCGGCCGAGCCGTACACCTGGGACGACATCAAGAACGACGTCTACCGTGTGATGGACGCCCACGGCTTGGACAGCGCGCACCTGGTGGGCCACTCGGCGGGCGGGCTGCTCGGCCAGCTCATCGCCGTGGAGGCGCCGGAGCGGGTGCGCTCGCTGACCGTCATCGCCTCCTCTCCACTCGGCGGCGGTGAGGGCCAGGTGCTCATGCGGGCCCTGACTGAGCAGCCGCAGCCCGAGGGAAGCCTGCCGGAGCCGGCGCCGGAGTTCGTGGAATTCTTTCGCGCGCTGATGGCCGCCCCGCCGCCGCAGGATCGGCGCGCGCTGATCGACGGCATGATCGCCGAGCAGCGCGTGCTGCACGGCACCGGGCTGCCGTTCGACGAGGACACGGCGCGCCGGCTGCAGGAGCGCATCTACGACCGGGCCCGCGACCTGTCGGCGGTGGCCAACCACCGGCTGGCCGCAGCGGCCGGCCCCGACTTCGAGCCGGTGGGCGTGCTCCACCGGGTGAAGGCGCCCACGCTGGTCATCGAGGGCAGCCACGAACCGGTCAAACCGGGTCACGGCGCCATCATCGCCGAACAGATCCCGGGGGCGCGGCTGACGATCGTGGCAGGCATGGGGCACACGCTGCCGCTGGAGACCCACCAGGAGCTGGCCGACGCGATCCTCACGCACACAGCCGGGTAAGGAATCTGCTGCAAGATCCCTGCCTCCCCGCCATCGAAGTGGCGGACCTGACCCAGCGCTCTGGCGCCGTGCTCGCCGTCGATCGGCTCAGCCTGAGCATCCCGGCGGGGATGTTCTACGGCACCGTGGGCCCCAACGGTGCGGGCAAGACCACCATGCTGATGGCCGTGTGCGGGCTGCGGGAGCCGACCTCTGGCTCCATCAAGATCGCCGCTCACGACCTGCGGACCGACAGGGAAGCCGCCCTCGCCCAGCTCGGCATCATGATGGACGGGCTGCCCCTGCCAGAGCGGCTGACCGCCACCGAGATCCAGCGCTCCGGTTGGGGGTACGGCGCGGCGCTCGCCGCCCGCGACGCCGCCGGGACGGCACCGGTCCTGCTGCCGCTGGTGGCACTGCTGACCTTGGCGCTCTGTTGCAGCTGTGCTGGATCGCGCTGACAGCTCGCGCCCTGCGCCGGCCTCCTCGCCGGGCAAGCGCGCGGCGGCCCGTCGTACCGGGACGTGGGCTGTCCTTGCCGTTCGCGACACCGCAGGTGGCCGCAGTCGTCTCGCGAGAGCTGGCCACCTGGCGACGTGACCTGGCGCGCGGAGTCGAGTTGCGCAGCGCCTGGCTGACACCACTGCTGATGGTGCTCATCATCGCCTTCACCGACTGGAGGTGGGCGCTGCCCCTGGTAGGCCCAGCGGCAGCCGTGTTCGGCGCGATGGTCGCGATCAACACCTACGCCCTGGACGGCACCGCCCTGTGGCAGCTCCTCACCACACCGGGCGCCCTCAAGGCCGACCTGCACGGGCGGATGGCGGCGTGGGCGCTGCTGTTTGGCCTGCCGTCCATCGCGCTGGCGGCCCTGCTGTGGGCCGCGACCGGCCACTCAGCCATCGTCCAAGCCGTCAAGCCCGCCATCGGGCCCGGCCTGGAGATCCGGCCGATGCGCGACAGCGACGCCGAGCAGGTGCTGGCGATCTATCAGGCCGGGCTGGACACCCGCCATGCCAGCTTCGAGACCACCGCGCCCAGCTGAGAGGGCTTCACCGCGAGCCGGTTGCCGCATCTGCGGTACGTGGCGACCGATGGCGACTGCGGCGAGGTGCTCGGCTGGGTGGCGGCTTCTGCGGTGTCGTCCCGTCCGCGAGCTTGTCCCTGCAGGAGGAGCTCGGTTTCCGGGTGGTGGGCACCCGCGAGCGCATCGGGCGCCACCACGGCGTCTGGCGTGACGTGATGCTGATCGAACGCCGCAGCGCTGTGACTGGAGCCTGAGACCGCAAGGATCGCTGTTCGACTGGCGTTCACCTACCTGACATCGACGGCTGCCAATATCGATGCATATCGAAATCGACAGCCGTCGATATGAGCGACGCAGCCGAAGCCCTTCATGGACAGCATCTACCGCCACGCTGATCTGACCGTCGACCAGCAGCACGCCCTGCTCACCGCAGCCCGCACGCTCGCCACCGAGTTCGCCGGCACCTTCGGCACCGAGACCATCGAGCGCTTCCTGCACGCCAGCTACGACCAGTTCGCCGGCCGCGCCGTCATCGCCAACTACCTGCCGCTGCTGGCCGAGCGGTTCGCCCGCCAGCGGCTGCGCGCGCTGGCCCGCATCGAGGGCAAGGACTCCAGCGGCGTGCCGATCGTGCTGTTCCTGTGCGTGCATAACGCCGGCCGCTCGCAGATGGCGCTCGGCTTCTTCGCCCGCCTGGCCGGCGAACGCGCCCTCGGCTGGTCCGGCGGCACCGAGCCGGGCGAGCTGATCAACCCGGCCGTTGTGGAGGTGATGCACGAGCGCGGCATCGACATCACCGGCGAGTTCCCCAAGCCGTGGACCAGCGAGATCGTTCAGGCCGCCGACGTGGTGGTCACCATGGGCTGCGGCGACGCCTGCCCGGTCTACCCGGGCAAGCGCTACCTGGACTGGGACCTGGACGACCCGGAAGGCAAGACACCGGAGCAGATCCGCCCGATCCGCGACGACATCGAGCGCCGGGTCCGCGCCCTGCTGGCCGACATCGGCGTCCCGGCCGGCTGAGAGCATCCTCTCTGTTCCCAGCAGGCAGAGACACATGTCAATATAGACACATACCTATTTCGATGAATGTCTATATGGAAGGGCAGTGGATGGAACTGCTGGAGATCCTGGAGTGCAGCCCGCCGCTGACCCGCGAGCCGCTCGACGCCGAACAGGCCGCGGCGGTAGCCCGGGTGTTCAAGGCGCTGGGTGATCCGGTGCGGCTGCGGATCCTGTCGATCGTGGCCAGTCGCGCGGGCGGTGAGGTGTGCGTGTGCGACATCACCGACGCGTTCGAGCTGTCCCAGCCGACCATCAGCCACCACCTGAAGGTGCTCAAGGAGGTGGGGTTGCTGACCTCCGAGCGGCGCGCCTCCTGGGTGTACTACCGCCTGGTGCCCGAGACACTGGGCGAGCTGTCGGCGCTGCTGACCCTGCCCGCCAGTGGGTCCACCGGTGGGCCTGCCACTGGGCCCGCCGGCCTGCCGGCCGCTGCAGCGGCGGTGCCGCGGTGATGTCGGCGCAACCCGCGCAGGTCGCGGCGCCGGCCGGCGTGATCGGTGCTCTGTCGGTGCTGGATCGGTTCCTGCCGGTGTGGATCATCGCCGCCATGGGCGCGGGGCTGCTGCTCGGGCGATGGGTGCCCGGCCTGGACGCCGCGCTGGAGGCGGTCAGGGTCGGTGAGATCTCACTGCCGATCGCGCTCGGTCTGCTGCTGATGATGTACCCGGTGCTGGCCAAGGTCCGCTACGACCGGCTCGGCAGCGTCACCGGCGACCGCCGCCTGCTCCTCGCGTCGCTGCTGCTCAACTGGGTGCTCGGCCCGGCGCTGATGTTCGCCCTGGCCTGGAGCTTCCTGCCCGACCTGCCCGAGTACCGCACCGGCCTGATCATCGTCGGGCTCGCCCGCTGCATCGCCATGGTGCTCATCTGGAACGACCTGGCCTGCGGGGACCGGGAGGCAGCCGCCGTCCTGGTCGCGCTCAACTCCATCTTCCAGGTGATCGCCTTCGGCGCGCTGGGCTGGTTCTACCTGCAGGTGCTGCCCGGCTGGCTCGGCCTGCCGCAGGCCGCGCTCGACGTCTCGGCCTTCGACATCGCCTTCTACGTGCTCGTCTTCCTCGGCATCCCGCTGCTCGCGGGCTACGCCTCACGCAAGCTCGGCGAACGCGCCAAGGGCAGAGCCTGGTACGAGCAGCGCTTCCTGCCGCGCATCAGCCCGATCGCCCTGTACGGGCTGCTGTTCACGATCGTGATCCTGTTCGCCCTGCAAGGCCACACCATCACCTCCCAGCCCGCGGACGTGGCCCGCATCGCCCTGCCGCTGCTGGCCTACTTCGCCCTCATGTGGAGCGGCGGCTTCCTCACAGGCCGGGCGATCGGCCTGCCCTACGACAAGACGACCACGCTCGCCTTCACCGCCGCCGGCAACAACTTCGAACTGGCCATCGCGGTCGCGGTCGGCGTCTTCGGCGTCACCTCCGGCCAAGCCCTGGCCGGCGTGGTCGGCCCGCTCATCGAAGTTCCCGTCCTGGTCGCCCTGGTCTACGTCAGCCTGGCCGGCCGCCGCCTGTTCACCGCAGAGGAGCCCGCCCGTGGCTGACAAACCGTCCGTCCTGTTCGTCTGCGTCCACAACGCCGGCCGCTCGCAGATGGCCGCCGGCTGGCTGACCCACCTGGCCGCAGGCCGGATCGAAGTCCGCTCGGCCGGATCGGCCCCGGCCGATCAGGTCAACCCCGCCGCCATCGAGGCGATGCACGAGGTCGGCATCGACATCACCGCCGCCCAGCCCAAGGTCCTCACCGTCGACGCGGTCGAGGCCAGCGACGTGGTCATCACCATGGGCTGCGGCGACGCCTGCCCGATCTTCCCCGGCAAACGCTACGAGGACTGGAAACTCGACGACCCGGCCGGGCAGGACATCGAGGCCGTCCGCACGATCCGGGACGACATCCGCGCCCGCATCGAGAAGCTGATCACGCAGCTGTAGCCGCATCAGGCCAGGGCGGCGCGTGGCGTCCGGTCCCGCGCCGCCGGGTGGATGCCGTCAGGTGATGCCTCGGGCGATCTCCCGGACCACCTCACGCCCCGTCGGGGCGACCGCCTCCTGCATCACAAGCAGCAGATCCATCTCAAGGTTCGGGTTGCGCCGCGCCACCTCGGCAGCCAGTTCCTTGAGGTAGCCCCGCGCCGCAACCCGGGCGATCTCCTGCATGAAGACCAGCAGATCCACCTCCAGCTTCGGATGTCGGCGCACCAGGTCAGTCGCCAGCTCGGCGACGGTTTGCCGCGCTACCTGGGCCGCGGCCTGTTCCATCTGCATCTGAAGCGTCAGCGACAACCTCGCCGCACTCGCCGCAGCAGGAGCGGCGCCGGCCGGGGAGCGTTGAAGATCGGCCAGTTGGTCACTCAGCCTGCTCAGCTTGTCCTGCTGAGCCTGGACGGTCTCGCGGAGCTCGGTGACGAGCTCGCGCAGCTCGGCCATCTGCCCCCGCGGTGGCGCGGTGCGTACTCCGCCCTCGTCCAGGAAGGCCCGCTGCCAGGCGCGTTCCCAGGCCGCAAGGTCTGGCACCGCAACGCCCAGGTGGGTCACCAGCGCCAGCGTGACGGCCTTGCTGGCAAGGCGCTCGCCCCGCAGCATCTTTCCGCCGGTCTCGCGTGCCACCGGCGCCGGGTCGTGCTTGGTGCGGCTCGCCACCTGCCGCATCGACAGTCCCGAGCCGGCGAGCAGCAGGCTCAGTGCTTGAGCGAGCTGCTGAAGGGTCCGCACCTGCTCGGGATCGGCCAGTGGCCCGTCCTGCTTGGCTAAGGCGCTGGCCGATGCGACATCTTTCACGAGCGCACGCTCCTCCATCTCGCCGACGGCGCCGACGCCCGCCCGCCCGCCCGGGAATCACAGCGTAGACACCCCTGGCCCCAAATGGCCGCCGATGCGGGGTCGGCCCGCCGGGGCGGCCCGGACGATCGGCCCCGGCGTCACTTCGGTCTGCGCCTGCCCCTGATCTGGCTGGTCACCCTCGGTTGCCGCTGTGCTGAGGAGCAATTCCCGTACGCGCCGCGGGCCGCCTGACGGCGTGCTCGCCTTCATGAGAAAGAACGTCATGCAGATTCTCGACCTGCTCACCGGCCTCCTGCAGGAGGCCTCCGCCGCGGCCGGCCTGTACGCCGCCATCACGCTGGCGCGCCGCCAGCTTGCCCGTCGCGTAGCAGGCGAGCCCGCCGAGCCGCCTGTCGGGACGCCGCCGGCGACGGTGCCTTCGCCCGTCCAGCCCTCGCCCGGCCCGCAGCCGACGCCCGGATCGCCGGTGGAGGCGTCCGCCCCGTCGCCGGAGGCCGACGCACGTCCATGACGATCCCGCTCACACCACGGCGCCGTGCACGCCCGTCACCATGCTGAGGCGATCGAGGGCGCCAGGAGCCACACGGTGGCCACCAACAGCTGAGCCGCTGCCACCAGGGTGTCCGGCTGGACGCGGTCGGGCGTTTCGGCGGGGGTCTGGTAGCCGGGCATGCCCATACCGATGCCGATCGCGGCCAGGCCGGCGGCGGCGTAGCGGCGGTTGTCGGAGGCCATCGCGCCCGCCCGCAAGGGCACGCCGGTCAGGCGGGCGGCCTGGTCCAGGGTGGCGAGCAGGGCGTGGGCGGGGCCGCCCGCTTCGACGGCGGCGGCCTGGTGCAGGTGCGCGGCACCGTCGAGGTTGATCACGAGTGTGTCCGGCGGCAGGGTGGGGGCGTGGTGGGCCGAGCCCCACGCGCCCGCCTCTTCGGCGTCCAGGAAGGCCACCGTTAGCTCCAGTGCCCCGGGCGGCGGAGCGGCGGTCAGCACGCAGGCGGCCTCCAGGACCGCGGCCACTCCGGAGGCGTTGTCCGCGGCCGCGGGCAGGCGCCGGTCGGGATCGTCGCCCACGCCGTCGTAGTGCGCGCTTAGCAACACCCGCGGCCCCGCGTTCCCGCCGACGGGCCCGCCGACGGGCCCGTCGCCGTGACCGGCACTACCTTGGTGGCTGTCGGTCTCCTTGCGGGGAAAACGGGCGTAGACGTTGCAACCCCGGGTGGCGACTTGCCGCAACGGCATCGAGCCGGTCACCTGAACCGGGCCACCATGCAGCGCTTCGGCCAGGTGCCCGTGGACCTCAGGACGCACGGCGATGATGGGCACCGCGCGAGCAGGCGGGCCGGCGATCATCTTGGGCATCCAGCCGTCGGTGTCGGTGCCGCGTACGGTCAGCACTCCGGCCGCGCCCTGCGCCTCGGCCAGCTCACACGCTCGCCCCCAGGTGGTGGCGTCGGCCAGCACCCATCGGCCGCGCAGGCTGGTCTCCGAGCCGGTCTCCGAGCCGGATCCGGAGTCGGTCTCGGGGACCGTGGTCAGCAGGGCGGTGCGCGGGTGTGGCAGTTCGGCGGAGGCCAGGTGCTCGACGAAGTCACGGCGGTGCTCCAGGTGCTGTGTCTGCCCGGTGCCGCGCCATGCGAGCATGGGCGTGGCGTACAGCTCGCGGACGCCGGCGACGTCGAACTCCGACACCTGCACCTGGGCGCCCAGTTCGCCGAGCTGCGCGGCGAGCCAGGTCGCGGCGGCGCGGCCGCCGGATCTGCCCACGCGCCGCCCGGCATAGCGGTCACCGGCCAGCTCGCGCACCGTGGCCTGCATGCGGGTGGCCGACACCGCCTCGGCCAGGGCGGCCAGATCAGGCCCACCCTGGCCGAGGCCGGATGCTGTGCTGGTCATCCGCAGCACCCGGACGCGCCCTGAACACCGGCCTGGGGAGCGGCCTGAGCGGGGGCCTGGCCGCAGCAACCGCTCTGGGCGGCCTGGGTCGCGGCGGCGGGGCTGCCGCAGCAGGCCGTCCCCGCGGCGGCCTGCCCGGCGGCGTCGGACGGCTCGCCCACGGAGGAAGGGGAGCCGCAGCAGCCTCCGGCGGCGGGCGGGGTGAAGGCCTCGTCCAGGTCGCCGAGGAAGCCGCCGCTGGTCTGATTCGTCATCGTGGTCTCCCTGCCGGGCAGAGTGGATCGCCCACCCAGCATTCATAATTAGATGGATGTCTAAGCAATCGCTACGATCTCATGTTGCTTCGATGCTCGTCAAGATAGATGAGAATCTAATTAAAGACGGCGAGTTCCAGGCGCGACGCGAGGCTCACTGCAGCTGGGCGACGATCTCGGCGACCAGTTGCCGGGCTGTGCGGCCCGCGCCGATGAGGGTGGCCGAGGCAGGTCCGGTCCAGTCGCCGTAGCCGAGGAGGTGCAGGCGGGGTTCGCCGATCGCCTGGGTGCCGCGGGTGGGGATGAGCCCGTCCGGGCCGCGCAGGCCCAGGGGTGCCAGGTGGTTCAGGGCGGGCCGGAAGCCGGTGCACCACAGGATCACGTCGCAGGCCAGGGTGCTGCCGTCGGCCCAGGCGACGCCGCGGGAGGTGATGCGGGTGAACATGGGTTCGGCCTTGAGCAGGCCGTGGTCGCGGGCCTCGCGCACGGGTGGGACGGCGACGATGTCGCCCAGGTCGGCGATGCCCGCCGTAGGCTCGCCCGCTTGTTCGCCCGCTTGTTCGCCCGCCTGGGTGGCGCGGTGGCGGCGGGTGGCCAGGTCGAACAGGGCGCGGCCGTCGATGTCGTCGGGCAGCAGGCGTGGTGGTCGCTGGGTCACCCAGGTGACCTCGGCGAGCGTGGTCAGCTCGGCCAGCAGTTGGGCGGCGGAGTTGCCGCCGCCGACGATGACCACGCGCTTGCCGCGCAACGGCTCGGGGCCGCGGTAGCCGGCGGTGTGCAGGTGCTCCCCGCCGAAGTCGCGCAGGCCCGGATAGTACGGGATGTAGGGGCGCCACCAGGTGCCGGTGGCGCTGATCACGGCCTTGGCCTGCCAGGTGCCGTGGCCGGTCTCCACCAGGAGATGGCCGTCACCGCGCCGCACGGCGTGCACGGTCACCGGGCGCAGGACCGGCAGGTCGTAGCGGCGTTCGTAGTCGGTCAGGTAGGTGACGACCTCGGCGGCGCTCGGGTAGCCGCCGCCGGGTGGGATGGGCATCATGCGGCCGGGCAGCGAGCTGTACTGGGCTGGGGAGAACAGGCGCAGGCTGTTCCAGGCGTGCCGCCAGGCGCCGCCGGCGCTGTCCTGGGCGTCGAGGAGAACGAAGTCGGTCTTCGCGCGGCGCAGGTAGTACCCGGCGGCCAGGCCCGCCTGCCCGCCGCCGATCACCAGGACGTCGACGGGCCGGGGGGCGGCCGTCATGCGGGCAGCAGTTCCAGCTCTGTGCGTCCCGCCGCAGGCTGGGGGGCGGGCTCGGTGAGCGGGGCGAACAGGGCGCCGAGCTTGTTCACCGCTTCGGGGATGATGCGGTAGTAGACCCAGGTGCCGCGCCGCTCCCCGTCGATCAGCCCGGCCGTGCGCAGCACCTTCAGGTGGTGGGAGATGGTGGGGGCGGTCAGGTCGAAGGCGTCGGTCAGGTCGCACACGCACGCCTCGCCGCCGGCGTGAGAGCCGATCATCGACAGCAGGCGCAGCCGTACCGGGTCGGCGACCGCCTTGAGCATCACGGCGAGCTCGGCCGCGGTGTCCTCGGCCAGCGGTTCGCGGGCGATCGGGGCGCAGCACTGGCCGGTGGGGACGGTCATGACAACCCCTCCTGATTCGAAGTCTGTCGAAATTGTAGGCGGTGGTAGGCCACCAGCGCGAACGCGGCGATCGCGCAGGCGGCGGCCACCGCGCCCATCACCCAGCCGTAACCCGCGGCCTGGGCCAGGGCGACGGCGCCGAGCGGGGCCAGCGCCTTGTCGGCGACCGCGACCAGGCCAGCACCGCCACGGTGCCCAGCAGCGACCCAGCGGTCATCAGGACGCGCCCGCCACGAGCGTCCAGCAGGCGACCGACCAACGGCGCGCACACCGCGGCGATCAGAATGGACACGGTGAGCGCCGCGGCGATCTGCGCGGGCGTGGCATGCAGATCGCGGGCCATGGGAGCGAGGAAGACGGAGAAGGCGTAGTAGAGCACGCCGTAACCGACGGTCTGGGTGACGGCCAGCGCTGCCACGACCGACCATCCGCGGCCGGAACGTGGCGGACCGCCGCCCTCGTGTTCGGGGGCGGCGGTCTCTGCGGGGGAACTCATGCCGGACAGGCGATCAGCGCCCGCCCCTCGGCCGTGGTCGCCCACCCGCCCCGGAGGGTCTCGACGATGAAGCCCTGGGCCTGCAGCCGCCAGGCGAGCGTTCCCGCCATCTGGGCGATCGCGCGCGTGTAGCCGGGGTTGGTGCTGGGCCTGCGGGCGGCGACCAGGGCCTCAGCCAGCCAGTGGGCGGGCATCGGCTCGTGGTCGCAGATGAGGCGCAATGCCTCCTTCTGAGCGGCAGTCGGGTAGCCGTCGGACATCGGGGGTGTTCCTTTCAGCCGCAGCAGCCGCCGCCGTCGCCGGAGGAGACCGTGGCGAGGGGGAGCGGGGTGGACAGCAGGCCGCCGCTGATGCCGGTGGCCAGACCGACCCGCTGCTCCTGGGCCTCGGCCAGGCCGGAGGAGCACACGCCGGTCTCGGGCAGGTCGAGCTGCACGTCCCGGGCCGCCTCCCAGTCCCCGGCCAGCGCCGCCACGACCGAGCGGACCTGCTCATACCCGGTGGCCATGAGGAACGTCGGCGCGCGGCCGTAGCTCTTGACCCCGACCGCGTAGTAGCCGGGCTCGGGATGCGCCAGCTCGTCGACGCCGTGAGCGGGGACGGTGCCGCAGGAGTGCTGGTTGGGGTCGATCTTCGGGGCCAGGGCGCGGGTGGAGCCGAGCACCGGGTCCAGGTCGAGCCGGAGCTCGGAGGCGATGGAGTGGTCGGGGCGGTAGCCGGTGGCCGACACGATCCGGTCCACCGTGACGCTCTGCTCGTGGCCGGAGGGGTCGCGGCTGACCACCTCGACGCCCTGGTCGGTGGCGGTGACGCGGTGGGTGAAGAAGCCGGTCAGGAGTTGGATGCGGCCGGAGGTGACATGGGCGCGCAGCCGGGTGCCGAGCGCGCCGCGGGCCGGGAGCGCGTCGGCCTCGCCGCCGCCGTAGGTGCGGCCGGCGTCGCCGGCCCGGATCGCCCAGGTGATCGGGGTGTTCTCGAGTTCGGCCAGCGCGAGCAGCGTGGTGGCGGCCGAGTGGCCCGCGCCGACGACCAGGGTGTGCTTACCCTCGTAGCGGTCACGGTCGGCGCCGAGCACGTCCGGCAGGGCGTGGTCGACGACCACCTCGTGCTCGCCGTGGGCGGGCAGGCCGCTCGCGCCGAGCACGTTCGGGCTGGTGTAGGTGCCGGAGGCGTCGATGATCGCGCGGGCGGTCAGTTCTGTGCCGCCGGCCAGGCGGATCAGGAACGGGGTGTCGTCGCGTCCGGCGGTGCGGACCCGGTCGTAGCCGAGGCGGCTGATCGCGCTCACCTTCGCGCCGAGCCGTACCTTGTCGCCGAACAGCTTGGCCAGCGGGGCGAGGTAGTCGTCGATGAGCTCGGCGCCGGTCGGCAGCCAGTCGGGGTCGGGCGCGCTCCAGCCGCCGGCCTCCAGCAGGCGGCGGGCGGCAGCGTCGATGTTGTACCGGTACGGGCTGAACACCCGCACGTGGCCCCACCGGGCCACCGAGGCGGCGACGCGGTCGCCGGCCTCCAGGACCGTGAAGTCGATGCCGCGCTCGGCCAGGTGGGCGGCGGCGGCCAGGCCGACCGGACCGGCGCCGATCACGACGACCGGCAGGTTACCCGGCTGCCCGGAGGCGGCCTGCTGAGGAGCGGCGAACTGCTCGATCTCGACGGCGACGGTGCCGCAGCAACGGTCACTCATGACGGCTCTCCAGATGGGTGGTCAGCGGAAGGACAGGGCGAAGGTGCGGGCTCGATCGAGGGCGGCGTCGGCGCGGCAGGTGCGGTCGCACACTTCCGAGGTCGCCTCGTTGAAGGTGAAGCCCGAGACGTCACCCGAGATGTCGGCGGGGCGGCGCAGGCGGGTGAGCAGAGCGCGCATCGCGCACCTCCTGAATAGAAGCTCATCTAAACAGCTCAGATTCTGAGCCACTGATTAGAGGATTGTCAAATTAGATGAGAACCTAAGCTAGCCAGTACGTCCGGACGCCAGGCCGGTCAGCCACCGCAGCCGCCGGCGGGCGGGCCGTCGCCCGGCGGGCAGCAGGCGGCCAGGGCGGCCTGCAGGTCGGCCAGCGCCTGCCGCGCCCCGTCGGGGTTGGCGCGGTAGTAGACGGTCTTCCACTCGCGCCGCGAGGTGAGCACCCCGCCCTCGCGCAGCGTCGCCAGGTGGGTGGAGGTGGCCGACTGGGCCAGCGACAGGCGCTCGGCCACCTGGCTCACGGTCAGCTCCACCCCGCCCTCGAACAAGAACAGGATCTGCTGGCGGGTGTCGCTGGCCAGCGCCTTGAGGAAGCCGCGCGCCGCGTCGGTGAGCTGAATGCCACTGCCTGCCGTCTGCATGGCACGACTCTACCGTATTGTCATTTCTGGATATGAGGATATGATGCGGCGGCATGGACACCATCGTCATCGGCGCCGGCCAGTCCGGTCTGGCCGCCGCCCGCGCCCTGCTCGCTAATGGACGCACCCCCGTCATCCTCGAAGCCGGCCCGGCACCCACCGGCTCGTGGAGCAGCTACTACGACAGCCTCACCCTGTTCTCGCCCGCCCGCTACAGCGCCATGCCCGGCCAGGACTTCCCCGGCGACGGCGACCACTACCCCACCCGCGACGAAGTCGTCGCCTACCTGCAGCGCTACGCCGACGGCCTCAATGCGGAGATCCGCACCGGCATCCGGGTCACCGCGGTGGAAGCCGACGGGGCGGGCGGCTTCCTGGTGCACACCGCCGCCGGAGAGACGCTGCGCGCCATGGGCGTGATCGCGGCCAGCGGCTCCTTCGGCAACCCGCTCGTCCCCGCCCTGCCCGGCCAGGACGGCTACACCGGCCAGGCCCTGCACGTGGCCGGCTACCGCAACCCCAAGGACTACGCCGGGCAGCGCGTCGTGGTGGTCGGCGGCGGCAACTCCGCCGTCCAGGTCGCCTACGAGTTGGCCGAGGTGGCCGACGTCACGATCGCCTCCCGCCAGCCGCTGCAGCTCATGCCGCAGATCGTCGGCGGCAAGGACGTGCACTACTGGCACACCACCACCGGCTTCGACCAGCTCCCGCCCGCATGGCTGGCCCGCGTCGCCAGCGGCACCCTGGTCATGGACACCGGTGACTACGCCGCCGCTCTCGCCGACGGCCGCCTGCAGCGCCGCCCCATGTTCACCGCCTTCGACGGCGACCACCTCATCTGGGCCGACGGCGAGCGCGAGCGCGTCGACGCGGTGATCTACGCGACCGGCTACCTGCCACACCTGGACTACCTGGCCCCGCTCGGCGCCCTCGACCCGACCGGGCTGCCCCTGCACGCGGGCGGCCTGTCCACCACCCACCTCGGCCTCGGGTACGTCGGACTGGAGTTCCAGCGTTCCTTCGCCTCCAACACCCTGCGCGGCGTGCACCGCGACGCCGAGCACGTGGCGGCGCCGATCGCCGCCTACGCCGGCGGCGTCCTGGCCGCCTACGGCCTGTGACATGGATTCTCCGCTGATCACCCTGGCGCTGGTCGTGCTGCTGCTGGCGACCATGCTGACCGTCGGCACCTCGCTGACGCCTCCCGGCTTGGCGGCACTGCTTCGCCGTCCGCTCGCTCTGACGGCGGCCGTGCTGGTGAATGTGGTGGTGGTACCGGCGATCGCGGTCCTGCTCGTCCGCTTGCTGAGCCTGGACGGCGCGATCGCGTACGGGGTGATCCTGGCCGCCGCCGCGCCCGGCGGCGGCACCGGAGCCCTGCTCACCTACCACGCCCGCGGCGACCTGGCCCTGGGAGTGAGCCTGCAAGGCACGCTTGCCGTCCTGGGCCTGCTCGCCGTGCCCGCCTGGAGCTTGGCCGCACCGTACGCCGGCGCGCCCGTGGGAGGAGGCGCGGGTCTCCAGGTGGTGGCGATGCTGCTGGCCCAGCTCATCCCGCTCGCCGCCGGGATGTGGCTGCGCGCCCGATCGCCCGGCACCGCCGAGCGGGTACAGAAGGTCAGCAGGCGGGTGGCCGACGTGCTGCTGGTGACCTCGACGCTCTCCATCCTGGCCACCACCGCCGACCGCCTGACCGGCATCCCGGCCTCCGGCTGGGCCGCCTTCGCCCTGCTGACGTTCCTCAGCCTGGCCGCTTATGCGGCTCCCGGCCTCGACAGCCCGGAGGCCCGGCGGGCCGCCGCCATGACCACCATCATCCGCAATCTGTCCCTGGCCCTGCTGGTCGCCGGCCTGTCCGCCGACGCGGCCCTCGTCAGTCTCATCGTGCTGGCCTACGGCCTGGTGATGTACGCCGTGGCCGGCCTGGCCCTGGCGCCGCTCCGCAGAACCGCTCGCCTTGGAAAGGACTTCGCCCGATGAACACCGCTTTGCCGGTGGCCGTCATCGGCGCCGGCCCCGTGGGCCTGGCCGCCGCAGCGCACCTGGCCGAACGCGGCCTGCCCTTCGTCGTCCTGGAATCCGGGCCCGTCGCCGGTTCCTCGGTGCGCGAGTGGGGACACGTACGCATGTTCAGCCCGTGGCGCTACAACACCGACGCCGCCGCGGTGCGCCTGCTGCGCGCCTGCGGCTGGACGGCGCCCGACCCCGAGGCGTTGCCCACCGGACAGCAGCTCGTCGCCGCCTATCTTGAGCCGCTGGCCGGCCATGACGCCATCGCTCCGCACACCCGCTACGGGGCGCGCGTGGCGGCGATCAGCCGCCTGGACGTCGACCGGCTCCGCACAGCAGGCCGCGAGGACGCGCCGTTCGTCGTCCAGCTGGAGGACGGCAGCGAGATCCGCGCGCGGGCGGTGATCGACGCCTCCGGCACCTGGACGACGCCGAACGTGCTCGGCGCCAACGGGCTGCCCGCCCGCGGCGAGCGCGAGGCGGCCGACTGGATCGACCACGCCCTGCCCGACGTGCTCGGCGCCCACCGTGACCGGTTCGCCGGCCGGCACACGGTCGTGGTCGGCGCCGGCCACTCGGCCGCCACCACGCTCCTCGCGCTCGCCGACCTGGCCGAGCAGGCGCCGGGCACCCGCATCACCTGGGCCATCCGCGCCGACGCGCCGGAGCGCGCCTACGGCGGCGGCGAAGCCGACGCCCTGCCCGCCCGCGGCTCCCTCGGCTCCGGGCTGCGCCTGCTCGTCGACAAGGGCCTCATCGATCTGGCCGCGGGCTTCAAAGTCGGCGCCCTCCGCGTCCTGACCGACGGCACCGTCGAGCTCCGCTCCCGGCAGCCCGCAGGCTCCGACCGCACCCTCAAGGCCGATCGGGTCGTGGCCGCCACCGGCTACCGGCCGGACCACTCCATCGCCGCCGAACTGCGGCTCGACCTCGACCCCATCCTCGGCACCACCCGGCTGCTCGCGCCGCTGATCGACCCCAACGACCACTCCTGCGGCACCGTCCGCCCGCACGGCGTGGACGAGCTGGCCCACCCCGAGCCCGGCTACTACACCATCGGGATGAAGAGCTACGGCCGCGCCCCCACCTTTCTGCTGGCCACCGGGTACGAGCAGGCCCGGTCCGTCATCGCCGCCCTGGCCGGTGACTGGGCAGCGGCGCGGGAGGTCCAGCTCGACCTGCCCGAGACCGGCGTCTGCTCGGTCACCCTGGCCGTGCGCGCCATCACCAACGACCTCGGCCTGCCGCCCGACACCCCCGCCAAGCTCATGGCCGCCACCACCCGCCACCTCGCCCAGCACACCGACCCCGCCGACGCGGTCATGGCCGCAGCCCACGAACTGGGCATCGAACCGGCCGCCGCCCTCAAACTCGCCGCCCTGGCCGGCTGAACCGCCCACGCCCCCACAACGCTCGGCGCTTCCCCATCGAGGCGGATGGCCCCGCACGTCAGCAGGGCCACCCGCAGCGCCGCTCGGTACCCGCGCAGCCGCGCAGCACCGGTGGGTACACCGCCGCCCGCAGCCCCGCTTCCACAAAACAACTCCGAGCGGGCATCGCCGCCGACGTCAGTCATCGCAGTCGGGGCGATCCGGATCGCGCAGGTCCCGCACGCCCGCAGGACCGAGGTCCGGCAGCGCGAAGGTGTAGGTGCCGATCACGTTGATATGCCGGCGGCCGAACGGTGACAAGCGGGCGACATCCTCCTCAGCCAGCGGGTAGCCCGCCCGCAGACGGGCCAGGGCCTGATCCGGGGGTGAGGAACCAGCGGACAACCGTTGGCGCTGAGACGGATCTTGGCCGCAACGAGTGAGGTCGCTCTTGGTCGTGATGGTTCTTCAGCGGGTTGCCCGGTCGCGGCGTCGGCGGGCGGCGCGGATCTCGGCGTCGGCGACCTTGTCGTCGAGCAACGCATACAGCTGGGTGGTCTCAGTGGAGGCGTGCCCCAGGCGCCGCCGCACGGCCTCGATGGAGACGCCGGCGTTGATGGGTTCGGTGGCGTGGGCGTGACGCAGCTGGTGGATGTCGATCTCGACCCCGGCCTGCGCGCAGTAGGTCTGCCAGCGGTGGTGGGCGGCGTCGTAGGACAAGGGCCCGCCGCGGCCGTTTGATCGAGGCACGGAACAGCGGCCCGGCGGTGTAGCCGGCGCGGGCCAGGTACAGCTTGAGCAGGGCGACGTAGCCGCGGTCGTCCAACAGCACGGTGCGCACGCTGCCGCCCTTGCCGTGGATGCGCACGTGTTCGTCGTCCAGGCGCAGGTCCAGGTCTTCGACGTACAGGCCGCAGACTTCGGAGGCGCGGGCGCCGCACACGTAGGCGGTCTCGAACAGCGCCCGGTCGCGCAGCCGGTCCAGCGGCGCTTCCTTGCGCGGTCTGCGTGAGCAGATCACCGCGAAGATCTTGGCGACGTCGGTGGCTGCGGCGGGGCGGGGCAGGCACTTGGGCACCTTGACGGCGTCGATGCGGTCCATCGGGTTGGCGACCACGAGGTCGTGCCGGACGGCCCACTTGGCGAAGGAGGCGATGGCGGCGCGCTTGCGCTTGCGGCTGGCCGGCGACAGCTCGGTGAGCTCGGCCAGGAACGCGCGGACGGGCGTGGCCGACAGCGCGCTGATCTCCTCGCCGTGGTGGGCGGCGAAGACGATCAGGTCGCCGCAGTAGGCGCCCGGGTGTGCGTGGAGCGGCCGGCGTTGGCCAGGTCGGTGAGGAAGCCGTCGAGATGGCGGGCGAGCGGGTGGGAGCGGCCGAGCTGCTCGGCGATGACCGGATCCATGCGGTGCGCCTCCACCATTCGCCAGGTTGCCAGATAACCGGGAAACGAAGCCTCCGCGCCGAACTGGATGGCGATAACCCCGCCTGCCCTGGCCCGCTATCGCCCCTGGCCACTCGGTCTCAATCCCGATGGTGTATGGCGGCACCGGCTTGGACAAATCGGACCTAGGTCGTGTTTCAGAAGTGACCTGAGTGGCGATCGCTCGGTGTGTCGTAGATCGACAAAAGAAGAGGTCTCCGGTAGATGAGTCAACGACCAAGAAGACCATCTGCACGGAGACCTCGTGACCACCTTACCGGTGGCGGAGCGGGCTGATCTGACCGATGCGCAGTGGGCGGTACTGGAGCCGCTGCTGCCGGTCGGCCGGAAGCCGGGGCGCCCGCCGATCTGGACGAAACGGCAGCTCATTGATGGGATCCGGTGGCGGGTACGGGTGGGTGCGCCGTGGCGGGACGTGCCGGAGCGGTACGGATGCTGGCAGACGATCTACGGATTGTTCCGGCGCTGGCAGCGTGCCGGCATCTGGCAGCAGATCCTGACCGCCTTGCAGGCTCGGGCGGACGCGGCCGGGCTGATCACGTGGGATGTGAGTGTCGACTCCACCGTCTGCCGGGCCCATCAGCACGCCGCCGGGGCGCGGAAAAGGGGGATCTGCAGGTCGAGCCGCCGGGCGGGGTGCAGGAAGAGCCGGCCGATCACGGGCTGGGACGCTCCCGCGGCGGCTTGAGCACCAAGCTGCATCTGGCCACCGAGCAGGGCCGCAGAGCGTTGTCGATCGTGCTGACGGCTGGGCAGCGGGGTGACAGCCCGCAGTTCACGGCGGTCTTGGAGGCTATCCGGGTGCCGCGCTTGGGCGGGGGCCGGCCGCGTACCCGGCCGGATCGGGTGCTGGCCGACAAGGCCTACAGTTCGCGCGGCAACCGCCGCTACCTGCGCAGGCGCGGCATCAAGGCCACTATCCCGATCAAGCTGGACCAGGCCGCCGCCCGGCGCAGGAAGGGGTCGAAGGGTGGCCGGCCACCGGCGTTCGACCCCGAGTCCTACAAGCTGCGCCATGCGGTGGAGTGCGGCATCAACCGGCTCAAGGGCTACCGGGCGGTGGCCACCCGTTTCGACAAGCTTGCCGTGCGCTACGAAGCGACCGTTCACCTCGCCGTGATCGACGCCTGGCTATGAGCCCACCACTTCTGAAACACGCCCTAGCCGCCGAACGTCACCTCGGGATAGCGGGCGGACGGCTTGTCCAGCAAGGGCTGCGGCTTCCCGGCGAGGTGGCGGGCGAAGAAGGCGGCGACGTAGGCGCGGGTGATCTCCACGGAGCGGGCTCCGGTCATGGCGAACCCGAGGTCGAGGCCGATCTGTTCGGCCAGCAGCGGGACGTCGGTGAAGGACGCGTGCTCCGCGCCGGTCACCACCAGCCACCGCTTCCAGCCGGTCAGCTTCTTCCAGTCGCGTCCCCAGCTCCCGTCCTTGCCGCCGGGGCTGTGCATCGTCGGCGACCCCACGAACAGGAACGGCCGGGCCAGGCCGCTCTCGGGGATCGGGGCGAAGGTGGTGCCGTCCAGGTTGACCCCGGCGCGGATGCGCTTGTCCCGCACCATGGCCGCGATGCTGCTCGCGCCGCCGACGGACTGACCGGCCATGCCGATGCGTGACCGGTCGATCAGCTTGGCTCCCCGCCATTTCGGCTTCGCGCCGGTCAGCTGGTCCAGAACGAAGGAGACATCCGCCGCGCGGCTCCGGACCACCTGCTCCCCGAAGTCCGGCTCCTTGTTCTCGCAGGCGACGCACGTGGTGACGCGCCCGTCGGGGAAGGTGGTGGCGACGCTCTCGTAGGTGTGGTCGATCCCGACCACCACATTGCCCTTGCTCGCCAGGTCCTCGGCCAGGCTGGTGAGTGAGCCGCGCGGGGAGCCGAGGCCGGGGGAGAGCACCACCAGGGGCAGGGCGCGCTCGCGGCCCGCGGGCACGGCGTCGGTGAACGCGTTGGTCCGCACCTTGCTCAGCGTGTCAGGTGCGACGGGCAGCCCGGCGTCCTTGATCAGCAGCTCGGACTCCTTCGGCGTCACGTACAGGGCCCGCTGCTTGCCGCGTGTCCCGGCCGCCGGATACCACAGGGAGACCATCAGCTCCCGCGCCGTCGCCGCCGGGACCCACGGGTCACGCCGGGAGGTGTCCTTCAGGTACAGGGACGTGACGCCGACCGCGTGGGAGCCCGTCGGCGTGGGCAACCGCGGTGCCGCCGGAGCCGGAGCCGCAGCTGCAGCCGCAGCCGCGGTGGAGGTGGGGGCCGTGAGGGTGAGCAGCCCGGCCAGGGCGAGGGCCGCCGTTCTCGCAAGATCCATCAGTGTGTCGCCTTTCCTCGCAGGCCGCGGTCGTCCGCGGATGGGACGACGCTAGGCGCGGCCGTGCGGCGGGCGCGTCGGCCGCCGTGCCGAATCCGGGTAGCTCCGAGGAACGATCCGAGCCTGGTGTCATCCCTGCGATGTAGTCCCGGCGGACGAGGCTCCCGGCATCGCGACGGATGCGTGGCCGGTCGCGCAGCCGTGACAATGTCCCGATGACGGCGGAACAGAGGTGGCGGCTGTGGCGGCAGTACGTGCGGGAGGTGTTGCGTCCGGAGGAGGCGCGCGCCCGGCCGTCCCGCGGAGCGCTGGTGGCCGACCTGGTGCTCGCGCTGCTCCTGACCGTGCTCGCGGTGGCCGCGGTGGCCGATCTGCGCGACGGGTCCACCGAGGGGCGGCCGGGGCCGGCGGCCGTGTCCCTGCGACTGCGTCCCGATCCACCCGCCCGGCCGGTGAGCCCGGACCCGCCAAGCCCGCGGGCCGGCTCAGAGCAGGGTCCGCACCCGCTGCTGGTGGTCCTGACCGCGTTGCCGCTGGCGGTGCGGCGCCGGTACCCGCTGGCCGTCTTCTGGACGGTCGTGCTCGCTGCGCTGGCCACCCATGAGGCCGTGACGTGGATCACCGTGCTCGCCTGCGCCGTCGCCGCCTACGGCGCGCTCGCCTACAGCCGTCACCGGCTGGCGGCGGCGGGCGGGCTGGCGGCGGCGGCCGTGCTCACCGGCGTGGTCTTCCAGGATGTCGTCCCCACGCTGCCGCCCTGGCTGGGCCCCATCGTCGTGCTGACAGGGGCGGGCGTGCTGGCGGTGGCCGTCCGCTTCTGGCAGGGGCGGCTGCGGGCCGGCCGGGATCACATCGACGCGCTCCGGCGGGCCCAGGCGACGGCCATGCGCGCGGCCGTCGACGAGGAGCGCGCCAGGATCGCCGCCGAACTACACGACATCGTGACCCACAACGTGAGCGTGATGGTGATCCAGGCCGGGGCGGCGCGCAAGGTGATGGACGCGGAGCCCGCGGAGTCGAAGCGGGCGCTGCTCGCGATCGAGGCGGGCGGCCGGGCGGCCATGTCCGAGCTCCGTCACGTCATGGGCCTGCTGGCCACCGAGAACGAGACCATGAGGCACGGGGCCACGAAGAACGAGGTCACGGAGAACGGGCCGCCCGATCCGCAGGGCGGACTCGCGCCGCAACCCGGGCTCGATCAGCTCGACGCGCTGGTCACCCGGGTCCGGGCCGCCGGGATCCGGGTCGGCGTCGAGCTGTCGTTGCCGCCCGGCCCGTTGCCCGCCGGGGTCGATCTGGCCGCCTATCGCGTCGTCCAGGAGGCCCTGACGAACACGATCAAGCACGCGGCGGGCGCGGCGGCGTCCGTCTCGATCCGCCACGAGGGCGACCGGCTGGAGATCGAGGTCACCGACACCGGCGGCACGCGGCGCGGCCCGTCGTACATGGGCGGGCGCGGGTTGATCGGGCTGCGCGAACGGCTGGCCGTCTACGGCGGCACCCTGGAGGCGGGACCTACCCCCGCGGGCGGCTACCGGATCTTGGCCCGAGTACCATGGCTAGCCTCATGAGCCACCCTCTCCGCGTGATCATTGCCGACGATCAGGCCCTGGTACGCACCGGGTTCCGAATGATCCTGGCCGCCGACGGCATCGAGGTGTCGGCCGAGGCGGCAGACGGCGCCGAAGCGGTGGAAGCGGCCCGGCGCACCAGGCCGGACGTCGTCCTCATGGACATCAGGATGCCGCGCATGGACGGCATCGAGGCGACCCGGCGCATCCTCGCCGACGACGTGGCCGGCGACATCCGTGTGCTCATCCTGACCACCTACGACCTCGACCACTACGTCTACACCGCGCTCGCCGCCGGGGCCAGCGGTTTCCTGCTCAAGGACGTCACCCCCGAGCACCTGGTGGCCGCGGTGACCCTGGTGCGCACCGGCGACGCCCTGCTCGCCCCGACCATCACCCGGCGCCTGGTCGAGCGGTTCGCCCGCCGGGACGACTTCGGCCCTCCGGCCCCGCACCGTGACCTGTCAGAGCTGACCGCTCGGGAGTTGGAGGTGCTGCGGCTGCTGGCCGCCGGGCTGAGCAACGTCGAGCTCGCCGAACGGCTGACCCTCAGCCCGGCGACGGTGAAGACCCACGTGGCCCGCATCCTGGCCAAGCTCGGGCTCAGGGACCGGGTGCAGGCCGTCGTGCTCGCCTACGAGACCGGGCTGGTCTCCCCGGGCGCGACGTGACCGCGCATGGTGGAGGACCACCAATTCCAAGCATGCTCCTGATCACGGACGTGACAATCCCTGACAGAGGAGGTCTTTGGCATCCCCCAAGATCGCTCAGGGGAATCGAGACACCTTCTCACCAGCGGCCACTTCACGTCACCAGGGATTCGAACGGTCCGCGCTTCGAACGCCGTTCTCGTCCACGCCAGTGGCACTGGCGGTGCCGGCCTCGGGCAACGCCGCCGCTCCGAGCGGCCGCAGGCCCTTGTCCGGAGCCGAGGAAGCGATCGCGTAGCGGCCCAGGCAGTTGAGATGGGTGTGGCCCAGCGGGGACAGCCGCGCCACGTCCTCGTCCTTGACCGGTACACCCTGGGCGCACAGCTGGTCCACGATCGCCGACAGATACCGTGAGTTCCACAACACGACGGCATTGACGACAAGTCCCAGAGCCGCGAGCTGATCCTCCTGGCCTTCCCGATAGGCCGGTCGGATCCGGCCGGCGTTGCCGTGGCAGATCTTGCGGGCCAGGCGGTGCCGGGACTCCTGGACCGACAGTTGCTTGCCCTGGCTCCGGCGGCAGCTTGGAATCCATCGGGTCCAGCATGCTCAGCAGGTGCATCGTCTTGTCGATCCGGCCGTACTCGGCGAACGCCTGCCCCAGCGGCGTCGGAGAACCCTGGCGGGCGAACATGCGCAGCAGGTCGTAGGCACGCACCTGGTTGGTCACCAGCGACCCGGCAACCCGAAGCATGTCCGGCCACTGAGTGATCACCTTCTTGGGGTTCGGCCTGTTCCGGGCGATCGCCTCCAGCACCCCGTAGTCGCCGGCGCTGCCGTCGGGCGGGTCGGCCCGCCAGAACCGCTGGTCGCCCAGGTCGGCGAAGCGGAGCGCGAACCGGTAGCCGAGCATGGAGAAAATCCCGAAGACCATGTCGATGTCGCTGGCCTGGTCCGTCGTGACCACCTCGGGTTTCGGGCCGGCGTCCAGGTTGATCAGGCAGTCCAGGACGTACAGGGAATCGCGGGGCGTGCCCGGCACGACCATCTGCCCGATCCCCGCCACCTTGCCCTGGTGCTCGATCAGGATCGCGTTGGCGGAGGCGTGCGTCTCGGCGCGCACATAGTTCTGATCCACGTGCGAGAGCCGGCCCCGGGTGGGTGCCTCATCCCCGGCCTTGATCACCGGCGTCAGCCCAACGTTGCACGCCTCGCTGATCAGCAGTGCCACCAGCGATCTCGGCAGGTCGTTCATGCGAGTGGAGATGTCGGCCAGATGCACGTAGGCGTCCAGGAACCCGGTCCAGGCGTGCACCTCCAGCAGCAGCTCGGGCAAGTCGATGCGGGGCAGCATGGCCTGGCAGGCGGCCCGTAGCCATGCCAGCGACTCGCTCTCGCCGAGCGCGCCGAGCTTCTCCACCGACAGCCGGGCCCGCCCCCCGCCAGCCGGGGTTACCACCGAGACCAGCGCGTCCTCGCCCGCTTCCGCCAGCCGGGCGGCCATCTGCTTCCAGG
The DNA here is from genome assembly GCF_040676845.1 of Nonomuraea sp. NPDC049504. Lineage (NCBI taxonomy): Bacteria > Bacillati > Actinomycetota > Actinomycetes > Streptosporangiales > Streptosporangiaceae > Nonomuraea > Nonomuraea sp. NPDC049504. Next base: position 28,790 of record NZ_JBFAPT010000060.1, read on the forward strand.
CCGCGTCCAGGGCCGTGACCTTGTCGTTCAGATGCTTGTGGACAGGGGCGGTGAGCAACAGGGAGGCCAGCACGTCCTGCTTGATCGCCCCCACTGCGCCCCGGCCAGCAGATGCGCGCGCGGGTCGGCCCAGCGCAGCGACGGCGTGGCGACGGCGTGGCGAACACATCCCTGATCATCAGGGCCCGCATCAGATGCTCCAGCACGCACACCACGTACGCGTCCCGATCCACCGCGCCCTGCGGCAGGTCCGGGTTGGCATACACCGCCCGCTTCCACGACGCGGTCACCAGCGCGGCGTCGATCTCCTTGGGCAGCAGCGGCTTCTTGCTCACCTGCCGCCGCGACAACTCCGGCAACCGGCGCACCGCGGCCAGCACCCGGCGCCCGCCCGGCGCCGCGGCCAGCGCCTTGGACTCGCCCAGCAGCTGCAGGAACGGGCGCACGGTGTTGTACTTCTCCACCAGCGCGGCGCGCACCGCCGCCTCGGCCGCGCCGGCCTCTTCAGGGATCAGTTCCTCCACCACGTCCAGCGCAGCGCGGACCTGTTCCTTGCTGGTGCCGGCGATCTGGGCCACCGCGGTCCACATCGCTGCCATATCGAGGCGGCGCCCTGCTGGTCGACCAGGTCCAGGTGGTCGACCAGGACGCGGCCGGCCTTGGCCACCAGCTTGGAGGCCCGCTCCAGCCGGGGCAGCATCCGCAAGCGTTCGTCGGCGGATTTCCGGCGGGCCGGGCTGGTCAACCGGGTGGCCATCAGTAGCGCGAACAGATCGAGAGCGTCGTCGATCGCCTCGGCCTCCAGGCTCCGGGTGACCGCCAGCAGCGTCGCCGTCCGACGCGGCTCGACCAGCCGGTCCAGGGCCGGAGCCTTGCTGCCCGCCCCGCACTTGGCCAGGGTCTTCATCCACCGCACCGGCACCCCGGGCAGCACCACACGATGCCACCGCAGCCACGCCACCGACTGCTCAAACAACGCCACCGGCCCCTCGGCATGCGTCCACGCCCGGCCGTGCAGGAAGGTCCGGAACTGGCGCATCAGCTGCCGCTCGCCCCAGCTGCTGGTGTCATCGAAGGCGTGGTAACCATAGGTGTCCCGGATCATCCACGCGTGCTCGTACGTCGTCTTGGGCCGCTCGGCGTACTTCTTGGCCTGTGACGCGTCACCGACCCCCAACTGATCGGCCAGGTAATCCACCACTGGCCACGGCACCGCGAGCGGATCCTGCAAGAACAGCCCCTTGTACCGTACGGTCCCGATCTGGACGGCGACGCCCAGCCGGTGAGAATCGGCCCTCGACTGCGCGGTCACATTCCGGTCGAAGCTGTCCAGGAAGAAGCACTTCTCCAGGTCCACAACGATGGCACCTCGACAAACGAGGCGTAGGCAACCCGGTGCTCGGCAGACAGAAATTCCGCAGGCATAGCCCGCACGGTAGGGCCATATCAGTCGTGATCAACTCATAGTGATTGACGCGTTACAAGTGAGTGTCTTTCAGTCCTAAGCGTGTCTTGATCCTTCTCAGCGCCAACGGCTGTCCGCCGGTTCCTCGACGCCGGGGACCGCGAAATCGTCGAGCCACGCGTCGTCCACGACGACCAGCAAGTCGATATCGCTCCAGTCATCGCCCCGGCCAGCGCCGAGAGAGCCGACCAAGCCGGCACCGGCTACAACCGGGTCGCCGTCGAGGCGGGCAGTTATGGCGCTGAGCCAGCGGGACCGGATGTCGGCGAGACGGGGAGCTGCTGGTGGCCCAGGACCCTCGGCGCTCATCAGAACGGATCATAGCCCGGCGGAAGCGAACCCACCCTGAGGCGTGGTACCGGATTCCGCAGCGCTTGGCGGACCTCGCCATCCTCTGAAGCGTCTCCAGCCTGTCGATGCACCGTCCCAATGCGATCAGTGCCTCAACAGGTGTCCCTTCTCAATTGAGTTGGCGTGCGGGAGAAGGTGTGACCTGGTGGACGCCAAGTCGACTGAGACATTCGGAGTCACGGCGGTCTCAGAATCATGGCGTGGCAGGTCGAATGTCTCAGAGGGCGTTACGCGAGTTGATGTCCCTCTCGTCCATTGCCTTGGGGAAGGCGGGCTGGTCAGGGCGTTAGCGGTTGGGCTGGGAACGTGGCTGA
>NZ_JBFAPT010000061.1:0-28802 GCF_040676845.1 Nonomuraea sp. NPDC049504
TTTCGTTCTTCTTGGTCGTTGAACCAACTACCGGAGACCTCTTCGTTCAACGATCATCGACACGCCTCACACGTAATCTTTCGAAACACGGCCTAGACCGCTGTTGAAGCCGAGGTGGCCGACTTCCTGCGCGGACCACCGGGAAGTACGCCTCTCACCTGATCCGGAGGGGTCACGGTTACGTCCCATAGGGTTGTGAGTTCTGACCGCGCTTGTGGCCGCGAGCCGGGATCCAATCCGTGAGAAGTGACAGCACCTGGCATGAACGTGCGCCGGCGCGTCGGCGCCCAACGGTGGGGGCCGGTGCAACCGCCTGACGGTAGGAGGCGCGTCCGCAATGATTTGTAGTTTCGCATCAAAGCCAGCGCAGTTCCTCCTGTACGAGCGCCACCACCGTGGAGTCATCGCGTCGTGGTCCGTCGGGTTGGTGGCCTTGTCCGCATGGGCGGAGCCTGATTTCAATTCGTTCAAGGGCGTTGGGTAGCCAGCGGTCGAGGTATTCGCACGCGTCGTTTGCGGATGCGCCTTCCCATAGGTAGGCGGTTTTCCAGGCGCAGTAGAGCATGCTGAGTTCTTCGGTGACGTCCCAGTGGCGGGGCCAGCAGGGGGCGATGGCGCGTTGGGCGGCTGGCCAGCCGAACAGGACTTGGGTCAGCCAGTCCCCTAGTTCGCCGAGCTTGTCGGCTTTGCGGCGGTGGGGCATCTTGGGCCAACACCAGGGGCGGGGTGGTGGCTGGAGGTTGCGGGTCGGGCCTGTGGGAGTGGGTGGGTCAGCCAGCAGGTGGGGTGAATGTTCGGGGTCGGAGGGGTCGCCGACGGTGGGGATACCAGGGTGGGTCATGGGCAGCGTCAGTGCGAGGGGCGTTTGGTATGCCAGGGCCGGAGTGCGCGAGGCTGTGTCGTGGAGGCTGGCGGTGGTGGAGTCGGGGGTTGAGGTTCCGTTTTGGTGGACGTGAGGGGCGGGAAGGGGATTTTGCCGTTTTTGGCTTTCCAGCGTTTGTAGTCGGCTCGTCTCCAGACTCGTTCGACGCGGACGATGGTGGGTGTGGCGTTGCGGCGGACTACCAGGGCGCGCCAGGTCGGTAGTCTGCGGGCTTGTTCTGGGGGTAGCACGGGGACGGTTTCCCAGCGGCGGGTGTAGTAGGGCTTGCCGGAGCCGTCGACGGACTTTTCTCGGTATGGGAGTGCGATTTCGCCGCAGAGGTCGGACATGACGTTCAGGTCTTCGGGGTCGGAGGTGGCGCCGAAGAGCATTTTGGCTTTGCAGTTGTTCCAGATGGTTTTGGCGCCGTGTTCGGTCCATCGGTGCTTGAACTGGGACCAGGATTGGCCGGCGATGATGAAGGTGAAGCCGGATCCGGCGGCGGTGGCGACCCAACCGGGCAGTTGTGGGATGGGGCAGATTTCTGGGGCTTCGTCGAGGATGAAGGTCAGGGGTGGGTCCATGCGGCGGTTGGGGCGGCCAGCTGCGAGGATGCGGGCCTGGTGGTGGATTTCTGCCACCAAGGCGGCGAAGAGGATGGGAGTCGCGGGGTTGGCGCTGTCTCCGGAGACGAGGTAGAGGGTGCCGCGGTGTCGGAGGAAGTCCGAGACGTCGAGGCCTTCTCCCGGTGGTGGGCAGAGCATGTGGGCCATGTCGGGGTCGTCCATGCAGCGCAGGACCTGGCGAAGGGTGAGGTAGATGGAGTCGCGGGTGCGTACGTGGAGGTTGTGGTAGCGGCGGACGAGAGCTGCGGCGCGGTCGGTGGCGTGGCCGGGGCGGTGGCGGGTGAGGATTTTCAGGGGGGTGGGGTCTTCGTTGAGTGTCCAGGCATCGACGTGTTCCAGAGACAGGTCTTCCAGTCCTGCTGCGTAGAGCAGTGCGGCGAGGGTCATGGCGGCTTGGTTGGTCCAGAAGGCCTGGTCGGTGAGGCCGCCGGCCTCGGTGGCGGCGACCATGGTGGCGGCGCGGCGGATGGCGGTGGACTGGTCGTGACAGCCGCGTACGGGTGACCACCGCACGGTTGAGGCGTAGGAGCCGAAGCGTTCCGGGTTGAAGAGGTGGACTTCGCCTCTGCGAAGGCCGGCGGTGAGTTCGGCGACGTCGTCGCGGATGCTGGTGACGACCGCGGCGCCGGGGGCGTCGATGACCCAGCCGGACAGGTGGGCGGTCTTTCCTTCTTTGTGTGGGGCGAGGCAGAGGATGTGGTCTTCGAGGGTGGCGTAGGTGCGGAAGTGGATGATCCAGCCTTGGGCCCAGCCGAGGAACAGGGCGATCTCGTTGCGGCGTACGACGTGTCTGGTCCACCAGCCGCGTAGGGAGGGGCGGGCTCGGCGGGCCACTTTGCGGGCGGCGGGGAGCCCGTAGTGGAAGTGGAGTTCGAGCCTGCGCGCGAAGCCGCGGCCTGGGTACAGGCGCCACCGCAGCCGCCACCACAGGGCGAGGCCGTGGCGGCGGCGGGGGTTGCGCAGCCGATCCAAGGCGATCGCGAGAAAGACGGCGGCGATCAGGACCGCCGCGACGGTGGTTACGGGCCAGGAGATGAGGGTCGGTGCGGGCTGGGTCATCGTCGGGCCCTGGCAACGGCTCGGATGGGTGGCACTGGTCAGCCTTTCGGAGGGTCGTCGTGGCAGTCGTCCCAGGTCAGGCAGGCTTGTTCGGTGGTTGTGGTGCGCGGTGGTTCTTCGGGGCCTTGTGCCGGCGGAGGGGTGCGGGGGCGGAGCGTGATGGTCACAGCAGTGGTGATGGTGACGGTGGGTTGCGGACGCTTGGAAGGACGTGTTGCAGGTCGCTTGGGTGAGCGGGTCACGGACGGGGGCGTTCTGGTCTGGGTCGAGCGGTGTGGGGTGTGGGTACGGCGTGCCGTTGGTGTCGTGCTGAGCGATCTGATGGGCAGGTCAGGGGTGATGGTCACGGTTGGGGTGGCCGGGATGGCTCGTGGTGGATTGTCCGTGGGGATGGCGAGCCAGATGCCGAGTCCGACGCTGGCGATCAGTACGGCGATGGGGACGGCGATCTTCCAGCGGGCGCGGGCAGGTTCTGGGGCGTACCAGTCGTCTTCGGAGAAGCGGTTGGGTGGGGGCGGGGGTAGGGGGTTGTGCAGTGGACCGCCTCTGATGGGTGTGGCGGGAGGTTCCAGGTCCTCCTCTGGCTTGTGGGGTGGGATTTCGAGGTCGGTTTCGATGGGGTAGCCGCCGTCGAGGGCGTCGGCGAAGCCGCGTGGCCCTTCGTAGTCCGGAAAGGGGTGGCTGTCGGGCGAGCCGGGTGGGTCGTCGTGGCGCATCGGTGCTTGTGTGGTCAGGTGAGGATGAAGACGTCGCTCGCTACCTTGGCGAGTTCGGTGAGGTCGGTGGTGACGCCGCGTTCGGTGGAGGAGGGGTCGAGGATGACTGCGAGGCGTCCGCGCAGGCGTTGGGTGGTGAGGGCGGTCCAGACGGCGTTGGGGGTCAGGTTGGCGTCGAGCAGGCGGTAGGTCTGGTCGCCGTCGGCAGTCTTGTGTCCCCAGAGCGTGATGGTGGGGATTCCGAGGGCGATGGCGGTGCCGATGCGGGCGTCGATCTGGGCGGTGGCGGTGGCTTTGTCCCAGGGCGAGGTGGCGCCGGCGTGGGCCAGGCCGTATTCGCGGGCTCCGATCTGAGCGAGGGTGTCCCATTCGAGGGCTCGGATGCTCATCCACTGGGCGCGGGCGGCCAAGGCGGGGGTGATCGGGGTGGGTCTGCGAGTCTTCGGGTCGGGGACTTTGTGCTGGGCGTAGGTGCGGCCGAACAGTCCGGTGGAGACTTCGACTCGGTCGACGGCTGCGGTCTTGAGGTAGCGGGTGACGTTTTCCTTGGTGGCGAGTGGGGCTTTGGTGCGCATCTCCTGGATGCAGGCTTTCGCGGATCCGCAGCCTAGTTCGGGGACGACCACGCCGATGCTCAGGCGCTTGCCGGGCAGGGCCGCACGCAGGGCGGCGCTGGCTCGCTTGAGGAAACGGGTGACGTCTTGCGCGCGGGTGAAGTTGGTGTAGGCGAGGTTGTCGGCGAATTTGACGCCGGTGACGCCGGGGTGCTTCGCGGCTGCGATGAGGGCGTTCAGGGCGGTGGTGAACTGGGGGTCACCTGCGGCGTAGTCGTCGGCCAGGTCGCTTTCCACCCAAATGCGTAGCCGTGGTGTGGTGGAGTGAGCGGCGCTGACGGCCTTGGCGATCGGTCCAGTGCCGCCGGAGGAGGTGGTTTCGGCGCTCACGGTCGGCAGGGGTGTCGGGGTTGTGGCTGTGGCGGTGGGGTCGATGGGTTCGGTGCTGATGGTCGGGGGCGGGGTGGAGCCTGTGGGCGCCACTGTGGGTTCGGCACTCGCCGACGCTGGGGTCGCTGTGGTCGTGGGCGTGGCGGTGGTGGGCGGGGTGGTGTGGGCGGTCCTGGTTCCGTTGACGTACCGCTCGTAGGTGGTTTGTCCGGTGGTCTGGTCGGTGCACTGGTACCAGTCGTCGTCGGGGAGCTGCTCGCAGAGGGTTTCCCCGCCCTTGCAGGAGCTGGAGGTGGACAGGTCCGTCTTCTGGTTGCAGCGGACGTACCGTGCGGGGAGGGGTTGTGCGGCTTTGAGGTTGGTTCCGTCGTCGGCTGCCCAGAACGTGGCGACTTGTGCGGCGTCCTGGGGTGGATTGAGCCAGCGGCAGACCACGTAGGTAGGGGTGTCGGCGGGCAGGGTGTCGCGGCAGGAGTCGCCGCGTTCGACGTCGAGGGCCAGTTCAAGGCCGGGTTGTGCGGGGTCTCCGGTGCCGGGCAGCAGGCCGGGCTCGGCGACGGCCACGACCGGCAAGAGGAGGGTCAGGGCGATGATGACGCCGGCGGCGGCGAAGCGTCGTTCCCGCCGGGTGATGCTGCCGAGTGCGCGTTTCACGTTGGTGTCCTCGTCGGTGTTCGTCAGCTGGGGCAGTTGATCCAGAAGCCCTGCCTGTCGCCCACGTGGCTGACCGGTCCGGTGGCGACCCAGTAGCCTCGGTCGGCTTCGACCGTCCAGGTAACGCGGAGGGTGAGGGCGCCGCTGGCGGTGGTGGTGCCTGCGCTGGTGCGTCCGTCGCCGGTGGTGGTGCCGGTCCAGGAGATGGTGACGGTGCCGTTCTCGATGGAGGGAGTGCAGCCGGGCTGGGAGGTGGGTGCCGAGACGGTGACGCGGGTGCCGGAGACAGTGATGCCGGGTGAGCCGGTTGCCGAGACGACCTGGCAAGTGTCGGTGCAGGCGAGCCTGAAGGTGCCGCTGCGGGTGGTGCCCAGGGCCAGGGTCGATGGTGCGAGGCTCGCTGTGGGGGGTGGTGGTTTGCGAAGCTTGCGCGGGCTGCGGGTGGGGTCGTCTTTGGTGGGTGGGTCTTGTGGGCCGCCCAGGATGCGCGTTTCGGTGGCGGGGTGAGTTCCGGGTACGGCTCGGCTGGGTTTCTTGGTGGGGGTGGGCGAGGGTGACTTCGTTGCCGTGGGTTTCTTTGTTGGGGCCGGCGTGGTGGGTCGGTTGGGAGGAGGTTCCTCGATGAGAGGTGCGGGCTGAGCTCGGCTGGGTTGCACGGTGATGGTGGCCGGGGCTGCCGCAGGGTGTACGTCGGGCGGGCGGGATTCTGGTTGGAGCCACGACCAGAGGGCACCGGCGGCGAGGATGCTCGTCACGGCTGCTGTGATCATGGCTCCTACGCGTAGGGCGGGAGCGAGTGGGCGGAGCGAGAGGTGTGCTTCGGGGTTGGATTCGTCGTGGCGGCGGGTCCAGAACTCCTCGGTGCGGCGGCTGCGCCGTTCCCAGGCTCGGAAGTCGTCCTGGCGGGTGGTCGTCTCCCCCGCCTCGTGGCGTCGTATGGGGGCGAAGGTGAAGGGGTCTTTCTGTTCAGGGAAGCCGTCGGCGCGCCATCGTGTGTCGGCGCCGAGGGGTGGGGCCGAGGCCAAGCGGGCCGTCATGGTGGGTGGCTCGTCGGCGATGGGGAGGGCGGTGAGGAGGGCGCGCGCGGTGTGTGGCGCGGGCTCGTCGGGCAGGTCGGGGTAAACGTTGGTGGAGATCCACCGGTCGATCTGGTCGATCGCGTTGGTGACGAGGTATTCGATCTCGAGGGCGCCGGCGTCGAAGATCGTGGCGATCTCTAGGTCGGACAGGCCGTGCCGAACCGACAGATTCAGCACTTCGAGCTGAGTTGCCGGTAGTGCCCTCACTGCTTCGCGCAGGAGGGGTGCGGCGGTGATCCCGGGCCAGGATGCTGGGCGGGAGGATGTCGTGCAGTGGACGCGGGCCAGGGCGTACAGCCAGGCTCGCAGGTATCGGCGTTCGGTGAGTCGGTCAGCGTGGGCGTGTGCGCTGGTGAGCGCGGCGCAGGCGGCCAGTTCGGCGTCGGCCGTGGCGAGTGTGGTGTGGCAGTAGTCGAACAGGACGGCGCCATAACGGTGGCGTAACCGGTCGACGGTTGCTCGCGCGTCCTCGTTCAGGGCTGGTTCCATGACGGGTCTCCGGGCAGGTGGGGGTCACGACGTGGGGACGGTCCTCGTTCCCAGAGCGCCCTTGACCTGGCTGGTGGAGACCACGCGACCGCAGCAGGAAGCGACATAGTTGAGGGCCATCGCGTGATGGTGGGCCGAGAGGTCGGCGATGGCGTCGCCGATGACGAAGGGCTGGATGTCGCGCATGAAGGCGTCCAGGACGGTGGCCAGTACTCCTATGTGCGCGTAGACGCCGCAAATGAGTAACTGGTCGCAGTCCAGGTGAGTGAGGGCCTCGTCGAGGTTCGTGTTGTGGAATGCGCTGTAGCGGGACTTGATGATGACGCGGTCCGATGGGTTCGGAATGAGCACGGGCGGGAGGTCGGTGTCGGCCGGGTCGGGGCCGGGGCCGTTGCCCCATCGGTCGGTCAACAGGCCGCGCTCGTCGGGGTCCTGGCCGCCAGGCTGCACTGAGTACAGCACGGGGATGTTCGCTTCGACGCACGTCTCGCGTAGTGCTGCCGCGTTGGCGAGCAGGTCGGCGAGGGGTGAGGCGGCGGGGGCGAAGGGGCGCAGGTAGTAGTTCTGCATGTCGTGGATGAGCAGCGCGGTTCTGCGGGGGTCCAGGGACCAGTCGGGGAACGCGTCGGCGGGCAGGTGGGGCAGGGGGTAGGAGGGGACGGCGGGCAGGAACGACATCTGCGGGGCTCCTTTCGGGGATCGGTTCAGTGCAACCGTGGGATGGCGTGCAGAGCTTGAAGCATGGTCGCCAGCTGGGTGCTGGTTTCGAGCAGGACGTCCGCCGGTTCCGAGGCCGCGGTGATGCCCGCGCCGGCCCAGAGCCGCAGCCGTCGCGGGCTTTCGGTGACGGCGCAGCAGAGCGTGAGTGCCCATTCGCCGTCGCCGGCGGCGTTCTGCCAGCCGACCAGGCCGGCGTACCAGCCGCGTCTGACTCCATTACCGTGTTCGAGCTCGGTGATGAGAGTGCGGGCGGCCTGGGTGGGGGTGCCGCAGGAGGTGGGTGGCGGGTGTAGCTCGGCGGCCAACCCTAGGGAGGTGGGAGGCGGGTCGGTGAGAGTGGCGGTGATTCTGCTGCCGAGGTGCCACATCGTCGCGGTCGCCTGGAGTTGGGGCTGCTTCGGCACGCGCAGATCGCGGCAGAAGGGGGCGAGTGTGGCTGCTGCCGATTCCACCACGAGCCGGTGTTCGTACCGCTTCTTCCTCGAGTTCAGCAGGTCGCGGGCGGCTTTCTGGTCGGCGAATGAAGTGGGGTGGCGCGGTGCTGCGCCGGCCAGGGGGTGGGTTGTGAGTGCACGGCCGTGCCGAGCAATGAGCAGTTCGGCAGATGTCCCTACGAGGGTTCGGCCATGGCCGAGTGGCAGAGCGAAGGTATACGGTGCCCGGCCGCTCAAGTGGATCAGGAGATCCGTCACATCGAGGCCATGGGAGCCGGTCGCGGTCAATGTCTGGGCCAGGACGATGCGGTTCGCTTCGCCGGCCGCGATGCGATCGCGGATCAGCCGTACGGTTGCGATGTGATCTTCGGCGCTGGGCTTGGCGGCGACGCGCCAGACGGCGGAGGCGCAGCGGAGACAGGGTCGTACGGTCAACGGCTCATGGCGGGTCACGCGCTCGGCGAACCGCAGTCGGCTGGCGGAGCCGTCGAAGCTGATGGCGCCGATGACCAGGCCGGTTCTGCCGTGCCCGGTCAGGGCCTTGGGAACCGCCTCCGGCAGGTCGGGCAGGCTGACGGTGGTGAGGGCGCGTCCGCCCTTGGCCAGCAGCGTGTAGGTGGGGGTTGAGAACAGCGTGTCCGTGGGGCGGAAATGTGCGATCGGTGTCTGCCCGCGTGCCGGCATCAGTGAAGGTGCCATCCCTTGTCCTTGGTCGCGACTGCTGGGTGGATCAGAGATTGAGGTCTGTGGTGGCGCCCACCGGAAGGACCTGTGCGGTGATGTGCCGCGCCTGGTGCGACAGCAGGAACAGCACGGCGTCCGCCACGGCTTCAGGCGTGGCGTGCCGACTGAACCGGAACTCGCCCGCGGGCTCACCGGTGGAGCCTGGCGCGACCACGTTGCATCGGATGCCGAAGGGAGCCAGTTCCAGGCCGAGGCAGCGGGTGAACATGGTGGCGGCGGCTACGGAGGCGGCGTATCCGGCCAGTTGGGCGCGTGGCACGCAGGCGGCGTCGGAGGTGACGGTGACGATCGAGCCACCGTCGCGAGGGACCATGCGCCGGGCGGCGGCACGGCAGACGTGGAAGGCACCGTCGGTGTTCACGGCGAACAGGTTCCGCCACTGCTCGTCCGGAAGGCCGACCGTACTCCCCCGGTGCAGGACGCCTGCCACGTTCACCAGGAGGCTCGGCGGCCCGTGCTCGGCTTCGGCCAGTGCCAGCGCGGCCTCGACCGCCCAGGGATTGGTGACGTCCAGTTGTCGGGCGGTGGCGGTGTGGCCGGCCGCCGTCAGCCGCGCGGCGACGTGCCGGACGCGTTCCCCGTTCAGGTCGAAGGCCGTGACGGCGGCTCCTGCCTGCGCGAGGGCGGCGGCGACGGCCGCGCCGATGCCGCTCGCCGCTCCGGTCACCAGGGCGGCCTGACCGGCCAGGCCGGTGGGGTGCGGCTGTGCTGCGGGGATCGTGGCGGTCGAGTCCTCGTTCGTCATGCGGGGTTCCGAAAGTGCGGGTGCGGGGTGGAGGCAGGTCATCGGGTTCCCTCCGGCCGACAGGTGGCGGCGAGTTCGGCGAGCCACCAGTCCATGCGCGTGACTTTGGCGTGCAGCAGCAGTGGGTGGTTCCTGGGTCCGCCCAGCCAGGCGGAGACGGCGGTCATGTCGGCCGGGCAGCGTACGACGGCGCTGGTCCAGCCAGCGATCAGGTCGCCGGCCGGTGCGTGCTCCGCGCTTTCGTCGCAGACGACGATCAGGAGGGGCGCGCCGAGACCGGCCGCCGTTTCCCTTTCGACCGCCATCAGCGCGCTGCCCGCGTCGAGGACGGTGACGGCGAGCCGGTCCGGTCTGGCCAACGCCGCGCCGATGCCGCCGGCCAGACCGAGCCCGGGTGCCGGGACGAGGCAGAAGCCGGCCGCGTCCGGTATGCGCAGGTGACTGACCGCAGGGCCCATCGCGGTGCCCTGCTCGACGACGAGTGTGCGTTCGGCGGGCAGCAGCGCATCCAGCAGCAGGAAGAACGACCGCGGATCGATGCGGCCGGGAACCGCCTCGTAGGTTCGGCTCTGCCGGCTGAGCACGCGTTGTCGCATGGTCGCGCTCCGGTAGCCGGTCCGCTGCTCCGGCAGGGCCGGCAGGAGTGCTTCGGCGGTGTGGCGGGTGTCGCCCGCCACACCGAGGTCGATGCGGTGGTGCAGGCCGAGTGCGGCGGGGTTGATGTCGATCTGCGCCAGCCGGGCTTGTGGTGAGAGCAGGGTCCCGCGGCGGGTCGTCCACGTGTCGAGCGTGCATCCCCATGCGACGACCAGGTCAGCAGCGCCGAGCAGTTCGGCCGTTTCGGGGGATGCGAGCGTTCCGGCGATGCCGATGTTCCAGGGATTGGAGCTGAACATTCCGTGCCCGCCGAGCGTCGTGGCCAGCAACGCGCCTGCCTGCTCGGCGAGCCGCTCGAGTGGTGCGGCAGCCGAGGCGGCGCCACGACCGGCGATGAAGATGGGACGATGCGCCTTCAGGAGCAGGGCTGAGAGATCTTTCAGTGCCGTGGCGTCGGGTGTCGGGGCCTTTGGAGATTCGTCGGCCGCCGCCGCGTTCGGGCCGGTCCGGAGCAGCACGGGGCGGTGGTGATCCTGCGCGGTACGGGCGGCTCGGGTGATCATGACGCTCACCTGCTGCTTGTCCGGTAGGTGCAGGGTCGATGCTGGGGAGGCGGCCAGGTCGCCGGAATGCACTTCCGGGGACAGGACGAGCAGCGGGATGTCGCCGTAGTCGATCAGGTTGAGGCCGGGCACGGCGGCTGCCCAGCCGTGCGGCTGTTCGAGGAGCAGCAGTGCGGGCTGGTGGCCGGTGCGGGCGTAGGTGACGGCCATGGCTGCTGCTGCCGCTTCGTTCCGGCCCCCGACGAGGCGCACCTGGTGCCGGGCCAGGGTGTCGGCGAGTGCGGGGAAGGCGTCGTCGATAGTGCTGAACACGGTGCGTAGGCCGAGTGCGGCCAGCAGCTCCGCGACGTCGGCGGCGATCCGCGTAGGAGTGAGGGGTGCTGGCGGGGTCATCGTGTTCCGTCCTGGTCGGGTGTCGGAGGGTTGGCGAGTACGGCGTCGATGTCCGCGAGCCCGTCTTGGGCGCAGTCGCGGATCGCGCGTAGCCGTTCCATGGCGCGGACGTCGGTGGCACGCAGTAAGGGCACGGTGTCCAGGCGGCTGTCCCAGGTGGTGGAGGCAGCCGGGCTGTGCGTGGCGGGAGGCGGGTAGGGCGTGCGGTGCTGCCGCGGGGTGAGAGTTTCGGTGACGGTCATGCGGTTCCTTCGGGTGGGGCGACGGGGTCGGGTGCGGGCGGGCGGGTGCGTCGGGGGTCGGAAAGGGCGGTGAGTTCGTCCTCGGCTGTGCGGGCGATGGTGCGCAGGCGGACTTGCTGACGTCGGAGCGCCGTGCGGAGCCGCTCAATCTCTGCCTGCAGTGCTGCCGAATGCCCCGGTACGGTCGGGCGGCGTTGCCGTACGGCCCGGATAAGGGCGCAGGTGCCCAGGAGCACGGCCACGGCGATGCCGCCGGCGATGACGTCGTGATAGGCCAGGGCAGCTGGCTTTGGAACGTCAGTCAGGTAGGCGGCCGCGGCCGCTGATCCGATCGCTCCGCCGAGGATGCGCGCGGTGGTGAGCGTTCCGACCGCGGCGGCGTATCCTTCCGTGCCGGTGTCGAGCGTGCCGGTGACCGTGGCTGTGGTGCTCACCAGCCCGAATCCGACGCCCAGCAGGATCAGCGTCGCCAGGCCCGGTCCTGATGTGACCGGTACGACGATCAGGAGCAGGAAGCCGGTACCGCTGAGGAAGGCGCCCACGTACACCGTCGGCAGCAGGCCGACGCGACGGACCAGGGGCGCGACCAGCGGACTGGCGAGGGTGACGGCTGCCGAGAGAGGAGCCAACGTCAGGCCGATCCGGCCGGTGGAGAGCCCCTGCTCGCCCAGCGCCATCGGTACGAGGTTCAGCAGCGCGAAGGCCATCACCCCGTACAGCAGCGAAATGAAAGCCCCCCACCTCACCCCTGGTGAGCGCCACAGCTCCATGTCGATCGCCCCCGCAGGGTGACGACGCGAGCGAGCCAGGGCCAGCCCACCGGCCGATATCATCGTTATCGTGGTGATGAGGGTGATGAGCGAGGTCCAGCCCCATCGAGCACCGTAGGTGACGACCAGCACCAGCGCCGCAGTGGCGGTGATCAGTGACAGCGTTCCGACCAGGTCCGGTGCCCTGTGTCGGTGTAGCTGTGCCATGGGCAGGACCTTGACCAGCAGGAGCAGCGCTATCGCCGTCAGGCCGTGCGGCAGATAGAGCAGGCGCCACCCGTAGGCGTCCAGAAAGAAACCACCCGCCGCGTGCATGACCAGCCCGCCCACTCCCGTGGCCGCGCCCCACAACGCCACCGCCCCGGGGCGACGCCGCTCGTCGCACTGGCCGAGCAGGAGCCCCAGTGCCGCCGGCAGCATCAGGGCGGACCCCGCCCCTTGGACCAGCCGCCCCGCCAGCAACACCGGCCAGAACGGGCCGAACGTCACCAGCAGCGCTCCCACCGCGAAGGCGGCCGCACCGACGGCCAGGACGATGCGCCGACCGATTAGATCCGCGAGCCGTCCTCCGGAGACCAGCAACGCGGCGATCGTCGCGAGGTTCGCCGTCGTCATCAGGTTCAGCTCGCTGAGCGGCACCGCCCGGACGACCGGGTCACGACTCAGGATCGGCATGGCCAGCGTGGTAGCGACCGTGTCGGCCATCACCAGAGCGGTGACAGCTCCGGCGACCAGCCGCAGCATGAGCAGACCAGATCTGGGCCGGGCGTGCCGCCCTCCGTGTTCGCCGGTGAGCCTTTGTTGAGAGATCACGCCCGGAAACGTAGGACGCAGTGGTGTTGTTCAGGTTGCGGCGGCGTTGTGGTCCGGATGGGTTTCGGTGGCAATCCGCGAAGCGCGGTAAGCGCCCACCTTCACCACCGCAATGACGATCTCGTCAAGCCGCGCGAATGGCACTACGATCATGCTTCGGTCCGATGCCCGCGCTGTCGAGATCGAGGAGCACTGTGCGCCCGCACCAGCAGTCAGACGACCGTCAACCGACCTCCGCGGCCCGCATGTACGACTATTTCCTGGGCGGCACCAACAATCTTCAGGTGGACAGGGACGCCGCAGCCGAAGGAATGCGTTACGATCCGGACCTGGGGAAAATCGCGCAAGCGAATCGTCAGTTCCTGATCCGGGCCGTACGCCATGTGGCCGAGCAAGGCGTCTCCCAGTTCCTGGACGTCGGCTCGGGACTGCCTACCCAGGAGAACGTGCACGAGGTCGCCCAATCCATCAATCCCGGCGCTCGCACCATTTACGTCGACAGCGACCCCAGCGTGCTCCCCCAGGCGGAGGCGCTCCTGGTCGGTGATGAGCAGACGCGTCTCATCAAAGCGGATGTCCGCGATCCTCATGGCATCCTGACGCATCCCGACACGCTTCGCCATTTCGACGTCGACCAACCCTGGGGGCTGGTCCTGTGCTCCGTGCTGCATTTCGTGCCCGACGCCGATGACGCGTACGGCGTCGTCTTTCGCCTCATGGAGGCGATGCCGCCCAAGAGCTACATGGTGTTCGCACACGTGTCGAGCACCGACATCGATCCCGGCATCTACAAAATCATGATGGCTGCGAACGCCAAAAGCCTCAGCACGCCCGTCACCTACCGGACCGTCGAGGAGATCGCCCGGTTCTTCGACCAGCCCGGCTGGAGCCTTCTCGAGCCAGGGCTGGTGGACGTGCAGCGGTGGCAACCCGGCCACGCCACCGACGACTACACCCGCCTCACGGCTCGGGTCCTGGGTGGCGTCGCGCAGAAGGCGTAGACGAGAACGCGCGGCGAGCCGCCGAGACTTGGACGATCCGGACCGCTGGCACAACCACACGGCCCGCGTAACAGGGCGACCGATCGACTCAGCCCGGTTCCGCTCTCGCGTCCCCGTTCTTGCGGCGGCACCGGTCCGCCTCATCGGCCAAGCCCACTTCATCGAAGGCAGCAGCAGCCTGCGCGTAGCGTTGCACGGCTTCCTGGTCGCGGTCGAGCGCGGCCAGCGCGTCCCCCGCCAGCTCGCTCGCCCGTGCCTGGCCGGCTCGGTGCCGCGCCTGCCGGCTGAGGTCATGGGCCTGGTCCAGGTCGCCGAGCGCCTGCTCGGGCCGGCCGACGGCGATCATCATGGCCCCCCGCGCCTGCAGGGCCCACGCATGGTACGTGGCATGTACGGCGTTGGGGGCCACCTTCTGCGCAACACGCACCATGTCCTGGGCCAACCCCAGCGCCCGCCCGTGCTCATTTCGGGCGCTGGCGATCAGGGCGAGTGCGCGCAGGCAGGCGAGCTCGGTGTACTGGTCGCGAGCTTCGCCGCAGGCGATACTCAGCCCTCGCTGCGCATCCACCTCGGCTTCCCTCAGCAGGGTCGCGGACTGCTGATCCAGCGCCTCCCTGCGGCGGCACTCGGCACGCAGGCCCAGGGTGCGGGCCAACCCCTGGTAGTCCTTATGTTTCTCACGCGCGGCCAAGACCTCGTCGAGCAGCGGCAGAGCCCGCTGCGGACCTCGCGGGCGACCCATGATCAAGGAGGCGAGACGATGGCGAGCCTCTGCTTGCAACCGAGGGTAGTCCGGTGTGATCGCCTGCAGAATGCGGCGCCACATGTCCTCCGCTTCCTGGTGCCGGCTCTCCCGATACAGATACGGAGCCACTCTCAGGGCGATTCCGAGAGCTTGCTGGTACTTTCCCCGCTCGCAGGCGATGCGAATGACGTTGAGGAGGTTGCCCACCTCGGTGGCCAGCCAGCCGTCGACGTCCGCAGCGATCATCTCTCTGACCGTGGTAGCGGCGTACATCGTGATGTCCAGCCTTCTGACAGGTGGATGGTACGGTTCGCGGGCGATTTGGGCAGCGGCCAGATCCGCCAGTTCCAGCCAGCCCAGGAGAAGCCGGTGCATCGCCGAATCCTGCTCATCGGGCCGTTCGGACAGACGCGCCGCACCATACGAGCGGAGCAGCTCGTGCTGGCCGTACCTGAGCTGGCCCGACGCGTCCACGCCCACGCTGGTCAGCAGGCTGTGCCGGGTGAGCAGCTCCAGAGCGCCCTCCAGGTCGGCGACCTTCTTGTTGTCCAGCATGGCCACCTCCCATCCGGCGAATCCGTGCCCGAGCATCGACACCAGCCGGAAGACCCGGCGGGCATCCCCTGGAAGGGCCTCGTCGCTGCCCCGGATGCTGGCTTCGACCCCCAGGTCATCCCCGCGCAGCAGGCTGAGGGAGCGCGTACGCAGCCGCTCCGCGAACGTGCGTAACGGCCACGCGGGCTGCCCTGCCAGCAGCGACCCGGCGATGCGCACCGCGAGCGGGAAACCACCGCAGACGGCGCAAATGTCCGCCGCGGCCGTCGGCTCGGCTTCAACGCGGTCAGCACCGACGATGTCACTGAGCAGGCTGACGGACTCCTCTTTCGACAGCGGGTTCAGCCTGACCACCCGCATCGCCGTGCTCGCCACCAGATGCGAGCGGCTCGTCACCAGCACCGCGCACCCGGACGTCCCCGGCAGCAGCGCCTGGATCTGCTGGATGCCGATGACGTCGTCGAGGACGACCAGCACCCGCCGGCCCGCCATCAACGAGCGGTAGAGCGCGGTACGTCCGCTCACACCGGCCGGCAGACCCGTGGGAGGAACTCCCAACGCGGACAGGACCTCAGCCAGGACGTCGCCGATCTCGCGGGGGCGCTCCGACGTGACGCCCATGTGCACGTAGATCTGCCCGTCCGGGAACACCGGGCGCAGGAGGTGCGCGACGAGGTGCGCAAGCGCCGACTTGCCGACGCCAGGTGGTCCGCAGATGGACGCGATCGGCACACCGTCGCTGTCACGCGCGGAGGACAAATATCGCTTCAGTTGCCGTACCTCGTCCTCCCGCCCCGTGAAGTCTGTGACTGCCGGCGGCAGCTGCGCCGGGGGCAGTCCCCCAGGTCCCAGAGCAACCGGCGTACAGGGGCGGTCGTCCGCGGTGACAGCGGACGTCAAGGGCCGCGGGCCGGACGTTCCTAACAGATCGTCGGAGGCGATCTCGTCCCGCAGCCGCCGGAGGTTCAGCCCGGGTTCCGCACCGGTGTCCTGAGCCAGGAGCGCGGCCAGGCTGTCGTACTGGTGCAACGCATCGATACGGTAGCCGGCCCGATAGAGCGCCTTCATCAGCAGGGCGTTCAACGTCTCGGACAGCGGATCCTCAGCGATTTCCTTGCGCAGGTCCCCCAGGAGCTGGTGATCCTCCCCCAATAGCAGCCTCAACTCCAGCACCTGCTCCTGGGCGACCTTGCGTTTCCACAGCAGTTCCCGTCTCCATGTGGCCACCTGCGGCGGGTCATCCGGTACGTCAGCCAGCGGCGGGTCGCCCCAAAGTGCCAGAGCCTTCTGTAAGGACGTCACCGCCTCCGCATGATGGCCTACCGCCGTTTGCTCACGCCCTTGTTCGGTGAGCGCGAGAAACTCCGCGAGGTCGAAAGTGTCATCATGCTGTAACTCCATGCGATAACCCCGCGGGCCGCCCTTCGCAATGCGACCCGGTATCAGGCGGCGCAGCTGTGACAATGCTGTTTTCAGCGAGTTTTCCCGCCCATAAGTGTCTCCCCACACGGCTTGCATCAACGTCTGTGCGGTGACTCCAGTTCTCCCGGCTAGGAGCAATGTGGCCAGCAGAGGGCGCCGGGTGCGGGAGATCTCCACCGTCTCCCCGGCTTGCTGTACTCCAACTGATCCCAGGACGACGAATCGCATCACGAGCCTCCTCGTCTTCCCCATGCGGGGCGAATCGGCTATCGACGGTCAAGAACGATCAGACCAAAGCTGAGCAGCGATGATAATACTGCGCAAGTCCGAACCGGATCATGACCCGGAAACAACCGAATCACAACCGGGTCAACACCGCGGCCGTTTACCTTCTCTCCGTAGCGAATACATGCCCGGCGCACAACCTCGCTCCCCGCGTCGGCCAGCTCGCACCAACGACACATTCGCCGTCACCGTCCGCTGCCGCCGCACCTCCGGCCGCGTCAGGCACGTCATTAAGGACCCCGATGACCTCCACGCACCTCCTCTTCCGACACGAGGCTGGAAGGATCCCCGACATCCTCACCAGTCTCGACGGCTCCACCACTCGCTTCCTGGCCGCCCTGCTCGGTAAGCAGCTCAAAGCCCGAGTGGTCCTGCAGGCCCGGCGGCCGGCGGCAGGTACCGTCTCCCCCGCAGTGCGCGCCCGCCTGCACGCCGCTACCGACGACACCGTGCTCCTCCGCCGATCCCAGCTGATCCTGGTCGAAACGGGAACGGTGATCTCGGCCAACAAAGTCGTCCTCGATCCCGGACACCCCCTGATGGCCGACATCGACCTCGGCACCGACATCCCGATCGGTTACCTGCTGTCAGAGGTCGAACAGCGCCGGGAACTGCTCCACCGAGGTGTACGGCCCTGGTCGTGGGGAGCGCCCGATCCCTTCAGCACGGCCCGCCCCAGTCTCTGGCGTTCCTACCTGATCATCAACAGCGGCCGACCTCTCTGCTCCATCGAAGAAGTCTTCCACCCAGACGTCGTCGCGCCACCTACGGCTCTGCCACGATGCGACCGTCTTGGATCCTGAGGTCCGGGGAGAGACGTCCTGCGCGATGGGTAAGGGACTGCACGGTCGCTGCTCGCCGCCCGTCGCCGCCGCCTACGGCGAGAGCGCGTTGATCCTCGCGAGGCAGGCTGTGGCCGGCGGCCCGTTCGACCCCCTGGGGCACGCGCTGACCTCCGCGCCCACTCCCGTCGATTGCCTGGCCAGTGGGGATGGCCTGAGCGCTACGTGCGCTCACGGCACCGGACGATCATCACCGCCGAGGGCTCCCGCGGTGTCCACGTGCGGCACTCGGCGCCGGCCGGTTCACCGCCCGCCGCGGACGAGAGCACCGGCACCGAGGCGGCGACGGTCGCGCCGGCCGCCGGAACCAGGGTCAGGAAGGTGACGGCTGCCGCGTACGCGGGCCATGATCGCAAAGAGAACATGGCCCACGACTACGGGCACAATCCCCTTAAGTGGCCAGAAGGCGCGCCTCCTCGTCGCTTACGGTGACGTCCATGGAGCTCCCCATACCGGGAGCTCCAGCTACGCGGTGCCGGAGAGGCGCTCCACGCCGCGCAGCAGCGCCGAGTGGTCGAGCCCGCCGTCGCCGCTCGCGTTCGCGGAGGCCACGAGCTGGGCCACGAGCGCCCCGAGCGGCAGCACCACGCCGGCCTCGCGGGCCGCAGAGGTGACGATGCCCATGTCCTTGTGGTGCAGCGCGATGCGGAAGCCGGGTTCGAAGGAGTGCCCGGTCATGTTGGCCCGCTTCTGCGTCAGTACGGCGGAGCCGGCCAGGCCGCCGCCGAGCACGTCCATCGCGGCCTCCAGGTCCACCCCGTACGCCCGCAGGAACACCACGGCCTCGGCCAGCGCCTCGATGTTGGCCGCCACGATGAGCTGGTTGGCGGCCTTGACCGTCTGGCCGGAGCCGCTCGGCCCGACGTGGACGACGGTCTTGCCGACCGCTTCGAAGATCGGCCGCGCGGCCTCGAAGTCGCCGGCCGCGCCGCCGACCATGATCGACAGGGCGGCGTTCCTGGCGCCGGCCTCGCCGCCGGAGACGGGGGCGTCGAGGTAGCGCAGGCCCCTGCGGTGCGCCTCCCCGGCCAGCTCGCGGGTGACGTCGGGGCGGATGGAGGAGAAGTCGATGATCAGCGTGCCGGGGGCGGCGTGCGCGAACACGCCGTCGTCGCCGGTCAGCACGTCCTGGACGTCAGGCGAGTCGGGCACCATGAGCGCGACGACCTCGGCGCCCGTCACGGCGTCGGCGACCGACCCGGCCACCCGCCCGCCGGCCTCCGCCAGCGGCTTCGCCTTGTCCGGCGACCGGTTGTACCCGGCCACGGCATGCCCGGCCTTGACCAGGTGGACGGCCATGGGCGAGCCCATGATGCCGAGGCCGATGAAGGCGATGGCGCTCACGTGAAAGATCCTTCCGTGTCAGGTACGGCGTCGCGGGTCGCGTTCAGGGCGGCGTCGCGGGCCGCGTGTGGGGTCGCGTTCATGGCCGCGTCGCGGGCCGTGGGCGGGGTCGCGTTCATGGCCGCGGCCGGGGGCCGGGTCTGCGGCGCGTTGCTCGCTCGGCAGCCAGGCGAAGGCGCCGGGCCCTTCCGCGCGGTATTCCAGGCCGATATATCCGTCATATCCGGCGGCGTACACGTCGTCGATCCACTGCCGCAGCGGCAGCTCACCCGAGCCGGGCGCACCTCGGCCAGGGGCGTCGGCGATCTGCACGTGGGCGATGCGCGCCGCGTGCCGGTCGATGACGACGGCCACGTCGTCGCCGTTGACGGCCAGATGGTAGAAGTCGGCGAGCAGCCCGAGGTTGGGCACGTCGGCCAGCCGGTCGAGCACGGCCACGGCGTCGGCGGCCGTCAGCAGCGGGTAGCGCGGCGCGCCGCTGACCGGCTCAAGCAGCACCGTGCCCGAGACGCCCTTGGCGCAGGCGGTCAGCAGCTCGGCGGCCAGCTCGTCCTGCTCGGCGGCGCCGGCGCCGTCGATCCGGTTGCCGTAGAGGGCGTTGAACGCGCGGCAGCCGAGCCGCTCGCCGATCGCGGCGACTACGGGGATGTTGTCGAGCAGCTCGCGCGAGCGGCCCGGCCACGACACGACGCCGCGGTCACCACCCGGCATGTCGCCGGCGAAGAAGTTGAGCCCGGTGAGCCGCACGCCCGCGTTCTCGACCGCGGCGACGAACGCGTCCACCTCACGGTCGTCCGGCACCGCCACCGGCCACGGCCACCAGAACTCGACGGCGGTGAACCCGTCGGCCGCCGCCGCGGCGGGCCGCTCCAGCAGCGGCAGATCCGTGTAGAGGAGGGAACAGTTGACGCTCCACCTGGTCACGCGTGGGCCTCTTCCGATCGTTCGCGGCGCAGCTGGCCGAGCAGCCGCCCCTGGGCCTGGTCGAGATGGTGGGCCAGGCACTGCTGCGCCCGCTCGGGGTCGCCGTCGCCGATGGCCTTGAGGATGTCGTCGTGCTCGTGCGCCACGTTCATCGGGTTCGTGGTGCGGTGGGCCTGGAACTGGCCCATGGTCAGGTGCACCTCGCCGAGGATGACCTCGTGCATCCGCGCCAGGCGGCGGCTGCCGACGGCGGCCACCAGCGCGGAGTGGAAGGCGATGTCGGCCTCGACCTGAGTGGCGAACGCCCCGGCATGGGATCCCTGGTCGGAGCCGTGCTGGGCCGCGTCGCCGGCCGCCGCCCTCATCGCCGCCTGGGCGCGCACCGCCTCGGGCGGCACCGTGCCGGCGCGGGCCAGCGCCACGACCGCCGCCCGTTCGACGGTCTCGCGGCTGAAGTAGAGGTCGCGGATCTCCGCCTCGTCCAGCTTGGGGACGACGGCGGTCTTGTGCGTGGTACGGCGCAGCAGCCCGAGCGCGGTCAGCCGTTCGAGGCAGGCTTTTGCGGTGGGGCGTGCGACGCTGTACTCGTTGGCGATCCGGATCTCGGTGAGCTTCTCCCCCGGGGCGATGTCGCCGTTGACGATGCGTTTGCGGACCGACTCGTAGAGCGCTTCCGTCAGTGATGATGGTCCGAGAGGAAAGCTGGGCTTACCGTCCATGGAACTCCTCCCAGAAAAGGCAAAATCGTCAGACAAGTATACTCTGAACCTCAGTAGCCGGCGGCCTTGTCGACGACGTTGCGCAGCGGCTCGCCCCTGACGAAACGGCCCAGGTTGTCCAGCAGGATGTCCAGGCCGCGGCCCGCGGTCTCGCGGGTGGTGGCGCCGTTGTGCGGGGTGACGATGACGTTCGGCAGCGACCAGAACGGGCTGGCCGGCGGCAGCGGCTCCACGCCGTGGGCGTCCAGGCCCGCGCCGGCGATCTCGCCCCGGCGCAGCGCGTCCAGCAGGGCGTCGTCGTCGGCGATGCCGCCGCGTGAGACGCAGACGAAGCAGGCCGTGGGCTTCATCGCGGCGAACTCCGCCCGGCCGAACCGTCCCGCGGTGACGGGGGTGAGCGGCGCGGTGACCACCACGTAGTCCGACTCGGCCAGCAGGCGCGGGAACTCGTCCTGGCCGAGCAGCTCGTCCACGCCGGGCGCGGGGGCGTCCTTCCTGCGCACGCCCAGCACCCGCATGTGGAACGCCTTCGCCTTGGCGGCCAGGTCGAGGCCCGCGTGGCCGAGCCCGTACAGGCCGATGGTCTTGCCGGCCAGCTCGCCGTGCGTGTAGCGCTCCCAGCGGCGCTCGGACTGGGCGCGCAGCCAGCGCGGCACGTCCCTGTCGAGCATGAGGAGCAGCAGCATCGCGTGCTCGGCCAGCGGGATCGCGCCGTTGCCGGTGGCGGAGGTGAGCGTGACGTCGCTCGCCAGCAGCCCCTCGGACAGGATGCCGTCCACGCCCGCCGCCGGGCTGTGCACCCAGCGCAGCCGGCCCGCCTTGGCCAGCAGCGGCTCGGGCACCTTTCCGACGACGGCGTCGGCCAGCTCGATGCCGTCGCCCGGGTCGGCGGCGAACTCGACGTGCGCGGCACCGGCCGCCCTGCGGATGCGGCGGCGGGCGAGCTCGTCGTGGTCGCCGGTGATGATGATTCTCATTTGAGCCCCGTGGTGGCGATGCCGCGGATGAGGTGTTTCTGGGCGATGGCGAAGAAGATGAGCACCGGCAGCAGCGACACCAGCGACATCGCGAACAACATGCCCACACCGCCCTGCGTCTCGGAGTCGACCATGGAGTTCAGCGCCACCGGCACAGTGAACATCTTCGGCGAGGTGAGATAGATCAGCGGGACGAAGAAGTCGTTCCAGGTCCAGATGAAGGTGAAGATCGTGGTGGTGACCAGGGCGGGCCGCATCAGCGGGAGGATCACGTGCCAGAAGGTGCGGAACGGGCCCGAGCCGTCGATCCAGGCGGCGCGGTCCAGGTCACGCGGGATCGTCCTGATGAACTGGACCATCAGATAGATGAAGAACGCGTCGGTGGCCAGGAACTTCGGGATGAGCAGCGGATAGTAGGTGTTCACCAGGTCGAGCTGCGAGAAGAAGATGTACTGCGGGATCACCAGCACGTGCATCGGCAGCATCACCGACAGCAGCGTGATGCCCAGATAGACCCCGCGCATCCTGAACTCCAGCCGGGCCAGCGCGTACGCGGTCAGGGAGCAGGAGAACAGGTTGCCGATGATCGAGCCGACGGTGACCAGCAGCGAGTTGAGGAAGAAGACGGTGAACGGCCGGTTGAGCGCGTTCCAGCCCGCGACGAAGTTGTCGAAGGTGATCTCGCTGGGGATGAGTCCCGGCTCGGTCAGGATGAGGTGGTCGGGCTTGAGCGAGCTGACGATCATCCAGATCAGCGGATAGAGCATCAGCAGCACGAAGACGCCCAGGCCGAGGTGCTTGAGCAGGTCCCGGCGCCCGCGCCGGCGCAGGGCCGCCGTGGTGCGGGCGCGCGAGGAGTCGAGCGAGGTCGTCGCGGTCGTCATCAGTCGTCTCCGTAGAAGACCCAGTACCTCGACAGGACGAAGTGCACGGCGGTCACCAGGCCGATGGCCGCCATCAGCACCCAGGCCAGCGCGGAGGCGTAGCCCATGTCGAAGTTCGTGAATCCCTGCTGGTAGATGTAGAGCGTGTAGAACAGCGTCGAGTTGGCGGGGCCTCCGGTGCCGCCGCTGACGACGTGGGCCTGGGTGAAGGTCTGGAACGCGCCGATCGTCTGCAGGATCAGGTTGAAGAAGATGATCGGGGTGAGCAGGGGGATCGTGACCGCGGTGAACTGGCGCACGATTCCGGCGCCGTCCACCTTGACGGCCTCGTACAGCTCCTCGGGGATCTGGCGCAGTCCGGCCAGGAAGATCACCATGGGTGAGCCGAAGGTCCAGACGTTCAGCACGATCAGGGTGGACAGCGACAGGCTGGGGTTCTGCAGCCAGCTCCCGAGTTCGAGGCCGAAGAGTGACAGCGCCCGGTCGACCAGGCCGTTGTCGCCGAAGATCTGCCGCCACAGGATGGCCACGGCGACGCTGGTGCCGAGCAGCGAGGGCAGGTAGAAGGCGCTGCGGTAGAAGGCCAGGCCGCGCAGGCCGCGGTCGAGGATCAGGGCGAGCAGCAGCGCGAAGCCGAGTTGCAGCGGGATGGAGACGACGACGTAGACCGCGGTCACGCGGACGGCGGCCCAGAAGTAGTCGTCCTGGAACATGCGCTCGAAGTTCTCCAGGCCGTTGAACTTCGGCGAGCTGAGGATGTTGTAGTCGGTGAAGGCCAGGTAGAGGGAGGCGATCAGAGGTACGGCCGTGACCAGGACGAGGCCCAGCCACCAGGGGATCAGGAAGACGTGTGCGGCGCCGCCCTGACGATGGAGCTTCGACATGGGGATTCCTACTTGGCGCGGGCGATGCCGGCCGAGATCTCGTCGAGCAGTCGTTGGGCGCCGTCGGCGGTGCTCAGGCGGCCGAGTGAGATCTCCTCGGCGACCCTGCCCATGGCGGTGCGCCAGGTGCTGGTGCCGGGGGGCGCCTCGAAGCGGGGGCGGCGCTCGGCCTTGCGGCTGACCTGTACGGCGTCGAGCGACTCCTTGTCGTCGCCCTGCGCGGCGGCCAGCGTCTGCTCGAAGACCTTGGGGTTGACCGGCGCGCCCATGGTGAGGCCGACGGTCTTGATCATCGCGGGGTCGTTGGTGTTGTAGCTGATGAGCTTGCCCGCGGCCTCCAGCTTGTCGTCGTCGATGCCCTGGTAGATGGCCATCCGGGGGTAGTAGAGGAACGGGTGCCCGGCCTGCGCGTCCTTGGCCACGGGAACGCTGCGCAGCTTGAAGGAGTAGTCGGGGAACATCTTGGCGTCGTCGATGATGTGGTTGGAGTTGCCGACCTTGGCCAGCACCTTCTTGCCGACCAGGGCCCAGTCGGGGCCCATGCCCTCCTGCTCGCTCAGCGTCAGCACCGCGCCGGCCTTCTGCATCTTGTCCCACCAGTCGAACCAGGCCCGGACGCTGTCGGCGGTGAAGCCGGGGTTGCCGTCCTCGCTCCAGAGCAGTTCGCCGCGCTGGCGCAGCCAGGCCTCGAACACCATGTCGGCGTCGGCCTCGTACGGCAGGCCCTTGCGCTGCTTCGGGTTGTCCTTGGAGTAGTCGATGAGGAACTCCGACCAGGCGTCCCAGTCGGCGTCGGCCGGCGGCAGCTTGACGCCGTCCTCCTCGGCGAACGTCTCGTTGTAGCGGAAGACGGGGACGAAGATGCCGATCGGCATGGTGTTGAGCTGCCCGTCCAGCTTGAACGACTCCAGCTCCTCCTTGGAGTAGTCGGCCAGGTCGACGCTGGGCACCTCGTCGAGGCGCCGGTAGATGTTGCTCTTGTGGTACGTCATGACCTGCGCCGAGGCGATCCAGAAGATGTCGGCCACGTCGCGGGCGGCCATCTGGGTGGTCATGCGCTCCTGGAAGGCGGTGTAGTCGGCGAACTCCGGTTCGACCTGGATGCCCGGGTTCTTGGCCATGAACTCCTTGAGTGCCTTCGTGTAGTTCTGCTGCCGGACGTTGTTGCCCCACCACGCGTACCGCAGCGTGGTGCCGTCACCGCCGCCCGAGTCGCCGGCGCCGCACGCCGTCAGGCCGGCCCCCAGTGCCCCGGCCGCCGCCAGCTTCAGAAACCCCCGCCGATCCAGTCCGCTCATCACGTTGTTCTCCCGTCGTTCTCACAGGGGACCGGCTACCCCGGTGATGGTCCAGTGTTCATTTGTCTAACGAGACCGTCAATAGGTCATGAATACTTGTTTGACAATTTCACGACTTCGAAGAGGCCGATCTCCGGCAGCCGCACCCGGCCGCCGTCCACCTCCAGGGGGCGGTCCGCGCGCAGCGCGTGCGCCTCCCACTCGCCCGGCCAGGGCAGGTCGAGCCACGATTCCGCGATCGGCAGCGGGCGGCGGAAGCGCTGGTCGGCGTCGCCCGAGCGGTTCAGCAGATGGATCACCCGGAGGTCCCCGGCGCGGGCGGGCACGATCTCCGCCTGCTCGGGCAGCCCCGTCCCGACGGCGAGGCCGGCGGGCAGGCGGTCGGCGAACAGGTCGCGATGGGCGCTCAGCCCGGTCTCCCGGTAGCCGCGCCCGACCGTCCACGGCATCAGCACGCCTCTCCCCCGGCCGTAGGGGGCGCTCAGCCAGCCGGGATGGCCGGTCTCCAGATGGCCGTGACACTTCTCCGGCGGGCCGTACCTGGCCCTGGAGAGCGCGGGCAGGCCCGTCTCCGCTCCCGGCGCGGGCTCGACCACGTGGAAGGCGCCGATCACCGGCACCATGCCGCGGTCACCGCGCAGGTGCAGCGAGCGGACGGACTCCTCCGTCGTGTACGCGGCCAGCCGGCGGGCGACGGGCAGGCAGGCGAGCCCGGCGTCGCTCGACCCGGTCGCCAGCACGGTGCCGCCCGCCTCGGCGTAGGCGTCCAGCACGCCGGGACGGCTCAGCTCGCCGGCGTCGGGCAGCACGACCAGCTCGTACCTGGACAGGTCGCTCGCCGCCAGCTTCTCCTCGGGCAGCACGTCGAAGGGCACGTGCCGCTCCAGCAGCGCCAGGTAGAGCCCCTGGAACTCGGCCCGCTCCCCTTCGGGGCGGACCAGCAGCGTGCGCGCCTCGGAGACCAGGTCCCGGTAGACCTCGGCGTGGTCGCGGTGGAACCGGGTCAGCTCGCCGGCGATCTCCAGGCACTCGTACGGGCTGTCGTCCGGCGTCCCCATGATGTATGTGGACGGGATCGCCCCCCGCGAGATCGCCTGCAGCAGATACTGGGCGAAATGGTGAGGCTCCTCCCCCGCCATCCGGTACGGCATGTCCACGAACCCCACCGAGTTGACCAGCACCGGCACCTCGGGCCGGTACGACTTGGCCGCGCTGACGTGCTCGCTGGTCCTGTGGTGCCACAGGGGCCGGCCGACGGCGTTGTTCGCCTCGTGGAAGACGATGTCGGCGTGCTCGCCCAGGATGAGCGCCGCTTCGGGCCTGCGCCCGGCGATCTCGGCCCGGATCCTGGCGTGCAGGTCGTCCAGCGTCGCACGCGTGAACGCGCGCCACCGGGCGTCGGCCCGTTCCGGCAGCTCACCGTCGTAGCGGCGGGCGCAGGCCAGGCAGTGGCAGACGCCCCAGTATCTGCGGCTGTAGTCCACTTCGTTGAACGACATCCAGTTGAGGAAGAAGCCGTCGATCTCGTAGCGGTCGAGCACCTCCCCGATCACCTCGAACAGCTTGACCTGGTAGTAGTCGCCGCTCGGGCACACACTGGTGAGGCCGTTGTAGACCTGCCGCTCGCCGGCGGGCGAAACGAAGCACCACTCCGGATGCCGCTCGGCCCGCCGGTGGTCGATCTTGGAGAAGTCCATCCTGGCCAGCACGCGCACGCCCCTGCTCCGGGCCGCCGCCACCGCGTCGCCGATCAGGTCGCCGGACGGGCGCTCGGCCAGGTGCGGGTTGCGGGTCTGGAAGTCCAGGCCGGTCGGATAGTTCGACAGGATGCCGCCGACGCTGATCAGCCAGGCGTTCGCGCCGAACTCCTCCAACTGGTCCAGCACCCGCTCGACGTCCAGCCCGGCGTCCACCTCGCGGAGGTTGGTCTGGAACATCCGGAACGGCTCGCGCCACCAGACCCGGCTCACCTCGGCTCCCACGTCAGGTGCACGACCTCGATGAGCCCGGCACCGGTCAGCTCCACCTCGGCCCGGCCGTCGCGGACGGCGACGGGGGCCTCGCTCCCGTCCACCAGCAGCCGGGCCGTGGCCCCCGCCGCGTCCGGCGGCAGCGCGACGGAGACTGTCTGCGGCGGCAGCGGGATGGTCTCCCTGATGGCGCCGCGCATGGCCATGGGGTTGGTCAGGTTGACCACGGTGACCGCGAGACTGTGCTCGTCGCGGCGCACGGCCAGGTCGACCAGCCCCGGGCCGCGTACGGTGGCCTCGGGCTCGCCGCCGAGCGCCCAGCGCACCGCGTTGGCGATCAGCCGGCCGTGATCGGCCTGGAGCGTCTCCCAGAAGATCGCCCCGAGGTCGAACGGGATGTAGACCACCCGGCCCGGCCCCTCCCTGGTGATCACGGCGGGGGCGTCGGGGTCCTTCCTGGCGTACAGCTCCTCCATCGGCAGATCGGGAAAGTCCGGCACGAACCGGAACGGCACCTGCGTGCCCGGCCTGGCCTCGACGCCGAGCAGCCGGGTGCCGCCGATGATCCGCCCGGCCGGGCCGAAGCCGCCGCTGACCGGGTGCTCGCAGGTCAGGGCGATGTAGTTGTTCTTGATCGGGCCTCTGAGCGGGCTGACCAGGTCCGCGCCGAAGACGTCGGCCAGGCCGAAGTTGGCCCGGGGCTCGCCGTGCTCGTCGTACAGGGAGGACTGGTGCGCGGCGACCAGGCCGCCGCCGGCGGCCACGTAGTCGCGGACGGCCGCGCACTGCTCGTCGCTGAGCTGCTCGGCGTTGGCCAGCACCAGCACCTTGTACGGCCGCAGCCGCTCGGCCGACAGCACCTGGTCGGCCAGCAGGTCGAACGGGATCCGCGCCTCGACCAGGGCCTGGTAGAAGCCGTCCTCGTCGGGGAAGGAGTGCGCCGCCCCGCTCCTGATCCGGCCCGCCCTGCTCGGGTCGACCAGCGCCACCTCGGCCGTGACCGGCATCGGCGCCAGCACCGGCTCCAGCTTCGCGTGCAGCCCGAACGCGTCCACCACGGCCGGCACCCAGCGCGGGTCGGAGACGGTGGCGTTGAACTTGGTGAACCAGGGGAACGCGCCTTGCGCGAACCCGTCCACGATCCACGTCCGGACCTCCTCCGGCGGGGCCACCGAGTCCTTCCACCGGTGCTGGTGGTACTCGGGCCCGACCGAGGTGATGAGCCCGACCGGCCGGTCGGGGAACAGGCCTCTGCTGCGCTTGGCCACCCGGCCGGCCGCCCACGGCGCCTCGATGCCCGAGCGTCCCTGCTTGTCCACCACGAACAACGGGTAGACCCGCTTGACCAGCTCGGGCTCCAGGTCGCGGGCGGCGAAGGCGCCCAGGTTGGGGATGAAGCGGGCGTGCGGCCGCAGGTCCTTGACCGCCGCGTCCCAGATCGAGACCAGCTCGCTGAGCCGGCGCCGCCGCCAGGCCACGTACGCGGGCCAGGCCGGGTCGGTCGTGTCGTGCTCGCGCTTCGGCAGCTCGAACCCCGTGTCGTCGCGGAACGAGCGCCGCGCGGCCTCGCTGTAGGAGATGCCGTAGTAGCCCTCCCACCGGTTGGCGAAGATCGCGTCCACGTCGTACTCGCGCACGATCTCCCTGGCCACCTCGGTGACGAACTCGCGGTGGTAGCCGGTGAAGGCGCAGGTCAGCCAGATGCCGGGATGTGACCAGTGCTCGATCGGCGCCCCCTCCTGGTCGCACGCCAGCCACTCGGGATGGGCCGTGGCCGCGTCGGCGTGCACGGCGTGGGGGTCCACCCTGGCCATGACGTGCATGCCGAGCCCCCTGGCCGCCTCCACGAGCGCGCCGAACGGGTCGGTGTCGCCCATGAAGGTGCTGCGGTGGTGGTACGGGATGCGGGTCGGGTAGTAGGCGATGTAGCCGCCCGCGCTGACGCAGACCGCGTTCGACCTGCTGTCCCGCATGACCGAGGTCCAGAAGTCGACGTCGAGGTGCGCCGGGTCGTCCTCGGCCAGCGTCAGTTGCGTCCAGCGGGTCGCCGTCAGGGGCCAGTCGGGTGTTCGCATGCGGCAGCGCACCTCTCGTCAAGCTCACTTGTTAGACGCGGAATATTGTCATACAAGAATGCAAGACGTACAAGGGGTAGATGTGTCGCGCGGGTGGTGCCCCTGGATTTTCACGGCGGCGATCTGCCTGCTCGGCCCGCTGCGATCACGAAAGGTCCCCGCATGTCCGCCGCAGGCTCTCGACGAGGAGCCTCATGATCAGCAACCTTCTGACCTGCCGGAACCCTCAGCTTCGTCCGGCCGCGGCGATCCGGCTCGGCTACCGTCTCCACCTGCCCACCCGAGGTCACACGGCGACGACCGCCAGTGCGGCTACAAGAGAACGATGGGTCGTGGAGCAGGTGCGCCGTGAGGCGCTGATTGATCGAGTGGAGGTGAGAGACCGCCACCTTCGCCCTGTCGCAGCAGGGTGATGAAGCTGGGGGCA
>NZ_JBFAPT010000062.1:0-10596 GCF_040676845.1 Nonomuraea sp. NPDC049504
AGGCGCAGGTGGAGGCCGAGTTCGAGGAACTGTCCGAGGAACCGGCGGCCGGTGGCTTCCCTGTGCCGCCGCTCGACCTGCCGCACTACCACGGGCCCGCTCACCACAGGTAGAGGCAGCGGTGCAGCTAATCGGCCGGGCCGCAGGGGCAGCCGGTCCGACCGCGCTTCAGGCGAGGAGTTCGTCGGCGGCGACGAGCAGGGTGAGCGCGGTGGGGTTGGGCGTGCCGCCGCCCGACAGGACGCGGGACGCGATGCGTTCCAGCATCGTACGGAGGTCGTCGCCGCGCGAGACGGCCGCGGCGGCGTGCGTGTGGCGCCAGCGCAGCAGCAGTTCCAGGCCGCAGGCGGCCTGCGTGGCGAGCAGGGACAGCAGGTCCACGTCGGCGAGTTCGCCGCGCAGGGCGTCCGAGCGGTCCAGCACCTCCAGGACGCCGATGCACTCCTCGTACCGGATCAGCGGGGCCGCCATGATGCTGCTCGGGACGTAGCCGGTGGCCTCAGCGGCGTAGCGGGCGAAGTACGCGACCTCCTCCACGTCGTCGGCGATCATCGGCTGGCCGCTCGCCGCCACCCAGCCCGCGATCCCCGTCCCCTGCGGGAAGCGCGTGCCCGGCAGGTGTCCCTCGCCCTTGCCCGAGACGGCGGTGAAGACGAGCTCGCCGGTGTCGCCGTCGACGAGGAAGATCGAGGCGGCGGCGGAGTCGAAGACGTGCCTGGCCACCTCGACCACGGACATCAGCAGCCGGCGCTCGGTGAGCTCGACGTCGCCGGGTGGCAGCGGATCACGTACGGCCATTGATGCCTCCAGGGTCTTCTGTGACGTTGTTCGCGGCCAGGAAGAGCACCGACTTGAGCTGGAACGGTGTCAGCCAGGGGTGTTTGCTCATGATGAGGGCGCAGACGCCGGTGATGTGGGGGGCGGCGAAGCTGTTGCCCGTGCTGCGGATCCGCCTGCCGCCCGGCCAGGCGACCGGGACCCGGACGCCCCGGGCGTGGAACTCGGCCGGCGGCGCCGGGTTGTAGTAGTACGTCAGGGGGTCGGTCTCGTCGTGGCTGGCCACCGAGATGACCGAGGAGAACGTCCACGGGTAGCTGACCACCGGCATGTTGTGCGCGGCGGCCACCAGCATGGTGCGCCGGAAGTACGCGCGGTCGGCCAGCTCCTGCAGCGGGCCCTGGAACTCCTGGCGGGTGGTCGACAGGCTCAGGTTGATCACGTCGAAGCCCTCGTCCACCGCCCAGCCCAGGCCCGCCAGCAGCGCCGCCCCGCTGCCCGACCGGCCGTCGGTCAGCACCCTGACGGAGGTGAGCTCGGCCGCGGGGGCGATCGAACGGATGATGCCCGCACAGGCCGTCCCGTGACCCGCCGGGTCGGTCGGCTCGCAGTCGACGACGGCGGCCGCCCCGGCTCGCGGTGGTCCCGTGCCGATGGTGGTGCGCGCGGTGGTCGCGGTCATCGCCGTGTCGGCGATCACCTCGTCCGTACGGGCCTCGCCCTGGACGACCACCAGGGATCGGGCCAGGTCGCCGACCAGGGGGTGGGTGCCGTCCACTCCTGTGTCGATCACGCAGACCCGGACGCCGGAACCGTCCGAGCCGCCCCAGGCCCACTCGCGGTCGATCTCCCCTTGGCGGCTCACCTCGAACGCCTCCACGCCCAGGCGGGAGGTGGCCTGACTCCACGCGGGCATGCCGGGGAAGGAGGTGGGACGGGCTCTGCGCCACGGTGGCGGGAGCGTCGGGCCCCGCCACGGTGGCGAGGGCGTCGGGCCGGATGCGGTCGTGCTCATGGGGCCGCCTCTCCGCGTCCGGTGCCGCGGTTCCTGGGCCAGGCGGCGCCTTTGGCCGCGTAGGCGCGCCGGGCTCGGTCGGTGGCCGCATCCGCCTCGGTCGGGTGGTTCGCCGTGCGGTAGGTGTCGGCGAGTTCGGTCAGTACGTCGCCGCGCAGGCACGGGTCGTCGGTGCGGCCGAGCCGTTCCGCCGCCTCGCCGGCCAGCGTGACGGCCCGGTCGTGGTCGCCTTCGAGCGAGGCCAGGCGGGCGCGCAGGGCCAGCGACATCAGCTCGCCGCGCGCCGGCAGCCGCACACCGGCGACCGGCACGTCGTCACGCGCCCGCGCGGCGTTCATGTCGTCCTTCGCACCCGCGGCCTCCACGCCGTCATGTGCGTGCGCGGCCTCCACGCGGGCCAGGGTCTGGGTGGCCTCGCTGTGGCGGCCCTGGCGTATCAGCTCGCGGGCCGCGTAGATGTCCAGGGTGGCGGCGGGGCCCGGGTGGCCGGCGGTGCGCAGGGCGGTGGCGGCCTGGCGGAAGCGGGTGGCGGCGGCGCGGGGGTGGGCGTCGAGGGATTCCACCAGGCCGCTCACCTGGGTGACGGCCGTGGCGGCGAGGTCGAGGTGGAGGTCGGTGGCGTGGCGGGCGGCGGTGGTGAGGACAGTGCGGGCCGCACGTATATGCCCCGCGAGGGCCAGCAGCCGGGCCTGGGTGATCAGTACCGGCACGAGCAGGGCCCGGTCGTCCGCGAACCTGGCGGAGAGCTCGGTGCACAGCGCCAGGCCCTCAGGGATCGGGGTGGGCGACCACTGGGCCAGCTCGCAGACGCCGCTGAGCAGGCGGTTCTCCTCGTAGCGGTCGCCGAGGGAGCAGGCTCGGTCCAGGCCCGCGCGCAGAGCCGCCTCCGCGGCTCCGAAGCGGCCCTCCCCCAGGTGGGTGAGTGCTTCCAGCTCGTGGAAGCGGCACCAGCTCAGGTCGTCGTCCGGCTCGGCGGTGAGCAGGTCGCGCAGCGGGTCCAGCGCGGGGTGGGCGAGGCCGAAGCGCAGGCTCAGCGTCTCGCGCTGGATCTCGCAGGTCAGGCCGGTACGCCGGTCGCCGGGCAGCATCCACTCGGCGGCTTCGACCGCCGCGTACGCCCGTTCGCCGTCGCCGCGTGCCAGGGCGGCGTCGCAGATCCGTACGGCGAGCCGCCGGTGCTCGGGGTCGCCCGGCGGCAGCAGCTCGCGTCCGCGCTCCAGCAGGGCGAGTGCGGCGGGCAGGTCCTTGCGGTGGGCGGCGTGGGTGCCCGCCCCGATGAGCGCGCGGGCGGCGCGTACGGTGAGCGCGGGCAGCAGCGGGTCGTCCGGCTGGACCTCACGCTTGAGCAGGCACGCCGTCTCCAGGTGGTGCGCGAGGTCCCCTTGCGACGGCTCGTCGAAGGAGCCGGCTGGTGGGTGGCGAGGCTCCCGGTCATCCGTGGAGGTGGGTGGCGGGGCTTGGGTGAGGTGGTCGGCGAGGGTCAGGTGCCAGGTGGCTCGCAGTTCCTTGCGGGTCATCGCGTACACGGTGTCCCTGGTCAGAGTTTGGGTGAACTGGTACGAGCCGGGCAGCTCCGCGCGGCGGATCATCCGCTGTCGCAGCAGGCTCCACAGTGCCTCGTCCACGTCGAAGGAGCCGGGGAGCAGCACCGTGAGGCGGTCGCGGGCGAAGACCTGGCCGATGGTCGCGGCACGTTCGAGCACGTCGCGCTCCCCGTCCCCCAGCCGGTCGAGCCGGGCCGCGATGAGCGCCTGGACGGTGGGCGGCAGCGGCGCGCCGGCACCCTCCTCGGCCAGGGTCTCCAGCATCAGCTCGGCGAAGAGCGGGTTTCCGTCGGCGCCCTCCGCCACCCGGTCGAGCAGGGGGTCGGCGCCGTGTGCGACCACCTCGCCAAGAGGCGGGGCGAGACAGGAGACCAGCGCGCGCATCTCGTCGGGGCCGAGGGGGCCGAGTTCCAGCGCGTACGCGCACGCCATCCCGCCGCCCCAGGTGGGCCGCAGGTCGAGCAGCTCGGGCCGGGCCACGCAGACGAGCAGCACGGGCACGTCGAGCAGCCGGGCCGCCAGTTGCTCGATGAGGTCGAGCAAGGTGGGCTCGGCCCAGTGCAGGTCCTCCCAGATCACCACCAGGGGCCGGCGCCGGGCCAGGGCCTCGAACAGGCCGCGTACGGCCCGCGCGATCTCCTCCACCCCGGAGGTGCCGTCGGTGGCGGCGAGGCCGCGCAGGGCCCGTACGCTCGCCGGCTCCAGCTCGGGCGCGACGAGCGGCCAGTCGCCGTTGAGCGCTTCGAGCATCTCGGCGATGGGCCGGTAGGTGATGCCGGCCCCGTACGACGGGCACCGTCCGACGAGCACCGACGTCTGCGCGGGCAGCCCTCGGGTGAAGTCGCGCACCAGCCGGGACTTGCCGATGCCGGGCAGCCCGAGCAGCGTGACCACGCAGCACCGGCGGTCGCGGGCGGCCCGCCCGTACGCCTGCCTGAGCTGCCGCGCCTCCTCCTCGCGGCCGATCAGCGGCGCCTGGTCGTCCTCGCGGGCGGCGCCCGGCGCGCCGAGCGAGAGCAGCCGCCAGGCCCGCACGGGAGCGCGCTTGCCCTTGAGCCGCAGCGGCGGCACCGGCTCCACCTGGGCGTAGGCGCGGACCATGCGGGCCACCTCGTCCCCCATGAGGATGTCGCCGGCGCCGGCCGCCGACTGCAGCCGGGCGGCGGTGTTGACGGTGTCGCCGGTGACGCGCAGGTCGGCGCCGGGCAGGTCGATCACCATGGCCTCCCCCGCCGCGATGCCGCAGTGCACCTCCAGCCGGATGCCGTGGGTGGGCGCGAGATCGTCGCTGAGCCGGCGGACCCGGGCGAGTGCGGCGTGCGCGGCGCGTACGGCACGCAGCGCGTCGTCCTCGCTGCTGGCCGGGACGCCGAACACGGCCATGACGGCGTCGCCGATGTACTTCTCGACCACGCCGCCGTGCTCGGCGATGCCCGCGGTGCAGGCGCGGTGGTAGCGGTCGAGTACGGTGCGCAGCAGCTCGGGGTCGAGCCGCTCGGCGAGCTCGGTCGAGCCGACCAGGTCGACGAACACGACGACCACGCGCCGGCGGGCCGGGCGGGCGGCCCTCGTGCTCATACGAGCTTGAGGTCCTGGCCCTCGACCTCGCCGGCCGCCGCGTCCAGCCGGGTCTTGATCGAGTTGAGCAGCTCGACCTCGGGCCTGCCCAGCTCGGCGAACACCTGCCGCTGCCGCTCGTTCAGCAGGTCGACGGGGTGTCCTGCGGCGCGCAGCGTGGCCAGCGCGTCGAAAGGCGTCTCGCTGTCCATCGGTCAACCTCCCGGGCAGGTGGGCACTGATCTGCACGCTATGTCCGGCCGGTTTCGCGCCGGTATGGCGGCGGCATGCCCGCGCCATAGCGGCCGCCACGGCTAACCGGGGCCATGGCCGGGCCATACCGGTACGCAACCGGGCTCTCCTAGCGTTCGAGGTCGGAGGCGCTCACGTCCGGGGCGCCCGCGGTCGATGCGAGCCGTCCGGAGACTTCCATGACTCTTGTTTCCGATGACCTGATCAATGATCGTGACCGGCAGCTGATCGTCATGCTCGCCACCGGGTACACGACGACGCGGATCGCGCGGGAGATGCGCCTGAGCAGGTACACCGTGGCCGAGCGGATCGGCAAGCTGCTCGACCGCTTCGCGTGCAGCAACCGCAGCCAGCTGGTGGCGTACTGCTACGCCCACGAGCTGCTGCACGTCGGCGTCTGGCCGCCCGCGTGCTCGTGAGCGGTTCTATGCCAGGTGCGCGGCGAGGAAGCGTTCGACGGCGGCGTAGTACGTCTCCCTGTTCTCCGGCCTGAGCAGCCCGTGGCCCTCGTTCTCGAACAGCAGGTACTCGTGCGGCACGCCGCCCGCGCGCAGCGCCGCGACGATCTGCTCGGCCTCCTGGCGGGGCACCCGTACGTCGTTCGCGCCCTGGACGATCAGCAGCGGGATCGTGATGTCGGCGGCCCTGGACAGCGGCGAGCGCTCCCACAGCAGGTCGCGCTCGGTCGCGGGGTCGCCCACATGGGCGTGCATGAAGGTGTCCACGGTCCGCCGATAGGCGGCGCCGCCCTCCAGCAGGGTCAGCAGGTTCGACGGGCCGCACAGGTCGATGGCGCAGGCGTACGCGCCGGGGGTGAAGGCCGCGCCGGCCAGGGCCGCGTATCCGCCGTACGAGCAACCCATGATCGCGACCCTGGCCGGGTCCACGGCGCCACGGGCGGCGAGGTACGAGACGGCGTCCAGCAGGTCCGTCTGCATCGCCGCGCCCCACTGCTTGGCGCCCAGGTTGTGGAAGTGTTTGCCGTAGCCCACCGAGCCGCGGAAGTTCACCTGGACGCAGGCGTAGCCGCGGTTGGCGAGCAGCTGGGCCTCCTCGTCGAAGCACCAGGAGTTACGCCACCAGGGGCCGCCGTGCACGTTCACCACGGCCGGCAGGTCGCGGCGTTCTGCGCCGGGCGGCCAGGTCACGTAGCCGTGCACCTCGACGCCGTCGCGGGCGTCGAACACGAAAGGCTCCATCTCGGCGAGCCGGTGGCGCTCCAGCTCGGGCTGGTGGGAGAAGAGGAAGCGCAGGCGGTCCTCGTGCCGGTCGTAGACGTAGTAGCGGACCGGGGCGTCGCAGGCGACCACGGTCACGACCCACGTGCGGTCGCCGCGCTCGGAGCGGTCGATGTCGAGCTCGCCGTGCACGCCGAGCTCGGCTAGCCGCTCGCTCAGCCGGGTGACGGCCCGCGCGTAGGCGTCGTCGAGGAACAGGCGCTCGTCGCGGTCGCGGCCGAACACCACGGCCTGCGGGCGGCGGTGGATCGGGTCCACCTCCAGGGCCTTGGCGTCATAGACCGGGTCGGCGGCGAGGAGGGTGCGCCGGCCGGTGGCGGCGTCCACGGCGTACAGGCGGGTGGCGTTCGCGCCGATGGACGAGAGCAGGTAGACGGTCCTGCCGTCGCGGGAGTAGCCGGCGACGCGGGTGCCCATGGCGTCCTCGCGCGGCACTTCCAGCCAGGGCGTGGGCTCGTGGGCTCCTGGGCTGGTCAGGTGGATGGTGAGGGTGCCGTCCTGGTTCATGGTGGTTCCGCCGCGGATGCGCAGTCGGGGGTCGATCTCCCAGCTCAGGTAGCCGGGATTGTCGGCGATCTTGGTGAGGTCGCCGGTGGCCAGGTCGAGGCGGTAGACGTCGTGCAGCTCGGGCCGGTCCTTGTTCAGGCCGATCAGCATCGTGCCAGGTCGTGAGCCGTTGTGCGCGAGCACGCGGGTCTGCACGCCCTCGAAGGGGGTGACGCAGCGCTCGGCGCCGGTGTCGAGATCGACGAGGTAGAGCCGCCAGCTCTCGTCGCCGTCCCGATCTTGCAGGTAGTAGAGGGTACGGTCGTCGTGGCAGAACCCGGCCGACCTGATCCCCCGCCCGCGATCCTTGGTGACCGGCCTGGCCTCGTCCGGCGCGTCGGCCGGGCCGGCCCAGACGTTGAGCACGCCGTCGTCGGGGGCGAGGAAGCGCAGCCTGGTGCCGTCCGGTGACAGCGCGGGGGCCAGGTAGGCGGGGTTGCCGAACAGCAGGCTGCGCGGGATCAGGCGGGTCATGGCGTGCTCTCCTGCTCGGCGATCAGGGTCTGGGCCCGGAAGATCCGGGTCGCGAGCTGGTGGCTGGTCAGCGCGGCCCGGCTCAGCGGGGTGCGCCGCGGGGAGCCGTCCTGGCCGACGGCCATCCGCCA
The DNA here is from genome assembly GCF_040676845.1 of Nonomuraea sp. NPDC049504. NCBI lineage: Bacteria > Bacillati > Actinomycetota > Actinomycetes > Streptosporangiales > Streptosporangiaceae > Nonomuraea > Nonomuraea sp. NPDC049504. The sequence continues at coordinate 7,535 of NZ_JBFAPT010000062.1, forward strand.
CGACGGGTCCGCCACCTCGGCCACGGCGGCCTGGAGCTCAGGGGTGCGGCAGGGTTTGACGCCGCCGTGCCCGGCCAGCTCGCGGTCCAGGCGGAGCGCGGTGAGCGCGGCGATCGACAGGCCGTGGGAGTGGACCGGGTTGACCGCGACGACCGCGTCGCCGATCGCGAGCACCCCTTCCGGCAGGGGCGCGCGTTCGAAGAAGCGCCGCCTGTTGCTCGTGTCGCGGTACGGGCGGATGCGGCCGAGCGGCGTGGCCGCGGCCATCAGCTCCCCGATGAGGGGGCTGCGCAGGCCGTGCGCGAACGCGGTGAAGCCGGGCTCCTTCACGGGCGGGTCGCCGGTCAGGGTGACGACCCAGCGGCCGTCCTCGATGGGGAACAGCGTGGCCCCCCGCGCGGGGCCGTCCGGGTGCGGGTGGATCATGATCGCCGGTGTGGCGGCGGCGCGTCCCGCGGGCGCCCGGTAGAGGCGGGTCGCGTACGCCAGCTCCGAGGCGACCACCGTCTCCTCGATCAGCGGCACGCCGAGCCCGGCCAGCCAGCTCGGGGCCTTCGATCGGCGGCCCGTCGCGTCCACGACGAGATCGGCCTCCACGGTCCGCGGCGGGCCGCCCGCGCGGCCGACGGTCACGCCGGTGACGCGGCCGGCGTCGCCGATCAGGCCCAGCGCGACGGTGTCCGGCCACACGGTGACGCCGCGCAGGGCCCTCCGGCGTACGACGTGGTCAAGCAGGACGCGGGTGCACGAGATCAGGTACGCGCCGGTGTCGTGCCGGGCGAACCAGCCGTCCGCGCTGAGGATCAGCACGTCGCCGGTCAGGCCGCGGCGGTGCGCGCCATGGGCGTACAGGGCCTTGAGCGTGCCGGGCAGCAGCTCCTCCAGCGCCCGCGCGCCGCCGGTGACCAGCACGTGGCTGTGGTGCGCCTGCGGCAGCCCGCGCCGGGGCAGCGGCGCTGACGGGTAGCGGTCGCCCTCGACGAGCAGCACGTCGTCCGCGTGCCGGGCCAGCACCGCGGCGGCCAGCACGCCCGCGAAGCCGCCGCCGAGGACCACCGCGCGGGTCACGCCGGGCTCTCCTCGAACAGGCCCTGGTCCACCATCGTGCCGATGAAGGCGTGCACGTCCGCCACGATGCGCTTGATCAGGGCCGGGTCGGTGCCGGCGAACTCGCGGGACAGGGCCGAGGCGACCGGCTGGGCCCCGCCGCCGCCAGCGACGGCGAGCCAGATCTTGGAGCCGGTCTCGTTCAGGGTGCGGAAGTCCCCGGTCTCGGTGTGGTAGAGCGAGATGCCCTCGCCCGTCTCCTGCCACACCACGGCGTCACTGATGCGGAGCGACACGCGCCACCTCCTGCTGTCTTGTCATCGGACGGGGGTTATCGGGAGCAGCTCGCCGACCCGGGCCCGCGCGGGCGGCTCGGGCGTGGGCAGCGAGACGGGGACGAACGTCTTCCAGTCCTCGTACACCGCGTGCACCTCGCCGGTGGCGACCAGGCGCGGCGTGGTCATCTCGGTGTCGTGCGCGGCGATCTCGCGGGGATCGACGCCGGCCTCCTGCCACATCTGGGTGACGACGCCGTGCCGCAGGATGCGGCACAGGTGGCGGCTGTTCCTGCGGGCGTCGCCCGACTCGGCCATGTGCGCGGCGCGGCAGCCGCCGCCGCAGGTGGCCTTGATGTAGCAGCGCTCGCAGTCGTCGTGGTACTCGCCGCCGAAGACGGTGCTCGTTCGCATGCCGCGCAGCACCGGCGTGGCGAAGATGTCCTCCAGCGACTGCCGCCTGACGTTGCCGGCGAAGTGCTCGCGGCCGGTGACCAGCTTGCACGGGTAGACGTCGCCCAGCGAGTTGATGTAGATCTCGCTGCCGCCCATGCCGCAGTTGCCCTTGATCGAGCAGGGCGAGATGGGCTTGGGGCCGAGCGGGCGCAGCTTCCCCGCGACCGGCACGGTCCACACGAGCTGCTGGACGCGCAGGTGGTCGGCCCAGCCGAAGTCGTACTCGTCGGTGATCCCGCGGCCCAGGTTGTTGTGGTACATCAGCCGGATCGAGTTGACCTGGAGCCCTTCCATGAAGGTCGCGAAGTCCTCCAGGTGGTGCACGTTCTCCGAGGTGACGATGTGGTTGATGCTCGGCGCCACGCCGGCGTCGTTGAGCAGCTCCAGTGCCCGGTACGTCTTGGCGAACGCTCCCGCGCCCCTGGTGCGGTCGTGGGTCTCGGCGGTGGCGCCGTCCATGCTGACCGTGACGTTGCCGAACAACTCGGCGAACCTGGCGGCCTGCGCCGGTGTCCTGATCATCGTGGCGTTGGTGATGATGTTGCACCTCAGGCCGAGCTCGTTGGCGTGCTCCACGATCGGGAACAGATCCTTGCGCAGCATCGGCTCGCCGCCGGTGAACACCATGAGCCCGGCGCCGAAGCCGGCGATGCGCGAGACCAGGTCGAGGGATTCGGCGGTGTCGAGCTCGCCCGGCAGGCATTTCTCCGAAGAGGCGTAGCAATAGGGGCAGCGCAGGTTGCAGCCGTCGGTGATGGCGTAATAGACCGTCTGCAACGCGGGCTCGGTCAGCTTGATCTTCGGACGGTTGCCGTTGTGATAGACGACCCAGCTCAAAATGAGCTTGGCGAGCGTGCGCTCGGTCTCCCTGGTGGGTTCCAGCGCTTCGCCGGTCCTGGCCAGGGCCTGTAATACGGCGAATTCCCGCTCGTCGAGCACGCATCGGCCGCCGGCGTGCGGATTGACCACCAGATATTCTCCGTCGCGCGCGAAATACGTCAGCCCGTCCGGCACCTCGAACAGGGCGCGGTTCGCTGTCAGCTTCCCGGGCATGTCCACTCCTTGTGTCGCGTCGGCTGTGTCGCGTCGGCTGTGTCGCGTCGGCTGTGTCGCGTCGGCTGTGTCGCGTCGGCTCGCAGGTGCGGCCGCCCGCACCTGCGAGCTCGCCTGCCGGCTACTGGGCGTTCTGTCCCGACCCGGACCAGAGGCCGCAGGCGCAGAGCATGCCCGGCTCGAAGTTCTGCTGCGTCGCCTCGGGGGTGGTCCAGCCGCCGATGGAGTGCG
>NZ_JBFAPT010000062.1:10694-27130 GCF_040676845.1 Nonomuraea sp. NPDC049504
GAGTGCGCCAGCACCTCCGGCAGCGCGGCGGGAATCTTGCCCTTGAGCGACACCAGCATGTCCACTTCCTCGCGGGAAAGGACGCTGAATGCCTGCGTCAATTCCGGCGCCTCGGAACCGGTCAGAATTCCGGCCGTGCGCAACGCTTCCTTCGCGTCGAAGGTCATGCCTTTCCACCTCTCTTTTCGGGGGAACTGCCTTTCACGTCGAGTATCGCCCGGCCATATGTCGGGCGGGCAACCCCATCAATGTGGGTGCACAGCCGTACGGGCAGCCGGCGGACGCCGCGGACGAAAAGGTCGGGCGTCCATTCCAGATCGGCGGCGGACAGGGTGATGCCGGGATGGCGACGGAACAACGCGCGCACGACGGCGCGCAATTGCACGCGGGCCAGCGCGGCGCCGGGGCAGAAATGGATGCCGTGGCCGAAACCCAGGTGCCGGTTCGGGGCGCGGGCCACGTCGAACGCGTCCGGCCGCTCGAACACCTCCGGGTCGCGGTTCGCCGCCACGAGCATCGGCAGCACGGTGTCGCCGCGCGGGATCGTGGTGCCGCCGATGTCCACGTCGGCCAGCGCGTACAGCGGCCTGGCGTGTCCCACGGGGCCGTCGAAGCGCAGCATCTCCTCCACGGCCGCGTCGATCAGCTCCGGGCCGGCACGCAGCCGCGCCGCCTGGCCGGGGTGGCGCAGCAGGGCGAGCAGGCCGTTGCCGATCGCGTTGGCGGTGGTCTCGTCGCCGGCCAGCAGGAGCTGGAACACGCTGGACAGCAGTTCGGCCCGGCTGAGGTCACCCTCGATGAGCTGCGACATGAGGTCGTCGCCGGGGTGGGCGCGCCGCTCGGTGAGCGTCCGTTGCAGGTAGGCGATGTACTCCATGCCGTGCCGCCGGTCCCTGCCGCGCAGCATGCCGTCGCTCCAGCGGCGCAGCAGGGGCAGGTCCCGACGTGGGATGGCGAGCAGCTCGGCCATGATCAACGTGGGCAGGGGCAGGGCCAGCTCCTGGATCAGGTCGGTCTCCTCGTGGCCGTTCATGCGCTCGACCAGGTCGGCGACGTGGCGTTCGATGCGCGGTTCGAGTGCGGCCACCGCCCGTGCGGTGAACGCGGGCGCCAGCAGGCGGCGCAGCCGGGTGTGGTCGGGCGGGTCCAGGTTGACCACGCTCCTGCGGACCATCGGCAGCGGGTCGCGGTCCCAAGCACGGTGTCGTGCGGCCGACTCGGGCGGCAGCCGGTCGATCTGGCGGCCCAGCAGCGGGTCCGCGAGCGCGCGGCGCACGTCGTCGTACCTGGTCAGGTACCAGAACACGCGGCCGGTCGCGGGCTCGACGTGCCGGTACACCGGTTCCTGTGCCCGCATCGCGTGCAGGATCGGGTGCGGGTCCGCGGCGTGCGCTGCCGGGTCGAGTCGCCGCGGCGGCGCGGTCGTCACCGTGCTCCGCCGGGGGTCTTCACGTCCAGGGCGAAGAAGCGGGTGGCCGCGTGGCCGAGGTCCTCGACGCCGAGGAAGCCGCGGCGGGCCATCGCGACCTGGGGCGGGGTGCCGGGCCAGTGACGCAGGAACAGCCGGCCGCACAGCTCGGGCGGCGGGACGACCAGCCGTCCCCTGTGCTGCTCCGCGACCTCGTCGGCGCGTGCGACCACGTCGGTCCATCGGTCCCAGCGGCCGGTGTCGCGCAGCCGCGTCATGACGGCCGGGCGCCAGTCGGCCGACTTCCAGAGCGGCCAGACCCGTACCATGACGAGCCTGAGCTGCTCCTTCAACGGCAGCGCCGCGCGTTCCTCCTCGGTGAACCAGACCGCCAGTTCCTTGGGCAGCCTCTCCGCCACGCCGAGCCAGGTGCGGGCGTAGTCCTCCAGGCTCAGGCCGTGCACGGCTGCGAAGTCCACCAGCAGGGTCGTCAGTGCCTGCTCGTGCAGGGCGGGGTAGTCGTCGTCGAACAGCCGCGCCGCCGTCAGCACGTCGAGGTCGGACATCCAGCGTCCCGGCGCGTACTCGCGCCGCGATCCCCACTTCAGCGCCTCGTTGTGGGTGATTCCGGTCAGCGCCGTGTCGTCGGGACGGATGGGTGCCGGGTCCTCGTCGCGGGCTCTGTTCAGGGCCTCCACCGCGTCCGAATGCTTGAGGTCCCAGTCGCCGGCCGCGATCTTGCTTCTGAGCGTGTGCAGGGCGTCCTGGTCGTCCGGTACGTCCCCGGCCAGCTCGTGCCAGGTCCGATGAGTGAACGGGCGGGCCTTGGCCGCCGCCAGGATCCGCTCGGCCGCCTCCTGCGGGACCAGGCCGGTCCTGGCTCCCTCGCGGCAGCCGTGCCGCAGGTTGACCATCGCGACCGTGCCCGCCGGGTAGCCCACCTCGGCGGGGCCGTGCAGCACCGCCACCTCGTCGTCGCCGTCGATCTCGCCGCCCGCGTACAGGTGGAAGATCGTGCCGACGCCGCGCATGCCGTACGAGCTCAGCTCGGCGGCACGCAGCGCGCCCATGCTGGCCGCGCCGATGACGCGGACGCCCTGCCCGAGCAGCCAGAGGATCTCCTTGTGGCCCACGGAGAGGCGTTCGCGGTAGTAGCCGTCGATGATGACCGCGGTGTCCCCCGGCGTCCAGGTCTCGGTGAACAGGTCGTTGCGGGCGACGGGCGGCCTGACCCGCGCGCCGGGGAGTGCGGTGCGGATCTCGCCAGCGGAGATCGTCGGGCCCGCGTAGACGACGTGACTCATCACAGCACCTCCGGGGAGACGCGGGCGCCCGGCGCCACCACCTTGACGACAGGGACGCCGATCTCCTCGCGGGTCAGGTCGACGACGAGGGGCGGGTGGCCGAAGGCCGCGGCGGACCGCTCGACCGCGTCCTCCAGGTCATCGGCCAGGGTGTCGTGCGCGCGCATGAGGGGGACGTCGTGCGACGGCTCGGAGCTCTCCCGCCGGGTGACGCCGTCGTGGAAGTCGGCGCGCAGGTCGTCGCGGGCCCCTGACACGTACGCCAGCCGCGCCTGCGCCGCCTCGGTGATCGCCCGGGTGAGCGCGATCTCCGAGCTGAGGTGGCAGCCGAACCCGAAGAACGCCGGCGGGTAGTCGTCGCAGCTGATCCTGGCCAGGAAGCACGGCAGCCCGGTCGGCGACGGCAGGTGCCTGACCTCGAGCCGTACGCGGGCCCGCGCCAGCGTGGCGCACAGCTCGTCCACGATCGGCGACCCCGACGTGCCCGGATCCACGCGGACCCCTCCTGTCGGGCCCGCGGCGGTGACCGCGTCCCGCTCGATCACCTCGTACAGGGCGTGCAGAATCGCTTCCGTCCGCGTGTTCCCGCTGGCCAGGCCGTTGCTGGAGGCGAGGAACAGCGGCGGGCTCCAGCCGGTGCCGCGCTCCAGCGTCAGCGCCACGGCGTCGCGCGGCACCAGCGTGGGCGAGCCGTCCTCCAGCGACGTGCCCGCCAGCCAGTCCAGCGGCAGGCCGTCGTGCAGCAGGCTCGGCGTGGCGGGGACGAGGGCGTGGACGTCGTAGCCGAGCCGGCATTCGCGCGGGGGCGCGGTGACGTCCGGCGGCAGGGATTGTTCGACGTGCCACAGCTCGATGGACTCCATGATCGCCGACAGTCTGGCCAGGTCGGGGGTGACGCCCTTGCCTTGGGAGACGGCGAGCGTGCGGGAGGCGGGCCGGATGGCCTGGAACGTCGGGATGCCCACGGTGTCGAGCCTGGTGATGTCGGCGACCCGGGTGACCCCGACCGCGCGGGCCGCCCGCCGGGCCATCGTCAGCGTGGCCGCCGGGTCGCGGGCGCGGTCGGTGCCGGGGAGCCGTACTTTGGCGTCAGATATCAGCATGTCAGAGGTTCCGTGCCCGGTTGAGCAGCGCCCGGCCGGCCACCGCGTACGTGACCACCGCGATCACCGCCAGCACCAGCAGGTTCACCCACGCGTCGGCGAACCCGAACAGCGCCGCGTCCCGCATCCCGTTGATCGCGTACGTCAGCGGGTTGACCATGGCGATCCACTGCAGCACCACGGGCATCTGGTCGACCGTGTACATCGACGGCGCGCTGAACACCAGCACCAGGATCGACACGTTCGACCCCACCATGAACGTCTGGAAGTCGGTGATCGTGATGGCCGCGGCCAGGTAGAGCCCGTTGAACGCGATCGCGGCCAGCGTCAGCGCCACCAGCAGCCCGGCCCAGCCCTCCGCCCCGAACGGCAGGTCGAAGATGACCACCGCGACGCCCAGCGCCAGCAGGCTCTGGCCCAGCACCAGCGACACCCCGGCCAGCAGCTTGCCGAGCAGGAACCGGGAGCGGCGCATCGGGTACGACCACAGCTGGGTCGCCACCCCGCTCAGCTCCTCCTGGAACAGCGCCACCCCCGAGGTGCCTGACGCGCTGACGATCGACATCGCCAGCACCATCGGCAGCAGGAAGACCGCGAACGGCAGCTGTTCGCCCCGGTAGGAGATGCTGCCGACCAGGTTGCTCAGCGAGGTGTTCACCAGCAGCAGGTACACCAGCATCGGCGCCAGGCTGAGGATGAGGTTGATGCGGTTGCGGGCCAGCAGCGCGTACTCGCGGTAGATCACCGCGAACAGGTCGGCGGCCCTCGGGGCCACGGTGGGCGGCGCGGTGGTGAAGGTGAGGTCGGCGGCCATGGTCAGCCCTCGTTCTCGGTCATGCGGAGGAAGACCGTCTCCAGCGAGTCCAGCGCGGTCGAGACGCCGCTGATCGCGATGTCGTGGTCCTGGCAGTGCCGGGTCAGCTCGGGCAGCATCTCCTTGGCGCAGGGGCCCTCGATGCGTACCTCGGTGTCCTCGGCGGTGGCGGTCAGCCCGGCGTTGCCCGCCCACGCCACCAGGGCGCCGCCCGCCGCGGCGTCGGCCAGGGTCACCCGCAGGTGCACCGAGCCGAACTCCTCCACCAGCTCGCGCGGCTTGGCGAAGCGCAGCACCCGTCCCTGGTTGATGACCATCACCCGCTGGCTGTTGCGTTCCAGCTCGTCGATGTGGTGGCTGGTCCACAGCACGGTCACGCCGTGCTCCTCGCGCAGCCAGGTCACGAACCGCTCGATCTGGTGGCGGCCCGCCACGTCGAGGCCGGCCGATGGCTCGTCGAGGATGAGCAGCTTGGGCAGCGTGATGAGGGCGCGGACGAGCTGCAGCCGCTGCCGCTGCCCGCCGGACAGCTGGAAGCACAGCTGCGGCAGCGCCTTGGCCACGCCGAGGAACTCGGCCAGCTCCAGCGCCCACGGCCGTACGTCCCGCCACCGCACGCCACGGAACCGGGCTGAGATGCGCAGGTTGTCCAGTGCGGGCAGCATCTCGTCGAACGGGGCGGTCTGGTGCATGGCCCCGATGCCGCTCTTGGCGGCCACCGGCTGGCGCACGGGGTCGGCGTCGAACACCTGGACCCGTCCTGAGGTGGGCGCGGTGACCCCGCAGATCATCTTGATCAGTGTCGTCTTCCCTGCGCCGTTCGGGCCGAGCAGCCCGATCGTCTCGCCCCGCGCGATCTCGAACGACACGTCGTCCACGGCCGGCGTCTCCATGCGCCGATACCGCTTGGTCAGCGCCTCGGCCGTCACCACGTCGCCCGACACGGCCATACCCGCCACCTCTCGTTGGTTGGGGTCGCGTTGTCGTGTCGAGTATCAGCGCGCTACGCAGGGGCGAGAAACCCCACGAATGTGGGCGTTTCACCTTCCTCCGGGTACGTCGGCTTCATCGTCGCCGAGACGGCCGCGCTGTGACTCAGACGCCCTTGAGGACCCGTTCCAGTGCCGCGTGGCCCAGGGGGCCCCAGTGCGGTTTGCCGCCGGGGAGGCCGCGGTCGCCGTTCTGGCCCATCAGGATGAGGAAGAGGGACTTCATGGCCGCCAGGCCCCTGGCGCGGCGGATCGTCGCCTCGTCGGCTCGGGCGTAGGCGTCGAAGAAGCGGGCGGCGGTGCCGGCCGGGAGCAGCAGCCAGGCGGCGATGAGGTCCCAGGCCGGGTCGCCGGCGAACACGTCGCCGAAGTCGACGATGCCGGCGAGCGTGCCGTCCGCGACGACGACGTTCGCCGGGTGGAGGTCGCCGTGCACCCACATCGGCGGGCCCGTCCACTCACCGGCCGTGACGGCGTCGTCCCAGACGGCGCGGACGTCGGCGGCGATGCCGTTGAGGGCGTCGGCTTCCTTGAGCCAGCTCTCGAAGCCGCCCGTGCAGTCTCTGGGGTGGGCGCCGCGGTCGGTGGAGGTCGGCGCGTCCGCGGGGGCCTGGACGTGCAGGGCACGGAGGAAGCGGGCCAGCGTGTCGGCCGCGTCGGTGCCGCGGGTGATCGTGCCGAGGTCGAGGGGCTCGCCGTGCACCCACGTCATCACGGTCCAGTGCTTGGGGAAGCGCTCGGACGGCTCTCCCGCCCGCACCGGGACCGGGATGGGCAGCGGCAGGGCCGGGGCCAGCTCGGGCAGCCACCGCCGTTCCTTGAGCTGGGGCTCCGGGGTGGTGTCCATGCGCTGCACGCGTACGGCCAGGTCGTCCCCGAGCCGCCACATCTGGTTGCCCCACCCGCCCGCCACCTCGCGGACGGGCAGCCCGGCGAGATCCGGGTGCTGGTCGCGCAGCAGGTCGCGGACCAGTTCGGCGGTGATCTCGATCTCAGCGTCGGTCATGCGAGGCCACCCTACTGAGTTCGGCGGCGTAAAGATGAGCAAGAGGGGACATCGTGTACGTCAGGGCGTGCGCGGCGACCTCCGCCGCCGGGTCGATCTCGGGCATCCGCAGCACGTTCGCCTCCAGCAGCGCCTCGATGACCCGCTCGCCCAGCGCCGCCACCAGCTCCTCATGGCTGAACGGCGGCCCCGGCAGCGCCCCCAGCGCGGCGAACGCCGCACCCCGGTAGCACTCCTCGAACCGCGCCCGCAGCGACACGTCACCGGCGGTGAACTCGTCCAGCACGTTCCCGGCCCGCGTCAGCCGCTCGGCGAGCACCCGCAACGGTACGTGCGGCAGCCGCGCGAACCGGCCCCCGAGCAGGCGCAGCGTCAGCGGGGAGCGCCCGTACCCCTCGAAGAGGGCGGTGAGCGCGGCCCGGCCGGCGAGCGTACGGTCGCGGCCGAGCTGCGCGGCCAGGAACGCGAGGCCCTCGGCGTCCGACAGCTCGCCCAGCCCGACGCGCGCCACCGACTCCAGCCCGCTCAGCCGGCTCCTGCTGGTGACCAGCACCCGGCTCTCGCCGGAGCCGGGCAGCAGCCTGCGCACGCTCGGCTCGTCGGGGGCGTCGTCGAGGACGAGCAGCACGCGGCGCCCGGCCAGCCAGGACCGCCACACCGAGGCCAGCACGTCCGCGTCGTGCACCCCGGCGGTGCTCACCCCCACGGATTCGAGGATCTCGTGCTGGACGTCGTGCGCTCCCCCTCCCCCGAGCGGGACCATCAGGGCGCCGTCGGGGTAGCCGGGGGCCAGGGCGTGCGCGACGTGGACGGCGAGCGCGGTCTTGCCGATGCCGGGCTCGCCGGTGATCAGGGTGACGGCGGCCGGTTCGTGCAGGATGCGGTGGATCTCTGGCTTTCTGCCGACGAAGTCGCCGATGTCCCGTGGGAGCTGGTCGGTCGTGCGGACGGCGGGTGCGGGGCGGGCGACCGTACCGGTGAGGATGTCCTGGTAGAGGCGCTTGAGCACCGGGCTCGGGTCGATGCCCAGCTCGCTGGCGAGGTGCCTGCGCAGCTCCTCGAAGTGCGCCAGCGCCTCGGACGCCCGCCCGCAGCGGGCCAGCGCCGTCATCCGCGCCGCCGCGATCCGCTCGCGGGCGGGGAAGCGCGCGGCCAGGACGTCCAGGCCGGCCAGGGCCTCGACGTGGTGGCCGAGCTCGATCTCCAGCTCGGCCCAGTCCTCCTGGACCGACAGGAACAGGTCGGTGAACCCGGCCACCTCCCGCGCCACCCCGGGCACGTGCGCGAACTCGGTCAGCGGCTGCTCCCGCCACAGGCCGACCGCCTCACCGAGCAGCTCGGCGGCCGTCGCCGGCCTCCCGCCGTGGATCGCGCCGCGTCCCGCTCTGGCCAATTCCTTGAAGCGCAGCAGGTCGAGCTCGCCGGGGGCGGCGCTGAAGCGGTACCCCCAGCCGTGGAAGCCGATCCGGTCGCCGGTGAGCTTGCGTAGCGCGGAGACGTAGACCTGCAGGTTCTTCCTGGCCGTACGCGGCGGGGTCTCTCCCCACAGCGCGTCGATCAGTTCGGCGGCCGGCACGACCGCGTTCGCCCGGCACAGCAGCAGCGCGAGCAGCAGCCGCTGCTTGCGCGCGCCGATGACGGCGTCGTGCCCGTCCACCAGGACCTGGAGCGGGCCGAGGATCGAGCAGTACAGGCTCATGTGCCTCCCCCGACGTCACCATGTCTCGCTGCCCAGCACGAGGAAGTCGAGCACGCCGCCGATCGGCGGCGGGGCGGCCGCGCGCAGCACGTTCACGTGCAGGGTCCTGACCATCGAGGCGGCGGCGTTCGTGAGCGCGCGGGTGCCGGCCTTGGTCTCGAACCAGCGCCAGTCGCCGTCCGCGTTCACCTCCAGGAAGACGACGTCCTCCGGGGTGAGCAGCAGGTCGAAGGCGCCGTACGTGAGCCCCCAGCCGCGCGCGAGCCGCCCCACCACCGCGGCGGCGCGCGGCGGGACCGGCATGCCCCGGACCGAGACGGCGGCCGGGTTCCGCCAGGGCGCGTCAGGCGACGGCTTGCTGACGGCGAAGGCGTGGAGGTCGCCGTCCAGGTAGTAGACGCGCAGTTCGAGGTCGTGCTCGACGTACTCCTGCACGATCACCGGGAAACCCGGCGGCCGGCGGCGCATGAGGGCCTCGCGGCCGACGACCTCGGCGAGCAGGCCCACCAGGCGGCCTGGCGCGGCCTCGACGAAGTGCTCGTCCAGCACCTTCACCACGAGCCTGTCCCCTTTCAGCGCCTCGGCGGTGCGGAGGTCGGTGGTGACGATCGTGCGCGGCGTGCGTACGCCGGCCGCCGCCGCCCCGGCCAGCTGCGCCAGGCGTCCCGCGCGATCGCCGCCCGGGAGGCCGGCGGGGGCGAGCGCGGCGAGCTGGCCGACCAGGGCCGACCAGGAGTCGGCGCCGATCAGCGAGCCAGCGTACCCGTCCGGGATCGCTCTGGGCATCGGGCCGCGCGCCCACACGACGGTCGGACGGAAGGAGCGCCCTTCAAGGGTGACCAGGCCGTCGTCGAGGGAGATCGTCAGCGGGTCCCTCCCGCCGTCCGCCTGGGCGGCGTCGAGGCGTACGGAGGGCACGCCGAGCCGGTGCAGCACGGCCTGCAGCGCGGCGAACTCGCCTCTGGCCGCGCGGTCGGCGAGCACGACCCGCGACGCGCACTCCTCCTCCGGCAGCCACCGGACGGCGGCGGGCGACGGCGCGCGCAGGTCCACGGTGACCGGCGGCGCCGGCCAGGGCGGCCCGCCGCCCTGGCCTAACACTTTCTCCCCGTAATTGTTCGCCCGCCGAGCGTGAATGCCGGCGGCGGTTTCTGCGGCGAATGCGCCACGGCCATCCTCCAACGAACGACCGCCCTTAAAGCGGTGAAATGGACGTGATAAACAACGCGTTCCGACTGCGGTCAGGACGGGCGGCCCGCCTGCGGACAGGGTCTCAGCAGGGCGGCCGCCTGTCATCGTGAGCTGTGATGATCCTCACCTGGCCGCCGCCCGGCGGCTTGTCACAAGTGACAAGGCCATTCACCTGTTGTTTCTTCAGAAATACGCGGCGTGACGCCATTCCGGGCTTTGTCACCTTGCGCAATTACCGCCGGTCAAGTAAACCCATTGAGTCGGCCGTCGAGGAAGGCGAGAAATGGGCAGCCTGTTCCGCGCTTTACGCCGCCGTCTGGACGCCAACGCGCGGCGGGCGGTCGAGGTGTACACGAACGAGCTCGCCGACTACCGCAGCCTGGCCGCCGAGACGCGGGGCTCGGCCGCGATGCTCGACTTCGCGGTCAACCTCCGCCGCCGCACCATCGAGCTGGCCACCGACGAGCAGCCGTTCACCGAGCAGGATCACGCGTACATGTCCTCGGTCGGGGCGACGCGCGGCGAGGTGGGCGTCTCGCTGGCGTCCCAGCGGCAGGTCCTGCTCCTGCACGCCAACCTGACGCTGCGCGAGATCCACGAGGCGGCCGGCCCCAACGACCTCTCCGACGTGATGTGCATGCTCGGCTGGGTCGCCTGCCACGGCCTCACCGCGCAGGACGCCTACACCCACGGTTTCCTCAAGGGCCAGGAGCGCTTCCTGCCGGCCGCGGCCAGGATCCAGATGCTCGCCGGCCTGCTCGTCACCGGGGAGCCCGCCGCCGCGCAGCTGGCCCGCGAGCTCGACCTGCCGCTGCCCGACCACTACCTGGTGACGGTCGCCCGCGTCGCCGCCGGCCCGCCCGACGAGCGGTGCCGCGACGAGGTCGTCAAGACCCTGCTGGCCGACCACTACCTGCCGCTGGCCTGGCACGAGCCGGACGAGTTCGTGGCGCTGGTGCCGTGCGACGGCGCCGACCCGATCGACGGTCAGGCGCCCGCGCGGTCACGGGCGCTGTCGGTGATGCGCGCCGTCGCCGAGCTGTGCGGCCCGTGCTCCGTCGGGGCGGCCCCCGGCCGGGTGCGCGCGCTGGCCGACCCGGTCGCGCTGGCCCGCCGCGTCTGCCAGGCGGCGCCGGTGGAGCGGATCCCGTCCCAGGTGTACGGGGTGGCCGACGTGTTCGTGGAGCTGGGCGCGGCCCAGCTGCCGCAGGTCGACCAGTGGCTGCGCGAGCTGACCTGGCGGCTGGCGAGCGGCCCCGACCTGGTGACCACGCTCGACTGCTACTACCGCAACGACATGAACCGCATGCGCACCGCCGTGGCCCTCCGCGTCCACCCCCGCACCCTGGACTACCGGCTGCGGCGGGTCCGCGAGCTGGTCGGCATCGAGCCCGGCTCGACGAGGGGCGTCCGCGTCCTCAGCACCGCCGTCACCCGCATCCTCGCCGAAGCCTGGCACGACCGCCCTTAGATGGCGCCGCAGACGTCCCGGTACGGCACGTCCTTCAGGTAGCGCTGCCATTCCTGGGTGGTCAGAGTGCGGCCCGCTCGGTCGCACACCTCCCTGGCCACGCCCTCCGGTCCGATCGGGATGCGGGTGATCGTGGCCGAGTGGTTGCCGGAGACGTACAGGGTCTGGTCGTCCTTGGTGAAGGCGAGCTGGTCGAGGATGTCGATCGGGAAGGAGGCGACGCGTTCGCGGGTGGTGACGTCCCAGAGCTGGACGGTGTAGACGTCGTTGAAGGTCTCGCCGATGGATCTCCCGATCAACGCCAGCAGGGCGCCGTCGTGGCTGAAGCGCATCGCCTCCACCTGGGCGTCGCTGGCCACGCGGAGTGCGGGGGGCAGCTCTGAGCCCTTCGTGAGGTCCCAGAGCTCGACTGTACGCGCGCCGAGGGCGAGCAGCGGGGCAGCGGGGCTGACGGCGACGACCAGGCCCGAGCGGTTGAAGCCGGGGCCGGCCGGCTTGCCGGTGGTGAGGTCGTAGATCGTGCCCGCGGCCGTCACCACCGCCGTGCCGTCCGGGGTGGGGACGATCGTTCCCGTGGCGGTGGCGAGGCGGTGGCGGGCCAGCGGGCGGCCGGTGTCGGCGGCGAGGACGACCAGCTCGTTGCGGGCGTCGCGCTGGCTCTGCTCCATGAGGGAGAGCACCAGCCGGGTGCCGTCGGGGGTGAAGGTCTTGGACAGGACGCCCTGCATCTTGGGCAGCGGGTGGCGCCACAGGCGCCGGCCGGTGGCGACGTCCCAGAGGGCGACCGAGGAGTCAGTGCCGTCGGCGGCCAGCCTCTTTCCCTGCGGGTCGAACACCGCACCGGAGGCGCCGTCGCTGCCGGACAGCGGCGGGCCGAGCCGGCGGGCGTCCCAGACGCGGACCGCTCCCCCGTCCTTGGCCGTGGCGGCCAGGCGGCCGTCATGGGCGAAGGCGGCGACCTGGTGGCCGCCGGGGAGCCGGACCGAGGAGAGGCGGGAGCCGAGGTCGGCGGTGATGGTCGAGCTGTCGAGCAGGTAGCGGACGGTGCGGCCGTCGCGTTCCGGCCAGGCGTCCTCGGGCTCGCCCTCGGCGTGGTAGACGGCCAGCTCGTCGCCGGTGGCGGCGTCCCAGAGGTGCAGGGTACGTCCCTCGACGCCGAGCAGGCGGCGGCCGTCGGCGCTGAGGCGCAGGCGGGCTCCCGGCAGGTCCTCGGCGGCCGACGCCTGCCAGAACGGCCGGTCCTCGTCCGGCACCTTGGTCCCGGACGTGAGGTCCCACGCCTCGACGTCGCCGTTCGCGCAGAGCAGCCGCCTGCTGTCGGGCGTGAACGTCACCACCGACCCGCACCGCTTCGGCAGGCGGGTGTCCACGGTGAGGCCAGGCAGGCGGATCACCTTCAGCCCGCCCTGGTTCGTCTCCACCCCGGCGATGTAGGCGCCGGACGGCGCGATCGCCGGAGCGTGGTCGGCCTGCAGCCGCGGCCTGGAGGACGCGCCGGTCCTGGTGTCCCACAGGAGCTCCAGGGTGTTCTCGCGCATGATCGCGGCCAGGCTCTCGTGCCCGTCGAAGACCACGTGGACGCCGGGGCTGCCCTCGCCGACGCGGTGCTCGCGCAGCTTCCTGCCGGTCGCGGTGTCCCAGGCGGAGGCGGTCTGCCGGCTGACGACGACCAGCGTCCGCCCGCTCGGGCTGAGCGCCGCCGCCGTGGGCAGCGCCTTCATGCCGCCGGGCCAGCGCCAGAACGCGGTCTGCCGCTCAGTGGGGACGTCATAGACGCGTACGCCGTCCTCACCCGCGATGGCCCGAACCCGGCCGCTCGCCGACGACGCCGTGGCCGACACGCCCTTGGCGCCGGGGTCGCGGAAGACGCCGCTCTCCGGCATGGTCAGCGAGGACGTCAGGCTGCGCCGCGTGTCGGAGCCGGGGGCGAGCCGCCAGCCGGCCACGCTGAGCAGCATCGCCGTGGCAGGGTCGGTCGTGCGCAGCCGATCGGCCTCCGCCGCGACCTGCCGTCCTACGGCCTGGTCGCGCTGCGTGGCCACCACGCGGCTCTGCTCGGCCACCTGCCTGCCCTGCAGCACGGCGAGGCCGCCCGCAGCGAGCGCCACCACCAGCAGACCGGCCAGCGCCGCCGTGGTCAGCCGCCTGCGGCGCACCCGCCGCCTGGCCAGGCCGGTGCCAGCGGCCAGGAAGTCGCGTTCGCGCGGGGTGAGGGTGATGTGCCGGCGTCCGGTGGCGGCCCAGGTCAGCGCCTGGTCCAGGCGGGTGCCCTGGAGCAGGTCGCCGTCCTTGCGGCCGTTGTCGTCCCAGTGGCGGGCGGCGTCGCTGATGCGGGCCAGCACGGCGAGACCGTCGCGGTCGCCGTCCACCCACAGGCGCAGGCGCGGCCAGGCGCGCAGCAGCGCGGGGCGCGACAGGCGTACCGCGTCGTCCTGCTGCGTCACCAGGTAGGAGAAGGCGTGCAGGATGTGCTCGATGGCCCTGACCTCGCGTTCCGAGCGGCCGGCGAGCAGGTCCTGCTTCAGCGCCTGGCGTACGGTCTCGTGGCCGTCGTCGGTCACCGTCACCAGGCGGAGGAAGATCCCGGCGGCCAGCTCCCGCTCGTCGGGGGTGAGCGCGCCGAAGGCGTCCTCGGCGATCGTGCCGAGCGCCGGATCGGCCTGCTCGGGCACGTGCACGCCCCGCGCAGCGCGGCTGCCCGCGTTCAGCAGCCCCTCGATGCCCGCGTTCCCGCCGCTGACCAGGGCGAGCAGGAGGTCACGGGCGGCGGGGCGGGCCGCCGGGTCCTTGTCCAGCGCGGCGGAGACCAGCGAGGCCAGCCGGGGCGGCAGCGCGCCCAGGTCGGGATGGTGCGACAGCACGCGGTGCATGACGCCGCCGAGGTTGTCGGCCCTGAACGGGTCCTCGCCCGTCGCGGCGAACACCATGATCGCGCCCCACGCGAACACGTCGGCCGCCGGGCCCGCGCGCTGCCCGGTGAAGATCTCGGGCGCCATGTACGTGGGCGTGCCCGCCACCTCACCGGTCTTGGTGAGCGACATGTCCTGGGTACGCGCGATGCCGAAGTCGATCACGCGCGGGCCGTCGGCGCTGATCAGCACGTTGTCCGGCTTCAGGTCGCGGTGGATGACCCCGGCCTCGTGCACGGCGGTGAGCGCGGTGGCGACGGCGGTGGCGAGCCTGTGCAGGTCGTCGCCGGTGAACCTGCGGCCCCGCTCGACGACCTGGCGCAGGCTCGGGCCGGGGACGTACTCGCTGACGATGTACGGCCGCGCGCCCGACATGTCCGAGGCCAGCACCCGAGCCGTGCAGAACGACGCCACCCGCCGCGCCGCCGTCGCCTCTTTGGCGAACCTGTCGCGGTTCGCTGCGCTGTCGACCGCGTGCAGGACCTTGAGCGCGACCCGCCGCCCGTCGCCGTCGTAGGCGTCGTAGACGACGCCCTGGCCCCCCGAGCCGAGCCGCCCGGCGATCCAGTAGTCCCCGATGCGCTGCGGATCCCCGGCGCTGAGCGTTTCCACGGCGTGTTAGATGCGCACCCGGCCGTCATGGTTCCGATCGTCAGCGGGGACGGTTTCACGTTCGCTGATGTGTCCGGCGGCGCCGCAGGCCGGGGCGTCACGAACGAGGGCCTGCTCGGCCACGCCCCACCGGCGGGCCGAGAAATTTCTCGCGCGGGCTGTCCGGTAACGCGGATCCCGTTCGTCACTAGGGTGAACCACGATCCGAGGAGCATGTGATGAAGTACATGATGTTCGTCTGCAACGACTCCCAGCCCGACACCGACAGGGAGAACCTGCCGGACATCGAGGCCTGGGTGGCCGAGAACGACGCGCGCGGGCGGCGGCTGCAGGGGTCGGCGCTGGCGCCGGAGTCGGCGGCGACCACCGTCCGGGTGCGCGACGGTGAGCTGATTCTCACCGACGGCCCCTTCACCGAGACCAAGGAGGTGATCGTGGGCTTCGACCTGCTCGAGTGCGCCGATCTCGACGAGGCGATCGAGGTCGCCCGTACGCATCCGATGGCCAGGGAGGGCCGGCTGGAGCTGCGCCCGTTCATGGACCTGTGACGGCCCGACCTGTGACGCCCCTGGAGAGCGTGGCGGCCGAGGCGTACCCGCGCATCGTCGCCACGCTCATCCGGGTCACCGGCGACTGGACGCTGGCCGAGGACTGCGCGCAGGAGGCGCTGGTCAGCGCCGTGCAGCGGTGGCCTCGCGACGGTGTTCCCGGCAATCCGGGCGGGTGGCTGATGACGGTCGCGCGCAACCGCGCGATCGACACGGTGCGCCGCGCGTCGGTGGAGCGCCGCAAGCTGGAGGAGCTGGCCGCGCTCGCGGAGACGGCCGATCCCGTCATCGAGGAGGACGTCGTGGACGATCGGCTACGGTTGATCTTCACCTGCTGTCATCCTGCGCTGGCGCTGGAGGCGCGGGTGGCGCTGACGCTGCGGACGATCTGCGGGGTGCCGACCGCGGATCTCGCCCGGGCCTTCCTGGTCACCGAGCCGACCATGACCCGCCGTCTGACCAGGGCCAAGAGCAAGATCTCGGCGGCGCGGATCCCGTACCGGGTGCCGCGCGGACCCGCGCTCGGTGAGCGGCTGCCCGGGGTGCTGTCGGTGCTGTATCTGCTGTTCACGCAGGGCTACAACGCCGACGGCGAACCCGCGTTCGCCGAGGAGGCGATCCGGCTGGCGCGGCTGCTGCGGCGGCTGATGCCGGGACAGGACGAGGTGGCGGCGCTGCTGGCGCTCTTTCTGCTACAGCGCTCCCGGCACGCGGCCCGCCGCGACGCGGGCGGTGACCTGCTGCCCCTCGACCGCCAGGACCGCTCCCTCTGGGACCGCGAGGCCATCGCGGAAGCCCTCGCCATCCTGGCCGCCCTGGACGGGGGCCGCGACCGTGTCGCCGTGTGCGGTCCGTACGAGCTGCAGGCCCGGATCGCCGCCTGTCACGCCACCGCGCCGTCGGTGGCCGGCACGGACTGGGCGCGGATCGCGCGCTGCTACGACGAGCTGGCCCGCATCCGCTCCACCCCCGTCGTCGAGCTGAACCGCGCCGTCGCCCACGGCTACGCGCACGGCCCCCAGGCGGGCCTCGCGGTGCTGGCCGGCGCACGCGCGGGCGGCGAGCTGGACGGCCACCCGCTGGCTCTCGCCACCGAGGCCGACCTCACCGAAGAACTCGGCGACCACGACCGGGCCGCGGACCTGTTCCGCCAGGCCGCCGCCGTCGCCCACACCGACGCGGAACGCCGCGCCCTGCTCGCCCGCGCCGACGAGACGGCACCGGCACGTGCGGCCGGCTCAACAGGAGAGACCCCTTGACATCCTCCCCCTCGTCAACGAGGGGGATTCCCACGGTCGCCCGTGAGGGTTCCTGCTTCACAGCCGGTCGCCCGTCCGAGAGGACTCTCGTTGAGGTCTTACACCCGCTCCACAGGCGTTTCA
>NZ_JBFAPT010000063.1:0-19846 GCF_040676845.1 Nonomuraea sp. NPDC049504
CCGCCAGAGGTGTAGTCACTAGCGCGGGTGAAGGATGTTCCGGTGGACGACCACCGGTAGATGGTCATCGTGCCGTCACCGTCATCACGCATCATCGCCGGAGCCTGGAAACCGGTGGCGCCACAGTTGCGGCTGGTGACGTTGTTCCAGGTCTGGCCATTCGCCGTACCGTAGGTGACACCGTTGAAGGTCGGCCTGACCCGTTCGGATCCCGCGTACCCCCACGACGCCGACCCGTTACCGTCGCGGTCGTATCCGAGCTCGAAGTGAAGGTGCGGATGTCCGTTGGAGGTCGGCCCGGTCGCGCCGACCTTGCCGATCGTGGTCCCCATCTGCACCCTTGCCCCGACCGAGACGGCCCGGTAGCCCAGGTGCAGGTACGTGGTGTAGTAGCCACCACCATGATCGATCTGGATCACATTACCGGCGTTGCTGTGGTAGAAGGACTGATTCACTGTCCCGGCGGCCGGCGCGATCAGCGTGGCACCGTCAGTGCCGTGCTGGTCGGGCTCCTTCACCATGTCGAGCGCAGGAGCGTGTTGCCACGTGTCCAGCTGCCACTTCTGTCCGCAGGGGAAGGGCAACTGCAGAGCGGGGGCGGCCATCGCGGGGCTCGCCGTAACGAACACACCGAACGTGGCGACGAGCGCGGCGGAGATGCCGACGCGTAAGACGGCGGACACGACCATGAAACTCCTCCAAAGTTGGCTACACCGGCCGGTCTTCGACCGGAGAAGAGATGTGGACTCGGAGTTCGCCCGCGGACAGGACAGGACACACGGCGTCACGGGCACGGGTGCGGAGATTCGGAGCGCTTGACGGGCTTGGCGAGGCGGCGGTCTTCATCAAACCCGACACGAGATCGGGAGACCATGACGTTCAGCCGGACGTTCCACCGGACGTTGAGCATGACGTCGCGCACGCCATAAGCTGGCAGACTCCGCAGCCGATCACGGAAGGCGTCAGCCGTGGGGAACGCATTCAGTGAGCTGCTTCGACGCCACCGGCTCAGTCGCCGCCTCACCCAGGAGGCGCTGGCGGAGCGCGCGGGCATCAGCTCCCGCTCGATCGCCGAGCTCGAACGCGCGCGGGGCCGGCGCCCGCGCCCCAGGTCATTGGAGCAGCTGGCGACGGCGCTCGACCTGACCGGCGAGGAGCGGGAGGAGTTCATCGCCGCCGGCCACGCCCTGATCTGGGCCGACCGCACCGGCCGGCCGGGCCGCGACGACAAGGGAACGACGATCCCCTCCGACCTGAAGTGGCGGCAACTGCCCGCAGACCTTCCCGACTTCGTCGGGCGGGACGGGGAACTGGCCCGATTACGGACAGCCCTCGATCCTGACGGCAACGGCACGAGGCTGGCGGTGCTGTCAGGACCGCCAGGCGTCGGCAAGACAGCGCTGGCCGTCCACGCCGGCCACCGGTTCTCATCGTGGTTCCCTGACGGACATCTGTACGCGACGCTGCGCGGCGCAGGCGCCGATCCCGCCGACCCCGCCGACGTGCTCGCCCAGTGGCTGCGGGCGCTGGGCGTGGACGGATCCGCCTTGCCCGCCGGTAGCGATGCCCGCGCCGCGCTGTTCCGGGACCGGGTGGCGGCACAGCGAGTGCTCCTCGTCATCGACGACGCGGGCGGGTACCACCAGGTGGAACCGCTGCTCCCGGCCGATCGCGTCGCCGTGGTGGTCACCAGCCGGTTGCCGCTGACCGGCCTTCCCGGCGTGACCTCCATTGATCTGCGGCCGCTGCCCGGCCCGGCGGCTGTCAAGCTGCTCTGCCTGGTCGCCGGTGAGGACCGGGTGCGTGCCGAACTCTCGGCGGCAGCAGACCTGGTCGCGTTGTGCGGCAGGCTGCCGCTGGCCGTCCGGATCGCCGGAGCGCGGCTGGCCGCGCGTCCGCACTGGACGGTCGAAACCTTCAACGAGCGGCTGGCCGACGAGCGCAGCCGGCTCGATGAGCTGCGCCACGGCGACCTGGCCGTACGATCCGGGCTGCACCTCACCCACCAACGGCTCACACCTGCCGCCGCCCGGGCGTTCGCCCTGCTCGGCGAGCTGGGAGTGCCGTCCTTTCCTGGATGGCCGGTGGCCGCCCTGCTGGGCGTCGATCCGGCCGCGGGAGCCGCCGTACTCGAAGAGCTGCTCGACGCGCGGCTGCTGGAGGCACTCGGCTGCGACCCGGCGGGTCAGCCACGATACCGGTTCCACGACATCATCCGGCTGTACGCGCGCGAGCGCCGCGAAGCCGAGATCGGCCAGGCGGAGTGGACGGCCGCGCTGAGCCGTGCCGCCACCGGATGGCTGGCCCTGGCCCGGCAGGCTCAGGACCACCTGGACTGTACGCGTCTCTACCTCGATGACAGGGATCACCCGGCGGCCATCACCGATCAGCGCGTGGCCGCCGTCGCCGCCGGCCAGCCTGTCGAGTGGTTCGAAGCCGAACGGGAGGCGCTGGGCGGGCTGGTGCCGGCCTGCGCGGAGGCGGATCAGGCCGTGCTCGCGCGCTGCCTGGCCGGCTGCACCGCCGACTTCTACGACCTGCGCGGGCACTATGACGACTGGCAGCAGGCCATGAACGTGGCGCTGGACGCCTGCCGGCGGGCCGGTGACCGTTCGGGTGAGGCGACGATGCTGCGCGGGCTCGGCAGCTGCCTGGTCGAGCACGACGACCACGACACCACCATCTCGACCCTGTACGCCGCACAGGCGCTGGCGAGAGATATCGGCGACGTGGCCGGGGTCGCCCTGGCCGGCAAGGAACTCGGCCTCATGCTGTCCATCACCGGCCGCGTCCACGAGGCGGAGGCGGAGCTGCGGGCGGCCGTCGAAGGGCTGGAACGGGCCGGCCTCCCTCTCTCCAGGTCCCTCGCGCTCACGATGCTCGGCTTCACGCTGCGAGAACGGGGTGAAACGGCCGAGGCCGTCGAGGTCGTGGAGGCCGCGCTGGACATCGCCCGCTCGTGTGGCGCGCGGTCGGTGGAGGCGTACGCCCTGCGAGGTCTCGCCGGAGCCCTGCTGGCGTGCGATCGGCCCCGGCAGGCGGAGCAGGCCGCCCGGGCGGCCGTCGTGACGTTCGAGCAGGTCGGGGACCTGATCGGTGCCGCGCAGAGCCTGCGTACGCTGGGTGAGGCGTTGGCGCGTGACCCCCACCGGTGGGACGAGGTCGAAGAGACGCTGACCGCCGCGGCCGACCTGTTCCGTTACAAGGGACACCGCTGGGGACTGGCGCTCACCGAGCTGAGCCTCGGCGAGGTCGAAGCCCGTCTCGGTGACCCACGAGCCATCGAGCGCCTTCACCGGTCCCTGCGCTACTGGACCGACGAGCAGGTCCCCGCGTTACAGGCGCGCACGCTGATGGCCCTCGCCGCCGCGAGCGAGCAGCGCGGTGATCCGGATACCCGGGAACTGCTGATGCGCGCGTACGAGCTCTACCGGGTGCTGGACGCGCCCGTCGCGGCCGAACTCGCGGTGCGGCTGGGCATGGACGAAAGCGCTACGCGGCCCAAGATCAGATGAATTCCCATGTGACACGTCTTCAGATGCCATGATCGGCTCGCACGCCGGTGACGATGCGGGCCGCGCGCTCAGGCTCTGGCCACCGGGCTGCTCCGCTCCACCGTCAGGACGTCCCGCCATACGGGACTGTACGGTCTACTGGACAGACCCTCGTACCCCTCAGGTTTGCGCCGCTGAGGAGATGATGCGGCGAGACAGTGGGCCGCCCGGTAGACAGCGATCAGATTGAATTGTTCAACTGCGCGTTTTATGCGGGTCGCCTTAGGATCGCCGGGTCTGTCCAGTAGACGGTGTAACTCTGCGTGACTTGTTTAGCGGGTGGTTGGGGTCAGGCGGCCTTCGAAGGTGATGGCGAAGGCGTTCAGGGCGGCTTTCCAGCGGGTGATCCAGCGTTTGCGGCCCTTGCCGGTCGGGTCCAGGCTCATGATCACCATGTAGACGCACTTGAGCGCGGCCTGCTCGTTCGGGAAGTGGCCGCGGGCCTTGACCGTACGCCGGATGCGGGCGTTGACGGACTCGATGGCGTTGGTCGAGCAGATCACCCGGCGGATCTCGGCGTCGAAGGACAGGAAGGGCACGATCTCGGCCCAGGCGTCCTCCCACAGCTTTACGATCGCCGGATACTTGCCGCCCCAGACCCCGGCGAACTCCATGAAGCGCTCGAGCGCGGCTGCTTCGGTCGGGGCGGTGTAGACGGGCTTCAGCGCCTTGGCGATGGCGTCCCAGTGCCGGCGGGCCGCGTATCGGAACGAGGCGCGCAGCAGGTGGACGACACACGTTTGGACCACGGCCTGGGGCCAGGTCTGCTCGATGGCTTGCGGCAGTCCTTTGAGGCCGTCGCAGACCACCATCAGCGCATCGCCCGAGCCGCGGTTCTTGATCTCGGTCAGCACATGCAGCCAGAACTTGGCGCCCTCGCCGCCGTCGCCGGCCCACAGCCCGAGAATGTCGCGCTCCCCGTCCACCGTCACCGCCAACGCGACGTAGATGGGGCGGTTGGCGACCTAGCCCTCGCGCAGCTTGGCTCTGTCGCAGATTGCGTGATCCTCGGGTCTCGTTACGGGTTCCACGAAGGAGTAATGATCTTTGTGTCTTGCGCAGTGGATCGACGTTCTGCTCCCGCACCTGACGGTGCTGACCGTGGAGGATGCCAAGCGCGAGGGCGGGATGGTGAATATTCGTGCTCGGGTAAGTGGGGTGCGGGCTGCGTGCACGAGCTGTGGCGGGGTATCGGCTTGGGTTCACGGCAGGTACGTGCGCCGGCTCAAGGACGCCGTGATGGGTGGCGCCTGCGTGATCATCGAGTTGGTGGTCAGGTGATTTCGCTGTGTGAGCGTCACGTGTCCGGTGAAGACGTTCGCCGAGCAGGTGCCGGGCCTGCCCCGGCCGCATGCGCGCTTCACGGACGCCCTGCAGCAGGTACTTGCATCGATAGGGATGGAGCTGGCGGGCCGGGCCGGCGTTCGCCTGGCAGCTTCGCTCGGTCTGCAAGTGGGCCGCGACACCTTGCTGCGCCGCGTCAGGGCTTTGCCTGAGCAGCCGGTCGGACACGTGCGGGTGCTGGGTGTCGATGCGAGGGGGATCCGTGCACGACCGATGACTTCGGCGCCGCGCTCAGGTCGTACCGAACGACGACCCCAGCGCGAAGGGAACTGGCGATCATGAAACTGACGACCGTCACGAACGTCTCCGTCGACGGAGTGACGCAGGGACATCGACGGATCGATGCAGGGATCCGGCGCGAAGCCGGCGCGCCGGACGAGGATGGCAGCGGCGGATTCGAGCGCTTCGGATGGGCCCCGCCACTGCTCGACGACGAGGCCTCGACGTTCATCAGCCAGACCTTCCAGCGCGCCGACGCGTTCCTGTTCGGCCGGCGGACCTACGAGATCTTCGCCGGCTCCTGGGGATCGGGCATGGACCCGGGAAACCCCGTCGGAGAGGCGCTGAACACGCGGCCCAAGTACGTCGCCTCGACCACGCTCACCGATCCGCAGTGGGCGAACACGACGGTCCTGTCCGGTGACGTCGCGGGCGCCATCGGCGAGCTGAGAGCCGGGCCGGGCGGTGAGGTGCACGTGTGGGGCAGCGGCACGCTGATTCGCTGGCTGCTCGACCACCGGCTGGTCGACGAGATCGTGCTGCTCACCTATCCCGTGGTCGTCGGCCAAGGCACGCGACTCTTCCCCGCCACTGGCTCGGACATAGGGCTCGAACTGGTCGGCTTGCAGTCCACCCCGAAAGGACTGACGATCCAGACCTACCGCACCACCGGCCGCCCGCAGTACGAGAGGGCCACCACCTGAAGCATGGAGGAGCCCGGCCCACCTGGACCCAGCAGCTTCGCGGGCGGCGAAGGCCCACAGCCCCGTCCTCAGACCAGGACGCCCCAGGGTTCCGGGCACTTACCAGGCCGTCACCGGCGCGAGCACCCGCATCGCGGCCCCAGGCGCGGCTACCGGGCCCTCACATGGTCGGTGGTGAATCCGGTCCGCTCCAGCGGACCGGCGGATCACCGGCTGGAAGTCAAGCAGGAACGCTGTCTCGCTGGTCACCGTCGGCCGCGACGCCCGGTTTCGCAGGAGTCTCGACCATGGGAGCCGTCGGGATGGTCAGGCGGCCTGATGGTCACGCATGCTGTTGATCAAGCTGGCAGCGGTGGGCGCGTCGCGGCAGGAGGCCAGGAAGTCGGTGCCGTCGGCCAGGCGCAGAGCCAGTGCCGGGCCGGGCAGCAGCACGACGCCCGCTCCGGCACCGTGCAATGCTCCGTCCAGCAGCCACCGACTCGCCTGAACGTCGGTCGCGTCGGCGCGGCGTACGCTGCTCAGGGCCACCTCCCGGCTGATCAAGCCGAGCGTGACCCGCACCGTCCGCTCGTCGATGGTCAGCCGGTACGAACGCATCGGTAGGAACGCCACGGCGACGATCACGACGGTGGCCCCCGCCCATCCGGGAGAGCCCACGGACAGGACCAGCACGGCGGTCATGGCCATACCGGCCAGCACCAGAGCGGCCACTGCCCAGTCGACGGCCCGGATGACGCGCCGTTCCTGCCAGGTGGCCCTCTCCTGGCCGTTCAGGTCCAGCCGGGGGGCGCCGGGGTCAGGGGCTTCGGTCGCGCGGCCTGCGGGGGTGCGACGACCGGCCAGGAGGAAGGCGACGACAGCACCGGCGAGCGCGGCCAGCGGGACGAGCACCCCCATCGCCGCTCCCGAGGGCGTGTCCGCCTGGGCGGCGGTGGGGGCGTCCAGTGCCGCGTGCAGGATGACCAGCAGGGGCACGGCCAGCGCGACGGCGATCGTGTTCACCGTTACCTGGATGGAAGCCCGTATCCAATGGGCGCGTGACGCCGGTGCGCGGCCGGCCAGCACGAACCCCGCCAGCCCAGCCAGCCACAGGATCGCCGGGACGCCGAGCAGCACGCCGCTCAGCTGCTCGACCGTGACGGTGGAGACGATGGGCCGCCCATCTGCACCGCCCTTGTTGGGAAGGTCGGCAGGCAGTCGTTCCCGCCAGGCCAGCACCGTCAGCGTGGCACCACCCAGCACCACGGCGGGCAAAGCGACCATACCCGTCAGCCACCGGACCTTACCGATCACGTGAACTCCTTCCCCACCAGCGACATCAGTTCTTCCCGGCCCAGGCCCGCGCGGCGGGCTGCGGCGACGAGTTGCCGGACGGTCTGCATGAGCTGTGCCAGCTCGCGCGGGTTCGTCCTGGTGACGGTCGCACCGCGCCCGGGGCGTAGTTCGATCAGTCCTTCGTCGCGCAGGTCGGCGTAGGCGCGCAGCACGGTGTGCATGTTGACCCCCAGCGACAAGGCCAGCTCGCGGCCGGCCGGCAGCCTGTCTCCGGGGGACAGCAAGCCGTCGGCGATGCCGCGGCGGACGCATCCGGCGATCTGATCGCTCAGCGGCGTGCTGCTGCTCGGGTCCACGCGGTACAACATGTTCTAATCATGATAGAACAATGAGGATTTTTGCAAGGTGTCTCGATCGCAGTGCCGGCATCGCCCTGGCTGAGTGCGATATGCGTGCGATGACACAGCACGTTGTCGAGGCCGAACGCGGTCCACATGTGGTTGCCGTCCTGCCCAAGCCTGCTGCCGGCTTCAGCGGCTTTATCGAGCAACTCGGTGATCACCTGCTTCGTACCGCCGTGGGCGGGCGGCGATGGCGCCTCTGAGCAGCAGCGATCCGTAGACGGAGAGGTCGTCAGGGGACGGGCGGCCCATCATGGCAGTCATGCGCAACGCTGCCGTACGAGCGGCGTCGGTCGCAGTCCGATGGTGACCTCCAGCCAGACAGCCCTTGGTCTTCCTGCTTAAGCAGCATGGATGCGGCGACGTGGTGCGCCTCGGCCGACAGGGCATGGGCACGCAGGGGATCATCACCGTCGAGCGTCGTGCAGGCCCCGCGCAATTCGCGCAGCAACGTAGGCTGTCCGGCTCGGGTGGCGATCCCTCCAGGGGTCGTCAATGGCCGAGTGCGTGTCGGCCGCGCCGTCGGCGCAGCGTAAGCGCCGTCGTCCAAGCGCCTTCAGGAGCAATGTTCTGAGCTCAAGGCCGAGAACCGGGCACGGGCGTGGCCGGTCCCGGTTCTCCGTGACGTAGGGGCTCGCGCACGGAGCAGGCCGCTACCGCAACCCTCCACATCACTTGGCAGGCGACAGGCTCACCACCAGATACTTGTCCGCCTTGGCCGGATCGGTCTCCAACTCCTTGAGGATCTCGGTCTCTCGTTCAGCTCCGTACGACTCGAACCGGTCGACACCAGCGGCCTGAAGGGTCGTCCCCTCCCACTTGGCCGACTCCATCACCAGCAGTCGCTCGCTGGTGCCTACGACCTTCCAGCCGCGCTGCGCCAGCCGTTCACGCGCGATGTCCAGCGCTTCGTCGACGCCCGATCCGCCGACGTCCATGATGAGGATGTCTTCGACCTGAATCGTGTTGTCATAGATCGGATCGGCCATGGTGCGGGTGAACACCGTGCCGATGTCGCGGACCTCCTTCACGGCCGCGGGATCCACCTTCAGTTCCTCCGGCGGGAAGAGTGCGGCGCAGCCGGCGGTCACGAGCGCGAGGCACACGGCCGTGACCGCCGACATCACCTTGGAAAGGCCGCCACAGGACGCACTCGTCGTCATTGACACACTCCCGATATTTTCCAGCGGCTTTGTCGGCCCAGCCCTGGTGCATGGCATTGTAGCGGCGATTCGCCTCGGCCTCGCTCGACAAGGACAGCTTGCCCGTCTCGATCCAGGTGACGAAATCCTTCCAGCCGAATTCAGGGGTCGAGGCGCTCATGGTGACGCCCGAGCAACCGCAGTAGGCGACGGCCGTCTCCGCCCAGGTGATACCGCGTTCTTGATATCCGCCGCCGTCGGCGGTGGCCTTCACGGTGATGTTCGCAATGCAAGTATCTCATATAGAGCGCCGCGGCCTCGATGGAGGAGGCGGGGTTGAGAACTCGCCGAACATTTTGAGCGCGACGCCGGCGGGCACGAGTTTTCCTCGGAGTGCCATCGGTTGCGCTTCCCAGGCTTGGAATTCATAGATGATCGCGGCGGCCAGGAAATGCTTTCCCACAGCCCACTTGGTGACATAGTGGACAATCTCCTTGCGATATCGGAGTACCCCTTCCCATTTCTTACGCAATTCGGTTTCGTAGCTCTCTTTCCGGGGGCCGGAAGAGCACCGGATCCGCCGGCCGACAGGCCGCTGGACGGGCCCGACGTTTACGTGGCCAACTGGATGCAGGCGGGCGCTGGAGATGCACCCTCCGCAACCCGAGCCGGCCTCGCGGAGCGAGTCGCCTGGCAGGATCGCCTCGGAGGAGTGGCCGGTGGGGTCGACGCCGGTCAGGGGTGAGGCGTTGGCGTAGGTGTAGCGGTTGGCCTGCACCGACGGGCCGGCACCAACAAGCTGATCCGGCAGTACTTACCGAAGGGCACCGATCTGAGCTTGTACGCTCCGTGGGGAAAGGTCCGGGCGAGTGGCGAGCGACCTGCACCAGGAACCGGCGCCGCTCGTTCGGCAGCACCGACACAGCTCCCATCTGATGGGCGCCGATCCCGCGCCGCCAGGTCGGCCTGTCGAGCGAGATGCTGGGTGTGCCCTACGCCGACCATGAGTTCTTCCAGGAACACACGGTGGAGGTGGTCAAGCAGTCGACGCCACCCGAGGAGCGGCGGGCGGCCACGAGGGCCATCCAGAGCTACATGGCCGACCTGTCAGTTCCGGCGTAGTCCGCGCAGCGGATCGCTCAGGGAAGCCGGCTGCTGAACAGGTAGTTGCGGCGCCGATGGTCTATCGCGTCAGTCCGCTGCCAGCGGCCGCGCCGCCAGATGTACATGCGGTATCCCATCCTCAGCAGCGGCTCGGTCACATCGGTCGCGCTCATGCCGTACTTGTCGAGATGACGGTCCTCGATCTCCAGCAGCAGATGGGGTCGATGGCGCTCGATCGTACGGCGCCCGCCTTCCAGGACCGCCGACTCGAACCCCTCCACGTCCACCTTCATGAAGTCCACCCACGGAATCCTGCGGGTCTCGCACATGTGGTCGATGGTGTAAACGGGCACCTCCAGGGTCCTGCCCCCGGAATCATCCGGACGTTTCACTCCCACCTGCAGGTGAGCCCAGCCGTGGTTGGGCAGCCCGAACCGGTACGGCAAGCGGAGCCTCTGCCGCCCGTTGGAGGGGCCGAGCGCGGCATTGGTGGTGATCACGTGGCGGGCGCCCACGGCCTGCCGCGCCGATTCCAGGATTCGGTACGGCAGGCGCAGCGGCTCGAAGCTGTGCACCCGCCCGGTGTGCCGAACCAGGCGGGCGAGGGGAAAGGTGTACATCCCGTAGGCGGCGCCGATATCCAGGCATACGTCGCCACGCCCCACAAGGTGCGCCAACCCGCGCAGTTCGGACTCCCGGGAAAGCGTGCGGGCCACTGCGGCCGCCGTCGACAATCTGATCATGCCGGGGACGGTAGGAGTGAGATCGGCGCACGCGAATCACCCTCAGGAGCGCAACCGCCTGCTCCGCCGTGCCTCTGCGGAGTGACGCCCGGCCACCACCAGGCCGCTCTCGTAGGCCAGCACCACGGCCTGCGCCCGATCGCGCAGGTGGAGCTTGCCCAGGATCCGCCCCACGTGGGACTTGACGGTCTCCTCCGCGATGGTCAGGCTTTGCGCGATGTCGGCGTTGGACTGGCCGTCGGCGATGAGCCTGAGCACGTCGAGCTCGCGGGGCGTGAGCACGTTCAGCCGCAACGCCTCGCGCTGGTCGATCGACTGCCTGCTCGTGAACTCCTCGATGAGCCGCCGGGTCACCGACGGCGCCAGCAACGCCTCCCCCGCGGCCACCACACGCACCGCGCTGATCAGATCGGCCGGCGGCGCGTCCTTCAGCAGAAAGCCGCTGGCCCCGGCGCGCAGCGCCGTGTACACGTAGTCGTCGATGTCGAACGTGGTCAGGATCACCACCTTGGTGCCGGGAACGTTCTGGACCAACCGCCGGGTGGCCTCCAGCCCGTCGAGACGCGGCATGCGGACATCCATGAGCGCCACATCCACCGCCTCCAGGCCGTCCGCGGCCTCGCCGACGACCGCGACGTCGGGTTGCGCCGACAGCAGCGCCGCGAATCCTCCCCTGACCATCGCTTGATCGTCCGCGACCAGAACGGAGATCATTTCTCCCCCTGAGGCAGTACGGCCCGCACGGCGAAGCGCCCGTCGGCCAGCCTTCCCGCGAACAGCTCACCACCCGCGAGCGTCACCCGTTCACGCATGCCCACCAGCCCGTACCCGGCCCCGGGCGCCGACTCCGCCCCCGCCTCGTTGACCACCTCGACCACCAGTTTCGGGCCGTCCAGGGCGATCGTCACCGCTGTCGCGGCGCCGTTGGCGTGCTTGATCACGTTGCTCAGCGCCTCCTGCACGATCCGGTACACCGTGAGCGACATGGCCGCGCCGACCTCGGGAGCGTGCTCCGGCAACTCCAGGTGGACCGGCGTGCCCGCCCGCCGCGCCGACTCCACCAGTTCGGTCAGCCCGTCGAGGTTCGGTTGCGGAGCTGTCAGCGGGTCGTCCCGGTCGCCCCGCAGCACGCCGAGGAGTTGCCGCAGCTCTTTCAGCGAGGTGCTCGCGGCGGCGTTGATGTCGTGGAACTCCCGCAGCACCTCTGCTGACACCACGCCCTTGATCCGATACGGGGCCGTCGAGGCCTGCACCGCGATGACGGACATGTGATGAGCCACCAGATCGTGCAGCTCACGGGCGATGCGCGCGCGCTCCTCCAGCAGCCGCCGCTTGCCGTACTCCTCCGCGACCCGCAGGGTGCTCAGACGCCGCATCCTGTAGCCGTGCCCGATCGTCGTCACAGCCAGCAGCCCCAGGCTCCAGCTCACCATGGCCGGCACCACGTGCGGCGACTCGGGCCGTAGCCAAAGCACTGACAGCACCCCCGCGGCCAGAGTGGTCAGGAACGCCACGGCCGTGACCCGCCGCGCGGATACCAGCGCCAGTGTGAACATCACCGGCGCCTGTGTCAGCGACTCACTTAGGAGCCAGGGCCGCCAGTCGGCGACGCTGAGCGCCGTCGCCAGGAGGAGCAGCCCCAGCATGAGCCCCCACGCGACCATCGGCCGGTACCACGCCACAACCACCGGCAGCCCGTACAACGCCCCGAACAGCACCCCGGGAACGCCCGCCCCGAGAACGACCGCGAACGCCCATCCATTGAGCAGGGCTGCCAATCCCGCGGCGACGAAGTACAGATGTCGCGGCACCATGGGCTTCTCCGGGTCGGTCGGGGAAGCGGGTACCCGAGCCCGATGAGCGCTGGAGACGATGCTCAACACCCCACAACCCTACGTGATCATGATCCGGCCCCGGAGACCTGCCGGCGGCGGCCGGAGGACTGTAAGGCTGACGGCGGATCTGGTGATCAAGGAAGAGGCGCTTGATGTCCGAGACCGTCGTGGAGTCACTGGACATGAACGGAAGTGCCTGCCGAGCCGGACCGCTCGATGACGGACGAGCAGCAGCGCTCCCCTCCGTCATCACTGTCAGTGGGTAGGCGGCCGTGGTGTCAGGGGTCGGTGGTCAGGCGGGTTCGGAGCAGGGCCAGGTCCGCGGGGGGCAGGCCGCCCTCCCGCAGGTACAAGGCGGCGCCACCGTACCGGTCGTCCAGGTGGGCGAGGGTGGCGAGCATCGTGCCGGCGCCGACCTCGGCGAACAGCCGGCGGGACCTGGCCCGCTCCGCCTCGCCGGGCAGGGCGGCCAGCTGGGCGTCGAGGCTCATGCGGGCGGCCATCTCGGCGTAGTCCTCGGCTACGTCGGCCGACGCCACCCCCGCCAGGGTGAGCGTCAGCGCGCTGGCCAGGCCGGTCCTGTCCTTGCCGGAGTGGCAGTGCACCAGGGTGGCGCCTGGCGGCGCGTGGACGATCGCGGGGACGACTATGACGTGCCGGCGAGCCGAAGCCGGCCGTGGTTCCAGCCAGTCGCCGATCTCCGCCTCCCAGCCGTCGTCGATGAGGAACATGTCCGCGCCGGGGCCGAGCCGCTCGGACAGCTCCAGGTTCTCGATCACGTCCGCGTCGGTGACCTTGTCCCAGTGGCCGTACCAGGTGCACCACATGGGCGGGACCGCCGGGAAGGAGGCCGGGGCTTTCCCGGCGGCGACGGTGGTGGCCCACTCGCGCAGGGCGGCAGAGAGAGCTTGTTCTCCGGGCTGCGGCGGCCCGGGGAACGAGCTCTCTGCCAACCACTGCTGCCGGTCTCAGCCTCGATCCGGTCAGGGGATGTCGATACCGCCGGCGCGGAGCCTCGCTTCGACGAGCGAGGCCAGGCGGGCCGCGGCGGAGTCGCGGTCTTCGCCGTGGTGGGCGATCAACCGGTAGCGGGTCGCGGTCTCGGTATGGGCTTGCAGACCGGTCACGATCCTGAGGTGGTCGGGGTGGGCGAGGTAGTGCTCGGCCATGTCGGCGGCCAGCTCCACAACGCGGGGATCATCCGGTGGCCAGCCGATGACTTCGGCGCTGCGCTTGGTCAGCTCCACGAATCGGGGGTTGCGCAGCGCGTGTTCGATGGCGGCGAGGTAGTCCTCGAAGCTTTCGGGGACCAGAGCCTTGGCCAGGACGAAGGATTCCCGGGCGGTGCGTACGTCCTCCGGGGTGAAGCCGAGGGTCGGCATCGCCTCCAGCATCGCCACGGCGCGGTCGGGCAGCAAGGTCCGGTCGCCGCTGGTGAGCCGGTTGAGCATGTCCCTTTGTGCGGCCAGCGCGGCGATCCGGGCGGTGAGGTGCTGCTCGACGTCGGCGAGCGCCGCGGCGAACGGCGCGGCGTCGCAGTCCAGCAGCGCGCCGATGTCGGCCAGCGGTACCCCGGCGCCGGCGAGCGTTTTGACCTGCACCAGTCTCAGCAGCTCGGCCGAGCCGTAGCGCCGGTACCCCGAGCTGTCGCGCGCGGGCTCCTCCACCAGCCCGAGCTTGTGGTAGTGCCGCACCGTTTTGATCGTGATGCCGGCGAACGCGGCCGCCTGACCGATGGTCACCCCTGCGGCCATGGGCTCAGCGATCCTTTCGCGCCTGCGCGGCGGCGGCGGTCTCCCGCACCGCGGCGGCGATCGCTCGGAAGTCCTTGCGCAGGATCTGGGTGTGGTTGCTCTCGACTTTGGCGCTGACCCGCAGGTTGGGGTTGCGGTGGAGCACCGGATCGAGGGAGGCGCGCATCTGCTCCATCTCCTCCGCGCCGCCGCCGAGGTTGGCTCCGGAGGCCAGGATATAGCGCACCGGGCAGGACAGCCGGTCCAGAACGGGTTCGAGGGCGGCGCAGACCTCGTTGATCTCGATGTTGACCTGGGCGTGCTGAGCGGCACTCATCGAGGCGGCCAGGCCGAAGGGGCGCGCGAGCGGCAGCCCCAGCCGCATGTTGCGAAACGCGCGCCGGATCCGCTCCCGGTTCTCCTCGCCGGTCAGCCCCCAGGGGACCGCGCCGTCGACCGAGACCACGCCGGCGATCCGGCCGGGGTTGCGATCGGCCCAGTGCACCGCCAGCGCCGCGCCATAGGACCAGCCGACCAGCAGCGGCCGCTCCACCCCGGTCGCCTCGATGACCGCGTCGACGTCGCGCAGACAGCCCTCGAAGGAGTAGTCGGCCGACCGCTTCGACTTGCCGCGGGCGCGCTCGTCGTAGGTGAGGTGTCGCCACCGGTGGCCGAGTTCGGCGATCACCCGCCGCCAGGAGCGCTGGCTCGCATAGGAGCCGTTGAGATACACGACGGTTTGACCGGGGCCGCGGGTATCGGTGACCGCCAGGGTCGTGTCGTCGACGGCCACCATGCCGGCCCATGAGGAAGCCTGTGAATGCGTCATGCGGTCAGCATCCGGCTTGACCTTGGGTCAAGGTCAAGCCGGGCCCGCGAGGCCGCCGGGTCGAGTTCCGGTGGCCTCGATGGAGGCATTGACCTGCATCGCCGCATCGGCCCACTTGATGAGAGGAAAGTGGCATGGGACGGCGGGGCTATCCGCCGGGGTTTCGGCGCAAGGTGCTGGATCTGCTCGAGGCGGGCGTAAGGTGACCGACCTGGCGCACGATCTGGGGGTTTTCAGACGCCGCAACAGCGAGCTGACAGCTCGGCGAGGCGGGCGACGGCTCACCACCCGGCGGACGCGGAGATGAAAGTTTCACGACATCTCATCGCAGCGGTGCGAACGTGTCATGGTAAGAGCCCAGGCGGCGCGCCGGACGGCACCGGGGGCCGCCGAAAAGACGTGATCCACGTTCTTGACGTCCGGGCCTCCCTTGAATTGACTCGACATCACCGTCACCCGCGAATCGGTGTCGGAGAAACAATGAAATGTTAGCGCTAACATCACGCCTTTACCTGCCGTGCCGGCACCATCCGCTCCGCATTCGATTGAGAAAGGAATGCATCATGCTTTTCGGGAGCCTGAAAAAGGCGCTCGCGGCCGGGGCGAGCGCGTTGCTCGCCACCGCCTGCCTGGTGAGCGGTGGCACAGCGGCCCAGGCGGCGACGTCGCAGCCGTGTGACATCTACGCCGCGGGCGGGACGCCGTGCGTGGCGGCGCACAGCACGACCCGTGCTCTGTACGGCGCCTACAACGGCCCGCTATACCAGGTCAGGCGCGCGTCGGACAACACCACGCGCGACATAGGCGTCCTCAGCCCCGGCGGAGTCGTCAACGCCGCCACCCAGGACTCGTTCTGCGCCGACACGACCTGCCTCATCACCGTCATCTATGACCAGTCCGGCCGCAACAACCGCCTCACCCAGGCGCCGCCCGGCTACTGGAAGGGCCCCGCTCCGGGCGGATGGGACAATCTCGCCGACGCGAAGGCGGCCCCGATCACCATCGGCGGGCAGAAGGCGTACGGTGTCCGCGTGGAGCCCGGCACCGGCTACCGCAACAACAACACCAACGGCGTCGCCAAGGGCGACGAGCCCGAGGGCATCTACGCCGTCGTCGACGGCACGCACTACAACCAGTGGTGCTGCTTCGACTACGGCAACGCGCAGACGGATGGCATAGCCGACTCCCCCGCCATCATGGAGACCGTCTACTTCGGCGCCAGTAAGCAGTGGGGGTACGGGGCCGGACCCGGCCCCTGGATCATGGCCGACCTGGAGTGGGGACTGTTCTCGGGAGTGAACGCGGGCTTCAACAACATCCCGTCGATCAACCACCGTTTCGTCACGGCCATGGTCAAGGGCGAGCCGAACCACTGGGCGATCCGGGGCGGCAACGCGCAGTCGGGCGGCCTGACGACCTATTTCGACGGACGGCGCCCCAACGGCTACCACCCGATGAAGAAGGAAGGCGCCATCCTGCTCGGCATCGGCGGCGACAACAGCGTCACCGGCCGGGGCACCTTCTTCGAGGGCGTGTTGACGTCCGGCTACCCGACGGAGGCCACCGAGAACGCCGTACAGGCCAACATCGCCGCCGCCGGCTACGCGCCGGCGGGCGGCGGCGACCCGCAGCAGAATGTCCAGATCCTGGGCGACCAGTCCGGCCGGTGCGTCGACGTGCCGAACGGCAGCACCGCCAACGGCACCCAGGTGCAGCTGTGGGAATGCTGGGGCGGCACCATGCAGCGCTGGACCTACACCTCGGGCAAGCAGGTGCAGGTATACGGCAACAAGTGCCTGGACGCCTACGGGCATGGCACCGCCAACGGCACTCAAGTGATCATCTGGGACTGCAACGGCCAGACCAACCAGCAGTGGAACGTGAACAGCAACGGCACCATCACCGGCGTGCAGTCCGGGCTGTGCCTCGACGCCTTCGAGCAGGGCACCGCCAACGGCACGAAACTCATCCTGTGGTCCTGCAACGGACAGGCCAACCAGCGGTGGACCCTGCGTAGCTGATTCCGGCCGGCGGGTTCGGTGCGCATGAGGGCGATCGGGTGAAACGGCCTGGTTCGGGGTCCGGACACCTGGATGCATCGCGCCGAACCCGACGGAGCGCATCTGAGAGTGCATCCCGCGCGCTGATGGCATGAACTCGGAGCACACCGAAGTCTCCACCGGATCCGGGGCGATTCACGTGCGACTGGGGGCGTTCGTCGTGCACGGATGACGAAGACGAGCAGACCAGAGCCGGACAGAGGAGCTGCAGGCCAGAGCCGGCGTCAGGGGTCGGTGGTCAGGGTTCGGAGCAGGGCCAGGTCCGCGGGGGGGCAGGCCGCCCTCCCGCAGGTACAAGGCGGCGCCACCGTACCGGTCGTCCAGGTGGACGAGGGTGGCGAGCATCGTGCCGGCGCCGACCTCGGCGAACAGCCGGCGGGACCTGGCCCGCTCCGCCTCGCCGGGCAGGGCGGCCAGCTGGGCGTCGAGGCTCATGCGGGCGGCCGTCTCGGCGTAGTCCTCGGCTACGTCGGCCGACGCCACCCCCGCCAGGGTGAGCGTCAGCGCGCTGGCCAGGCCGGTCCTGTCCTTGCCGGAGTGGCAGTGCACCAGGGCGGCGCCTGGCGGCGCGTGGGCGATCTTCCTTACTTGATGGAGGCGTTGCCCTCGGACACGGCCTGGTCGGCGGCCTGCTGCGGGCTGAGCTTGCCGAGGTACATCTCGTTGAAGATCTGGTTCAGCTTGGTCTCGAAGCCGGTGAAGCGGGTGATGATCGGCACCGGGAACGTGGTGCCCTCCGACTCCTCCAGGAACGGCGAGACGTCGAGCTTCTTCGCCTTCCAGTAGTCGACGTAGCCCTGCGCCAGGCCGGTGATGGCGGGGAAGACGTAGCCGCCGTCGGCCATCATCTTCTGCGGCTGCTCGGTGCCGAGCCAGGCGGCCAGCTTCATGGCCTCCTCGGGGTGCTTGCTCTTGGCGTAGACGGCCTCGGCGAGCCCGTTGAGGTTGACCGCGCGGCCGGCCGGGCCCTCGGGCATGAGGGCGACGCCGACGGGCATGTCCCGGGGGTCGGTCAGGTCCCAGATGGTGCTGCCGGCCGCCACGTACCGGCCGTCGGCGCTGAAGGCCAGCCTGTCGACGGCGCCGCTGTTCGCCACCATGGTGCGCACGATGTCGGGCCGCCCCTCTTGCAGGACCGTCAAGCGGCTGCCGTTCGCGAAAGGCGATCTTGCCAGGCCCATGGCCGACCGCGGGCTTGGGAGTTGCGGAGGTCGTCTTGCTGACGTGCTTCCCTGTGGCGAGGTCCCAGACCGTGAGCCGACGCCCTACTGCTCAGCCGTTTCGGACCGCCTTGCTCACCTGCGAGGGTGAGGTGCGCCAGGGGGCGCCATGGCCGGGGAGCACCCAGGATGCCGGCAGCCCGGCGATCCGGTCGAGGGAGGAGAGTGCTTCGGCTGGGTCGTCGGTGAAGGGTGCGGGCTGGGGGCCTTCGCGCCCGGTGAGGACGTGCCGCGTGGTGAGGGCGTCGCCGACGAAGACCGCGTCGGCGAGCGGGACGTGCACCGCCACGCTTCCCGGAGAGTGCCCCGGCATGCCCACGATCACCGGATTGCCCGGCAGATCCAGGACGTCGCCATCGCCGATCTCGGTGACGTCGCCGACGTAGCGGGGGCGCAGACCGTTCTTGCGGAGGGAGTAACCGAAGAATCCGAGCGTCGGGCCGAGACGCATGGGGCCGAACGCGACCTTGGGCTTGTCTCCCGTACGGGTGCGGACGGCGTCGGCGGCATGCACGAACACCGGTACGCCGTGTGCGCTTCGCAGGCGCTCGGCGAAGCCGATGTGGTCGGAGTCTCCGTGGGTCAGTACGAGTCCGCGGATGTCGTCGACGGACTTGCCCAGGGAGCGGAGTTCGCGCTGCAGATCCCGCCAGTGGCCGGGCAGTCCCGCGTCGATGAGCGTGATGCCCTCGGGGGTGTCGACGAGGTAGCAGGCCACGAGATCGTTACCCAGGCGGTGCAGATGGGGTGCGATTTGCATGGGGCTTCTTTCAGGTTGGAACGGGTCTTGGCAGGCGGCCGTCATGGCCTGGGTCTTGACCGCAGCGGTGCGCCCGCGGTTCGTGACGCCGCGCGTAGTCGATGGGGCGGCGAGCGCCCGGGGACGGTTGACGCTCAATCGTGTGTTGCCGAGTGTCGTGGCGCGCGGCGGGCGGCAGCGCCACAGCGTCGTCAGACGCTCGGTTTCATCGGGGCTCCGGGCTTTCTAAACGTTTAGATCGAGTGCAACGATGGCGGCCGCGCACGTGGGCTGTCAAGCGGGCATGGCGCCCGGCGGTCCGCGCTGGACGACGAGGTGACTACCTGCGCCGCCCGTCCGGTTCGGCTCCGCGTGGACCGGCATCGCGCTCGGCCACCGGGGGCGCCGCCTCGACCTCGGTGTCCATCGCCTCGGCCCCGGAGAAACCCGGGTGGGGACAGCCGCAGCTCCGCCGGATCGCGAGCGTGGCCGTCGGAGGGGTGCCAGGCGCGGGCTCGCCGAGCAGGTGGCGCACGGCCCGGCGGGCCATCTCGGCGAGCGGCTGTTCCACCGTGGTGAGCGGCGGCACGGTGAACCCGCTCTCCGAGCTGCCGTCGCAGCTGATCAGGGCGAGCCTGCCAGGCACCTCGACGCCCACAGCGCCGCAGCCGGCGAGCACGCCGACGGCCTGTTCGTCGGTCG
Organism: Nonomuraea sp. NPDC049504; assembly: GCF_040676845.1. NCBI lineage: Bacteria > Bacillati > Actinomycetota > Actinomycetes > Streptosporangiales > Streptosporangiaceae > Nonomuraea > Nonomuraea sp. NPDC049504. Next base: position 19,605 of record NZ_JBFAPT010000063.1, read on the forward strand.
CCGCGACCAGCGCCCGAGGCGCGGCCTCCAGCCCGGCCACGAGACGGGCGGCGGCGGCCCGGCCGTACTCGGAACGCAGCAACTCACCCGGCACGCCGGTCGCTCGCCAGGCCGCGACGCGGTCGCCCACGGGACCCTCGTCGGTGAGGCCGGCCAGGAAGTCGACCCGGTCGTGCCCGTGCCCGCGCAGGTGGGCGACCGCCGCGGCGACCCCGGCGGCGTTGTCGGCGGCCACGAGCGTC
>NZ_JBFAPT010000064.1:0-18642 GCF_040676845.1 Nonomuraea sp. NPDC049504
GTGGGGGGGGGGGGGGGGGGGGGGGGGCCGGCGGGGGGGGGGGGGGCGCCGGGGGGGGGGGCCCCCCCCCCCCCCCCGGCCGCGCGTCACACGCGCGGCTTCTCCCGCATCTCGAACGTCTCGATCACGTCGTCGAGCCTGATGTCGTTGTAGCCGACACCGATACCGCACTCGAAGCCCTCGCGGACCTCGGTCGCGTCATCCTTGAAGCGACGCAGGGACGAGACGGTCAGGTTGTCCGCGATGACGACGCCGTCGCGGATCACCCTGGCCTTGCTGTTGCGGACGATCACGCCGGAGCGGACCAGAGCACCGGCGATGTTGCCGATCTTCGGCACCTTGAAGACCTCGCGGACTTCCGCCGAGCCCATCTGGACCTCTTCGAACTCGGGCTTGAGCATGCCCTTGAGCGCCGCTTCGATCTCCTCGATCGCCTGGTAGATGACCGAGTAGTAGCGGATGTCGACGCCCTCGCGCTCGGCCAGGTCGCGCGCCCGAGGCTCGGGGCGGACGTTGAAGCCGATGATGACCGCGTTGTCGTCGGCGACGGCCAGGTTGACGTCGTACTCGGTGATGGCGCCGACCGCGCGGTGCAGGACTCGAAGCCTGACCTCGTCGCCGACGTCGATCTTGAGCAGGGCGTCTTCCAGGGCCTCCACCGAACCGGACACGTCACCCTTGATGATGAGCTTGAGCTCGTCGACGCGGCCCTTCTCGAGGTCGCTGAACAGCTCTTCGAGGGTGCGGCGCCGGCTCGACTTCGCCATGTCGGCGCTGCGCTTGCGCGCCGCGCGCTGCTGGGCGATCTGCCGGGCCATCCGGTCGTCGGTGACCACGATGAAGTTGTCACCGGCGCTCGGCACGGCCGTCAGACCCATCACGAGGACGGGACGCGACGGCGTGGCCTCCTCGACCTGGTCGCCGTTGTCGTCGAGCATCGCGCGGACGCGGCCGAAGGCCTCGCCGCACACGATGGAGTCGCCGACGCGCAGCGTGCCGCGCTGGACCAGGACGGTCGCGACGGGGCCGCGGCCCTTGTCGAGGTGGGCCTCGATCGCGATGCCCTGAGCGTCCATCGTCGGGTTGGCGCGCAGGTCGAGCTCGGCGTCGGCGGTCAGCAGGATGGCCTCGAGGAGGTTGTCGATGCCGGTGCCGTTCTTCGCCGAGATGTCGACGAACAGGGTCGAGCCACCGTACTCCTCGGCCACCAGGCCGTATTCGGTGAGCTGGGCCCTGACCTTGTTGGGGTCGGCGCCCTCCTTGTCGACCTTGTTGACCGCGACCACGACCGGGACCTCGGCGGCCTGGGCGTGGTTGAGCGCCTCGATCGTCTGCGGCTTGACGCCGTCGTCGGCCGCGACCACCAGCACCGCGATGTCGGTGGACTTCGCGCCTCGGGCACGCATGGCGGTGAACGCCTCGTGACCCGGGGTGTCGATGAAGGTGACCTTGCGGTCTTCGCCCTCGTGCGTGGTGGACACCTGGTAAGCGCCGATGTGCTGGGTGATGCCACCCGCCTCGCGCGCCACCACGTTGGTCTTGCGGATGGCGTCGAGCAGCTTGGTCTTACCGTGGTCGACGTGACCCATGACGGTCACCACCGGCGGGCGCGCGGCCAGGTCGGCCTCGTCGCCCTCGTCCTCGCCGAACTCGATGTCGAAGGCCTCGAGCAGCTCGCGGTCCTCCTCCTCGGGGCTGACGACCTGGATGTTGTAGTCCAGCTCGGCTCCGAGCAGCTGCAGCGTCTCCTCGTTGACCGACTGCGTCGCGGTCACCATCTCGCCGAGGTGCAGCATGATCTGCACGAGCGAGGCGGGGTTGGCCCCGATGCGGTCGGCGAAGTCGGACAGCGACGCACCGCGCGGCAGGCGGATCGTCGCGCCGTTGCCGCGAGCGACCTGCACGCCGCCGATCGCCGGCGCCGACATGTTGTCGAACTCCTGGCGCCTCTGGCGCTTGGACTTGCGGCCACGCGCGGGACGGCCGCCGGGACGCCCGAAGGCTCCCGCGGTGCCGCCGCCACGACCACGGCCACCGCCACCCGGGCGACCGCCGAAGCCGCCGCCGGGAGCGCCCGTGCGCTGACCGGTGCCGCCGCCACCCGGGCGACCGGCGAAACCGCCGCCGCCACCACCGGGACGGCCACCGCCACCGCCGGGACGGCCACCGCCGCCACCGCCGGGACGACCGCCACCGCCACCACCGGGACGGCCACCGCCGCCACCGCCGGGACCGGCGGGACGGCCCTGCGGCATCATCATCGGGTTGGGACGCGGGCCACCAGGACGGGGACCGCCCGCACCGGCGCCGGGACCAGGACGCGGACCGCCGGGCGGCGGGCCGGGACGCGGGCCTGGCGTCGGCCTGTCGCCGCCACGGCCCTGCGGCGGACGCGGCATCGCGCCGTCGCGCGGCGGACCGTCACGACGCTCGCGCTGGCCGGGGCCGCCACCGTCGCGGTTGCCACCCTGGCGCGGCGGCCTGGACTGACCCATGCCGCTGGCGTTGGACGAGAACGGGTTGTTACCGGGACGCGGGCCGCGCGGACCCGGCTTGGGGCCGGGACCGGGACGGGGACCGCCACCGGAGGGCGCGCCGGGACGCGGCGCCTGCGCGGAACCGCCGCCACCGCCGGTGCCAGGACGCGGACCCGGCTTGGGCCCGGGACGGGCGCCGGGGCCGGGACGCGGGCCAGGCGTGGGACGAGCGGGCGCGCCGCTCTCGAATCGTGCCTGAGGAGCCCCAGAGGTCTCGCCGCGTGCCGCTTCGGGCTGCTGCGGCTGCTGGTGGGGCATGGGCACCGGCGGGCGCGGCTGACCGCCACCCTGACCGCCCTGTCCGCCGCCCTGCCCACCACTGGGACCACCGGCTGCGGGGCTTGGCCGCGGGCCGGGCTTGGGCCCGGGACGCGGCGGGGCGGGAACAGGCGCCTGCCCGGCGCCGTTACCGGCCTGGCTGTCCGCCGGCCGGGGCGCAGCCCTTGGCGGCTGCGGCTTGTTGGACGGCTGACCGCCGCCACGAGAGGGGCCACCCTTGGATGCCCCCAGCGCTTCGGTGAGCCTGCGGACCACCGGCGCTTCGATGGTCGAGGACGCCGAACGGACGAACTCTCCCATCTCTTGGAGCTTGGCCATGACGACCTTGCTCTCTACGCCGAACTCCTTAGCGAGCTCGTATACCCGGACCTTCGCCACTGCACTCCCTTACTCGGCCCGGGAGGCTGGCTATGCCGTCCGGACCGTCGCTACCTTGACGTCTTCATCGCCGCGTGCTCATCAGGCGCTCATAGCAATCTGACTCCGCCCATCAACTCGGCGTCCTACATGACATTTCGTGGTCTCCCTCCAAGTGCGCCCGCACGGGCGACACGTCAAGCGGCCCCGGCACGCGGAACGCGCGCGGGAACGCTCGGCGCCGCTCGGCGAGCTCCAGACAACTCAAGGACGGATGCAGTGATGCACCGCGACCAGGGAGCCGTCCTCGCAGGTCAGGGACCACATGGTCCTCGACCAGCACCAGGCGGAGCAGCTCGGACTTAGCCGTGCGAACCCTGCAGCCCACACAGGTGCGCTGTGGAACCGCTTGGCCACCATATTCCAGCTTACCGTGTTGACGCATCTACGGAACCGGCGGCATCCTCGGCTTGGGTGTCGGGCCTGATGTCGATCCGCCAGCCCGTGAGCCGGGCGGCGAGCCGGGCATTCTGCCCCTCTTTCCCGATGGCCAGCGACAGCTGGTAGTCGGGCACGGTGACCCGCGCCACCCGCCCGTCAAGGTCGAGAACCTCAACGTGGGAAACACGGGCCGGCGACAGGGCATTCCCGACGAACTCGCCGGGATCCTCCGACCAGTCGATGATGTCGATCTTCTCGCCGTGCAGCTCGGTCATCACGTTGCGGACGCGTGAGCCCATGGGCCCGATGCACGCGCCCTTGGCGTTGACGCCGGGCTTGCGCGACCTGACGGCGATCTTCGTACGGTGGCCCGCCTCGCGCGCCACCGCCGCGATCTCGACGGTGCCGTCGGCGATCTCCGGCACCTCGAGCGCGAACAACTTCTTCACCAGCCCCGGGTGGGTGCGCGACAGCGTGACCGAGGGGCCCTTGTGGCCCTTCTTCACCTGCACCACGTAGGCGCGGATGCGCTCGCCGTGCACGTATTCCTCGCCGGGCACCTGCTCGGCGTGCGGCAGCACGGCCTCGATCTTGCCGAGGTCGACCAGCACCACCCGCGGGTCCTTGCCCTGCTGGATCACGCCGGAGACCAGCTCGCCCTCGCGGCTGGCGAACTCGCCGAAGTTGATCTCGTCTTCGGCGTCGCGCAGCTGCTGCAGGATGACCTGCTTGGCGGTGGTGGCGGCGATGCGGCTGAAGTTGGAAGGAGTGTCGTCGTACTCCCTGACGACCTCGCCGTCCTCGCCGAGCTCCGCCGCCCAGATCGTGACGTGGCCGCTGGCCCTGTCGAGCTCCGCCCGCGCCTTGGCGGCGGCGCCGTCGGTGCGGAAGTACGCGATGAGCAGCGCGTCCTCGATCGCCTTGACGACCAGGTCGAAGGAGATGTCCTTCTCCCGCTCAAGGCTGCGCAGGACGCTCATGTCGATGTCCACGACGGCTCCCCCTTAGCCTTCGTCGCCGTCGACGTCGTCGATCCGGCGGAACTCCACCTGCACCCGTCCGCGGGTCAGGTCCTCATAACCGAGCCTGCGGGGCTCGCCTGCGACGTCGAGGTCGACGCCGCTCTCGTCAGCGGTCTTGACTCGGCCCTCGACCACGGTGCCGTCCCTCAGCTCCGCCTTCACCAGCCGCTTGGCCGCACGCCGCCAGTGGCGGGGCTCGGTCAGCGGCCGGTCGACGCCCGGCGAGGAGACCTCGAGCGTGTAAGCCGCCTGGCCCATCGCGTCGGTGTCGTCGAGCGCCGTGGAGACGGCCTGGCTGACGTCGGCCACGTCGTCGAGGCTCACGCCGCCGTCGCGATCGACGATCACGCGCAGCAGCCGCCTCTTGCCCGCCTGGGTGACCGTGATGTCCTCCAGATCGAGGCCCTCCGCGCTGACCACGGGCTCCAGGAGCTTCATCAGGTGGTCGCGGGGTGATGCGCTGCCCATATCGACCTCCCCTATTGTCATGTCTCAGCCGGGCGGACCTCGCCACTGGCTCTGCCGCCGTCTGACCTCTCAGCCAGCGACGACAGTTGACACCCTATCCGTATGAGGGCACGGAGAGAGCGCCACTCGTCGTGGTCGAATGGCGGAGCGTCGCCGGACGGCGAGCGCGGGCACTGGCCGTACGATGCTACCGAGGCCGGTAGCCAGGCCCTGCCAGGTAGGTGACAAGTGGAGGTTGGAGTTCGTGCGCCCGCGTCAGCTCTCCCGGCGAACCGTGCTGGCGGGCGGGGCGGCCGCTCTGACCGCCTGCAGCGCGTCCGGCCCTCCTCCGTCGCCCTCTCCGGCGCCCGACTCTCCCGAGGTCGTGCTGCTGAAGGCGCTCATCGCGGAGAAGGAACGTACCATCGCGCTCTATTCGGCGCTGATCGCCGACGGGGGCGGCAAGCTGGCGCCGTTTCGTGACCGTCACCAGGCTCATCTGACCGAGCTGCGCAAGCACGTCCCGGCCGTCGCCCTCACGGCGGCCACCTCCGCCGCGCCCTCTTCCTCGCCGACCACGCGCAAGCCGTCGCTGAAACGGTTGCGCGACCTTGAGCGCAAGGCGGCCGCCTCGCGCGCCCGCCAGCTCGACGCCGTCTCGCCCGGCATCGCGCAGCTCATCGCCAGCATCGGGGCCTGCGAGGCCGTCCATGCGATCGCCCTGCCGAGGTCGCTGTGACGGCCGCGGGCGACGACGTGGAGAAGCTGGGCAAGGCGCTGGCGGCCGAGCACGCCGTGCTGTTCGCGTACGGGCTGCTCGGGGCGCGCACGTCGGGCAGGCTGCGCGACCGCATGAGCGCCGCCTACGACGCCCACCGGGCGCGGCGCGACCAGTTGCGCTCCTACATCACCTCGCGGGGCGGGCGGCCGGTCGAGCCGGAGGCGTCCTACCAGCTGCCGTTCATCCCCTCCAACGCCACGCTGGCCGCCGATCTGGCGGTGCAGCTGGAGGCGGGGGTGACGGCGGCGTACCTGGAGCTGGCCGCCGCGCAGGACGTCAAGCTGCGCCGCTACGCCGCGCTCGCCATGCAGGAGTCGGTCACCCGCTCCTATGCCTTCCGCGCTGCTCAACCGGCGGCCTTCCCCGGCATGCCACAGCCGGCCACTCCGCCCGCCTCGCCTCCCCCGGGCGGCTGACCGCGCTCAGCGTGGTCAGCCTGCTGATCGCGGCGGCCTGCCTGGTGGGCCCGGTGGTCGTGCGCCGGCGTACGAAGGCGGCGCTGCCCGTGGCGTGAGTGGAGCCCGCTCGGCTTGAGCGGGCTCCACGCCTGTCCTCAAGCGCCGGTGGCGGCCACGATGCGGTCGGCGGCCTCGGCGAGCGGGATCTCCGACTTCTCGCCCGAGACGCGGTCGCGCAGCTCGACCACGCCCTGCGACAGGCCGCGGCCCACGACGACGATCGTGGGGACGCCGAGCAGCTCGGAGTCCTTGAACTTGACGCCGGGCGAGACCTGCGGCCGGTCGTCGACCAGCACCCGCAGGCCGCGCGACTCCAGCTCGGCCCCCAGCTCAAGGGCGGCCTCCACCTGGTTCTCCTTGCCGGTGCCGACGATGTGGACGTCGGCGGGCGCGACCTCGCGCGGCCACACCAGGCCCAGCTCGTCGTGGGCCTGCTCGGCGATCACGGCCACCGCGCGGGAGACGCCGATGCCGTAGGAGCCCATGGTGATGCGGATGGGCTTGCCGTCGGGGCCGAGCGCGTCGAGGCCGGCCGCGTCAGCGTATTTGCGGCCCAGCTGGAAGATGTGGCCGATCTCGATGCCGCGGTCGATGGACAGCTCGGAGCCGCAGCGCGGGCAGGGGTCGCCGGCGCGGACCTCGGCGGCCTCGATGGTGCCGTCGGGGACGAAGTCGCGGCCCGCGACCACGCCGGCGGCGTGCTTGCCCGGCTCGTTGGCGCCGGTGACCCAGGCGGTGCCGGTGACGACGCGGGGGTCGACGAGGTAGCGGATGCCGAGCTCGCGCAGGACCTGCGGGCCGATGTAGCCGCGGACCAGGCCCGGGTGCTTGGCGAAGTCTTCGGCCTCGAAGATCGCGGGCTCGCCGGGCGACAGCGCCGCCTCCAGGCGCTTGAAGTCGACCTCGCGGTCGCCGGGCACGCCGATGACCAGCGTCTCGACCTTGTCGGAGCCGGGCGTGACGACCTTGACGACGACGTTCTTGAGCGTGTCGGCGGCGGTGATGGACAGGCCGTGGTGCTCGTTGACGTGGGACACCAGCGACTCGATGGTCGGCGTGTCGGGGGTGTCCATGACCGTGAGCGCCGGCGCGTCGTCGAGGGACTTGGCGGGCGGCGCGGTGGTGACGACGGCTTCGGCGTTGGCGGCGTAGCCGCAGGAGTGGCAGGCGACGAAGGTGTCCTCGCCGGTGGGCGTGGGGGCCAGGAACTCCTCGGAGGCCGAGCCGCCCATGGCGCCCGACTGCGCGAAGACGATCTTGTAGTCGATGCCGAGGCGGTCGAAGGTTCTGATGTAGGTCTCGCGGTGCTGCTCGTAGGAGCGCTTGAGGCCGTCGTCGTCGAGGTCGAAGGAGTAGGAGTCCTTCATGACGAACTCACGGCCGCGCAGGATGCCCGCCCTGGGCCGCGCCTCGTCGCGATATTTGGTCTGGATCTGGTAAAGCGTGACCGGATAGTCCTTGTAGGAGGAGTATTCGCCCTTGACCAGGTCGGTGAAGAGCTCCTCGTGGGTGGGGCCGAGGAGATAGTCGGCGCCTTTCCGATCTTGCAGGCGGAAGAGCAGATCACCGTACTCGGTCCAGCGACCGGTCGCCTCGTAGTATTCGCGCGGCAGCAGGGCGGGGAAGAGCACTTCCTGCCCGCCCATGCGGTTCATTTCCTCGCGGACGATCTTGGTGACGTTTTCCAGCACGAACTTGCCGAGCGGGAGCCAGGAGTAGATGCCGGGGGCGACGCGGCGGACGTAGCCGGCACGGACCAGGAGCTTGTGGCTCGGCACTTCCGCGTCTGCCGGGTCGTCCCGCAGGGTGCGAAGAAACAACGACGACATGCGCAGCAACACGGCTACTCCTTGCTCGAAGCTGGATGTGGAGGACTACAGGCTATCGAGTCGGAGGAGCGATGCGCTCGCGCTTATCCACAGCTCGGGCCGCGCTCAGCCGTCGAGGGGGAACCAGCCGACCATGGCGGCGGTCATGGCGGCCGTGACCAGCCCGGCCAGCGTGGCCGACAGCGCGAGCGCGCGCACGCGTCCGCGGACGTTCCTGCGCAGGACGAGCACCGCGGCCACAATGAGCACCCCGGTCACCACGGCGGGGCCGGGCCAGAACGACTGCTCGCTCTCCACGACGCCGGGTGCCGCTCTGGCCGCCACGTCGGCGATCAGCGCGGCGCCGACCGCGCCCGCCGCGACGTCGCCCCAGACGTCGTCCCTTCGGGTGGCGTAGGCGAGCAGGCCGAGGCAGACGAGCAGCGCGAGCGTCCAGTTGAGCCCGGCGGCGCCCGGGCCGGTGAGGTCGAAGGGGTCGGCGCCGCGCAGCGCGCTCGCGCCGATGGCGGCGACCAGTGTGGACAGCGAGGCGAGGAACGTGGTCAGCAGCGCCCAGGCGAATCCCGACGCGGTGGCGCCGACGACCAGGGACAGGGCGAGGTAGGCGTAGGGGTCGTAGATCTGGCCGGCCCAATGGGGGCCGTTGCCGGAAAGGAGCATGCCGAGCATGCCGACGGCGAGGCCCCCGAAGAAGGCGCCCAGCAAATGATGTTCGATGGCGCGCTGGCGCCGGTCGTATTCGGCGAAGTCGGCGTAATCGATCGTGGTGTTGTTCATGTCCATTCCCTGGTCAACCCCTCCCCCCGATGCGTCTGGGGATGACCAGCTCCAGATTATGCATACGTCCCGAAAAGGCAAATTTCGGTCATATCCCTACCAAAACTAGCAAGCGCTTGGTTACGATATTCGCGTGGCACTCGCCGATGACCTTCGCGCCGCCGTCCGCGACCATCTCGCCGGCCGCCCGGGCGCGTCCTGGCAGGAGTGCGCGCGCGAGCTCGGGCTCGCGGGCCTGATGGTCCCCGAGCGGTACGGCGGCGCCGGCTGCGGCCCCCTCGAGATGGCCGCCGTCGCCGAGGAGCTGGGCCGCGTCCTGTCACCCCACCCGTTCCTCCAGTCCGCCGTCATGGCGGTCGCGGCGCTGCGCGAGTGCGAGGCGGGCGACGAGCTGGCGGCGCTCGCCGAAGGCGGGACGAGCGCCACCGTGGTGCTGCCCGGCGACGGCGACCTGCGGCTCGACGGCGACCTGCTGACGGGCGAGGTGCCGTACGCGCTCGCCGGGGACCTGGTGCTCGCCTACGTGGACGGGCTGCTGGTGACGGCGGAGCCGGCGGAGCGCGAGACGTACGTGACGATGGACGAGAGCCGCCCGTTGCAGCGGCTGCGCTTCGAGCGGACCCCAGCCAGGCGGCTCGGCGGCGGGACGTGGGCCCGCGTCCGCGACCTCGGCATCACGGCACTGGCGGCCGAGCAGGTCGGCGGGGCGGCCCGGTGCCTGGAGATGGCGGTGGAGCACGCCGGGCGGCGTCACCAGTTCGGGCGGCCGATCGGGTCGTTCCAGGCGATCAAGCACAAGCTGGCCGACGTGCTGCTGCTGGTCGAGTCGGCCCGCTCGGCGGCCCTGGGTGCGGCGGCGGACGTGGGCGAGGTGAGCGCGGCGATCGCGGGGTCGTACTGCACGGAGGCGTATCTGACGGCGGCGGGCGAGAACATCCAGGTGCACGGCGGCATCGGCATCACCTGGGAGCATCCCGCGCACCGCTACTTCAAGCGGGCCACCTCCGACGCCCAGCTCTTCGGCCCGCCGCAGGCGCACCGCGCCCGCCTGGGCGTGCACGTCTTCGGGGACTAACCGCCGAGCAGCTCTTCCCAGGGGTGGCGGGTGTTGGTGCGGCGGGTGGTGTCGAGCGCCTCGGCCAGCCGCCACAGGCCGGGGCGGGCGCGTACGGTGGCGCGGCCCATGGGGTCGATGGCGCGCAGCTCGAATCGCACGCCCATCACGTCGAGCACCGCAGAGCCGGGCCGGCCGGGCCCCGCCTGGGTGACCAGGGAGCCGTCGCGGCCGCGTACCTGCTCGGCGAGCAGCGCGGCCACCTCCGACGCATAAGGACCGTCGCGCCACTCGATGTGCCAGCTGTGGTCGGCGCCGCGCCACCAGGTGAGGTCGCGGCAGGACTCGATGAAGTCGGCCTCGGTCGCGAGCGCGGCCATCACCCGGCCGAACGCTTCGTACCTGCGGGCGCCGGTGAGCGAGAGTTCGTCGCCTGGGGAGGTGGACGTGCCGCTCTTGGTCCGCCGCAGCGCGTGCTTTCGCTTCACGAACACCCACTCTGATCGTCGCCGCGCCCTTCCCGCAAGTCTTTGCCGCTGATACGCTCTACCAAGCGAGCGCTTGGTTTCCTAACTCTCCGGAGGCGCGATGACGTCCCTACGGATCAGCCTGGGGTACGAGCTGGAGGTGCGCGGGCGCTCCAGGGACGTGGAGCGGCAGGCGTTCGGGAACGTGGTGGACCAGGTCGTGCTGGGTGACCGGCTCGGCTTCGAGGCCGCCTGGTTCGTCGAGCACCACTTCACCCGGGGCTTCTCCCACTCCTCGGCCCCCGACCTGGTCCTGGCCGCCATCTCGCAGCGCACCGAGCGCATCAGGCTCGGGCTCGGAGTGGTGCTGCTGCCGTTCCAGTCGCCCATTCGCACGGCCGAGCGCGTCGCCACGCTGGACGTGCTGAGCGGCGGCCGGGTGGAGTTCGGCACGGGGCGGGGCGCCTCGCCGCTGGAATACCAGGCCTTCCGCCGGCCGTTCGAGCGGTCGCGGCAGATCTGGGAGGACTCGCTGGAGGCCACGCTGGCCATCTGGCAGGCCGACGGCGAGCCGGTCAGCCGCTCGAACGAGTTCTTCGAGATCCCCGACGTGGCCGTCTACCCGCGCCCGGTGCAGCGGCCCCATCCGCCGGTCTGGGTCGCCTCCACCTCGCTTGAGGGCTACCTGGCCGCCGCGCGGCACGGCTACAACCTGCTCGGCATGACGATGCTCAAGGGCATCGACGACGTCGCCGCCGACATCGCGGCCTACCGCGCCTGCCTGGCCGAGCACGGCTTCGACCCCGGCTCCCGCCGCATCGCGCTGATGATCCCCTGGTACGTCGCCCCCACCCGCGACGAGGCCATCACCACCGCCGCCGACCCCGTGCTGTGGTACATCCGCCGCCAGGTCAACCTCGTCACCCCGCCCGGCTACTACGACGCCCGCCACGCCACCCACCGCGTGCTCGGCCAGCTCGCGGCCGGGCTGCCGCCCGACGAGTCGATGGCCACGCTGCGCGAGCACCTCATGGTGGTGGTGGACGACGTGGAGGGCTCGCGCAAGGCCCTGGCCAGGATCGCCGAGGCCGGCGCGACGGACCTGATCATCCAGGCGCAGGTGGGCGGCCTCGCGCACGAGCACGTGTGCGCGTCGATGACGCTCTTCATGAAGGACGTGATGCGCTGATGGGGTGCAGACCGACCCGGGGCCACCTCGGGCTGAAGGACGTGATCCGCTGATGAGGCGCCGGCCGACCCGCGACGGTCTCGGGGTGAAGGACGTGATGCGCTGATGGGGCGCTGGCCGACCCGGGACGATCTCGCCGCCGGCTCCGCCTGCGGGCTGCTGCTCGTCTCCCCCGACGGCACGACCGCCGTCCCGCTCGGCCCCGACGACCACGCCCGTACGGCGCGGGCGCTGCGCGCGGCGGGCGTCGGCGAGCGTGACCGGGTCGTGGTGGCGCTGGCCGAGCCGGCGGGCTCGCTGTGGGCCGCGGCGGCGGCGGAGGTGGCCGAGGCGGGCGCGGCCGTCGGGCCGCGCGGCCGGATGCGGCTGCACCACGCGCTGACCGCACTCAGGGCCACCACGCTGGTCGCCACTCCGACGGGCGCGATGGACTTCCTGGCCCGCCTGCACCTGGAGTTCCTGCTGGACCCGCTGGATCTCGGGCTCAGGACCATCGTGCTGACCGGCGAGATCGCCTCCAAGCGGACGATGGGGCATCTGGCGCACGAGTTCGGGGCGCGGGTGACGGAGGTGCTGGCGAGCCCGTTCGGCGGGGCCGCGCTGGCCTGGCGGGCGGCCGAGCAGGACCCGCTCACGCCGCTCGCGGACGACCTGCTGGCCCTTGCCTCGCCCGCCGAGGACGTGCTGATCGAGTCAGGACCTGCCGAACTCGTCCTCACCACGCCCGGCGCCGTCCTCAGAACGGGTCTCGTCGCTCTTGGCCCCGATCACGCCCCCGCGCACACCGTCGGGGAGCACGTACTGGTCAGGGGCCTGTGGCTGTCGCTGCCCCGGCTGGAGAAGGCGCTGGCGCGCATCGACGGCGTGACGGGCTGGGAGCTGGCCGTCAGCAGGCAGGGGACGCTGGACACGGCCGCGCTGACGGTGACGTTCGGGCGCGAGAGCCTGATCGGCAACCCCATGTGGAAGGCGCGCATCGAGGAGTCCGTACGCGCGCTCACCCCGATCTCCGTGGCCGTGGAGATCGCGCCGAAGGTCTCCGAGACCCCCGCGCCGGGCACCGTGAACGACCTGCGCGGCCACCACCTCGGAAGGGACCGGTCACTCATCACCTGAGAGCAAGGGGCAGCCCATGGGATCCTGGGAAACGCTTCCCCGCATGCTGCGCGACCAGGCCGAACGGCATCCCGACGACGTCGTGATCGCCGAGCCCGGCGGCCCGCGCCTCACTTTGGCGCAGTTGCGGGCGGCGGCGTCGGAGGTCGCCAGGGGGCTGCTCGCGCTGGGCGTCGCGCCCGGCGACCGGGTGGCTCTCTGGGGGGTGAACTCCGCCTCGTGGGTGGTCCACGCGTTCGGGATCTGGGACGCGGGCGCGGTGATCGTGCCGCTCTCACCCCGCTACAAGGGCATCGAGGCGGGCGAGCTCATCGCCAAGACCGGCGTCGAGGTGGTGATCGCGGGGCCGGGGGCTTCCCCGGAGCTGCTGCCGGGGACGCGCGTGGTCGCCATGGGAGGGCTCGCCGGGCGGGTGCCGGCGCGGGAGGCCGAGGAGCGGGCGCTGGCCGTACGGGGCTCCGATCTGTGCGAGATCATGGCCACCTCCGGCACCACCGGCACCCCGAAGGGGGTCATGCTCGACCACGCGCAGATCCTGCGCGGTTACCTCGACTGGTCGGAGATCGTGACGCTCGGCCCGCACGACCGCTATCCGGTGATCGCCCCCTTCAGCCATGGTTTCGGGCTGAACGCCGGGCTCATCGCGTGTGTGATGCGCCGCGCCACGATGTTGCCGATCGCGTCGTTCGCGCCGGACGCGCTGATGTCGCTCATCGCGGATGAGCGGGTGAGCGTGCTGGCCGGGCCGCCCACGCTCTTCCACCGGGTGCTGGACGAGCTGGAGCGCGGCTCGTGGGACGTCTCGTCGCTGCGGGTGGCGATCTGCGGGGCGGCGGCCGTACCTGCCAGCCTGATCACCCGCCTGGTCGGCGAGGTCGGGCTCGAACGGATGATCAACGCGTACGGGCTGATGGAGGGCACGGTCGTCTCCATGACCAGGGCCGGCGACCCGATCGACGTCGTCGCGAACACCACCGGCAGGCCCGTCCCCGGCATCGAGGTCAAGCTCGTGGACGACGACGGCAAGGAGGTCGCGCCCGGCGAGCGCGGCGAGATCCTGCAGCGCGGCTACGGCGTGATGCGCGGCTACTGGGGCGAGCCCGAGCGCACGGCCGAGGTGGTGGACGCCGGCGGCTGGCTGCACACCGGGGACGTCGGCGTGCTGGACGAGGCGGGCAACCTCGCCATCGTGGACCGCAAGAAGGAGCTCTACATCGTCAACGGGTTCAACGTCTCGCCCGCCGAGGTGGAGTCGCTGCTGCTGCGGGAGGGCTCGCTGGCGCAGGCCGCGGTGATCGGGGTGCCCGACCCCGTCTCCGGTGAGGCGGGGGTGGCGTACGTGGTGGGCAGGCCCGGCGTGCGCCCCGACCCCGCGGCGCTGATCGCCTGGGCCAGAGCCAACATGTCCGGCTACAAGGTGCCGAGGCGGGTCATCGTGCTCGACGCCCTGCCCGTGAACGTCAACGGCAAAGTGGACAAGCTCGCGTTACGGCGTGATCGGCCGGTCGGCGAGTAGCCTGGGGATGCGGGTTCAGCCGTGGCGGCAAACGGGGATACATCGGTCATCCCGGGCGCACGCACAACCGGCATAGGGAGGCAGCGTGACGTTGCACGTGGCGGTCATCGGGTCGGGCCCCGCCGGGATCTACACGGCCGAGGCGCTGGTCAAGCAGGCGGCCGAACCCGTCCAGGTCGATGTGCTGGAGCGGCTGCCGACGCCGTACGGGCTGGTCCGTTACGGTGTCGCGCCCGACCACACGTCCATCAAGTCGATCGCCAACTACCTGCGCAGGGTGCTGGAGCTGCCGCAGGTGCGCTTCTTCGGCGGCGTCACGCTCGGCTCCCACCTGTCCGTCGATGACCTGCTCGGCGTCTACGACGCCGTCGTCTACTGCACCGGCGCGATGGTCGACAGGAAGCTCGGCATCCCCGGCGAGGACCTGCCGGGCAGCGTGGCCGCCACCGACTTCGTCAACTGGTACTGCGGGCATCCCGACGTCGATCCCGCGCGCTTCACGCTCGACACCTCCGAGGTGGCGGTCATCGGGGTCGGCAACGTGGCGGTGGACGTCGTCCGCGTGCTGGCCAAGACCGCCGAGGAGCTGCGCGCCACCGACGTGCCCCACGAGGTGCTCGAACGGCTCGGCGAGAGCCAGGTCAAGGCCATCCACATGATCGGGCGGCGCGGGCCCGAGCACGCCAAGTTCACCCTCAAGGAGCTGCGGGAGCTGGGCGAGCTGGCCAACGCCGACGTGTGCGTGCGGCCCGATGAGGCCGTCGTGCTCGGCGCCGACTTCCCGCGGCAGGTGCAGGGCAACATCAAGGTGCTGCAGGAGTGGGCGGCGCGCGAGCCCGTCGGGCGGGCGCGCCGGCTCGACGTGCGGTTCTGGCTGCGGCCCGTCGAGATCCTCGGCACCTCGCGGGTCGAGGGGCTGCGGCTTGAGCGCACCCGGCTGTCGGAGGAGGGGCGGGTCGTCGGGACCGGCGAGTACGAGACGTTGCCCGTCGGGATGGTGTTGCGGTCGGTCGGGTATCAGAGTGTGCCGCTGCCTGGGGTGCCGTTCTCCGAGTCCAGCATGACGGTGCCCAATGTGGCGGGGCGGGTGCGGGAGCGGGAGCGGGAGTACGTCGCCGGGTGGCTCAAACGGGGGCCTACCGGGGTGATCGGCACCAACAAGTCGGATGCCGCTGAGACCGTCCGTACGTTGCTTTCCGACCTCTCCGGGTCGCCTCGCACCGGGTCCGGGTCCATCGAGGCGCTGCTGGCCGATCGGGGCGTCCAGCCCGTCACGTACGAGGAGTGGCTGGGCATCGAGGCGGCCGAGACCGAACTGGCCCGTTCGCTGGGCCGGGGCGACAGGGTGAAGCTCGTGGGCTTGGAGGCCATGCTTCGTGCGTGCCGTCCCTGAGGGGTTCTCGGAGACTTATCGGGTGCAGCAGGCCCGGTATCCCTCCTCTTTGGAGCCCGGCTGGCAACCTGTCCATACCGTCTACGTGCCCGCTGACCGGTTCTCCGCCGGGACGGTCGCCGACTGGGGTGATTCCGCGTCTTCGCTGGTGAAGGCACATCTTTCCGGCCCTGCCGAGGTGGCTTCCGTCTTCGACGTGCCCGGTGCTCTGGCGTCCGCCGTGCATGACAAGGTGCTGCGCAAGCTCGCCACCGAGCCCGTCGAGGATCTGCGGATCGACTTCGAGGACGGGTACGGGGTGCGCGGCGATGCGGTCGAGGATGCCCATGCCACTCAGGCCGCCGAGGCGGTCGCCGCCCTGCATGCCTCCGGGGCCTTGCCTCGGCGGTGGGGGGTGCGGGTGAAGTCCTTCGCCGATGGGGATCCTGCTCGGTCGGTGGGGACGTTGCGGGTCTTCTTGGCCGGGGTGGTGGGGTCGGTCGGGGAGGTGCCCCCCGGATTCGTCGTGACATTTCCCAAGGTGTTGATGGAAGCGTACCTTGGGCAATTTGTCGGGGTTTGTGGTGAATTGGAGGGTGAGTTCGGGACGCGGCTGCGCTTCGAGATGCAGGTGGAGGCGCCGCAGACGCTGCCGTTCCTGCGCGGCGACCTCAACGAGTCGCTGGGCGGGCGGCTGGCCGCCGCCCACTTCGGGGTGTTCGACTACACCGCCGCGATCGGGCTGCCGCCGCACGAGCAGCGGCTCGACCATCCGGCCTGCGACCATGCCCGGCACGTCATGCAAACGGCGTTCGCGGGCACGGGGGTCGAACTGTCCGACGGCTCCCTGGCCGCCTCGCCCGCCTCGGACCGTACGGCCGACGTCCACGCGTTGTGGCGGCGGCACGCCGACCTCGTCCGCCACTCGTTGCGGCACGGCTACTACCAGGGCTGGGACATGCACCCGTCCCACCTGGTGAGCCGCTTCGCCACCGTCTACGCCTTCCACCTGGCCCGCTACGACGCGTACCGGGAGCGGGTGCTGGCCTGGCAGGAGCGACGGGATGCCGGGGGCGGCGTCATGGACGAACCTGCCACCATCCGCACCTTGGCCGCTGCGCTCCGCCGCGCCGACCAGGCCCTCCCCTGATCGGGCGTTGTCAGTCGCGCTCGACCAGGGACCGCCATTGGCGTACGAGCCGCCATTCCACCGGATCGGACCAGCTCGCCCGTACGGCGGACCCGACATGAAAGGCCCTGACGCCATAGTCGAGCAGCGCCGGCACATGAGCCGGCCGCAACCCACCACCCGCCAGCACGATCGACGCGTCACCGGCGTCGGCCCGCGCCTTGAGCACGGGCAGCCCGTCCCCCACCCCGGTCGACGCCCCGGACGTCAGCACGGTGGCGAGATTCGGCAGCAGCCGCACGGCCCGCCACGCCGCATGCACATCCGCCGCGTGGTCAACGGCCCGGTGAAAAGTCCACGGCAACGGCGAGACCGCATGAATGAGCGCCTCGGTAGCCGCGAGATCCACCGCCCCACCACCATCGAGGAACCCGAACACGAACCCGGCCGCACCCGCCTGAGCGAGCGCCTTGGCATCCCGCCTGAGCCGGTCGAGCACGTCGGGATCGGCCGCGAAGTGGGCATCGCAGCGCAACATCACCATCTGTGGGAGGGGGCATTCTGCGGCGATCGCGGCGACCGTCTCCGGGGAGGGAGTCAGCCCATCGGCCGCCATGTCGGCCACGACCTCCAGGCGGTCGGCGCCGCCCTGTTCCGCGGCCACGGCGTCGCGCACGTTGAGCGCGATCACCTCAAGCAGGGATCCGGTCATGGAGGAGAGGTTATAGGGCTATCTGTCCCTTTGTGCCACTATGGCCACCCCGTTGTCAGCCGATCACCGCTGATCATCGGACGGCTCCCTCACCCCTGAAGCCCTCTCCGCCGCGAGCTCGACCGCCACTTCCAAGGCATCACTCGCCACTTGCCGCCGCTCACCGGTGGACGTCGAGACCTCCTGCTCGAGGATCGCTCTGACTTCAGGGCTGTACTCGCCCATGCTGCCGAAAAGCAACATGCAGTAGAAGAAGGCGTTCCCGGTCAACCCCGCAATCGACCGGCTGATGATTGCCATCTCGCCGAGGATCTGCCTGCGGCAATATTCCTCGATGCCATATTCCCCATCGGGAGCACGTACCGTGCGGCCGTACGAAGCGCCGCGAAAGATCTCATGAAGTATCAGCCACGCATACTCAGGCAACGAACCTTGCGCCCTCAAAAAGGCCAAGATTCTATCCACAACAGGCGCAGCCCCCGCATACAAGTCCCCTTGATTAACCACCTTCCCATATATGAAGCTAAATGCCTTGTCTCTCCTCGGTTCCTCCCCTTCGAGCAGGGCATCGAGATACGGCGCCAGCTCTGAAGCCCTCCCCGTAGCAGTTGGCACGGAGCTCCAGTCCCACCCCATCACACTACCTTTCCCAAGATCCGCCGGGCTGTGGTACAGCGTCAGGGGGAAACTGGCTTCTCTCGTAGTCGTCCTGACAACGAATGTTGCATACTTCAGCCACTCGACCTGTATCGGGATACATAGGATGGCCGTAGCGGAGATTCTCTCGCTTTGAACCGCGTTGAAGCAACTGATCGGTGCCATCCGTTTCAGCGCAGAAGTCCCCAGCCCCAGAACGCTTTTTGCCAACCGCCCAGTCGCCAGTGATACAGTCTACGACCCCAATAATCATCACATGCTTACGCTTCTGAGTTTTTGACATCCGCTGCAGCTCTTCATCTCGATAACGATCGGCTAGTGCGAAGCATTCCTCATCTGTGTAGCGAGGGTTATCGTTATGTACGAGGACCGGAGTCGTACCCGCCACCACATGGTAGGTGTGGAAGTCCTCGACTGTCAGGTTGTGGACGCGTTGGGTGGCGGTGCGGTGTTCGACTGCGGTGATCTGGACGTACGTGCCGGCTGAGGTCTGCAGCCACAT
>NZ_JBFAPT010000065.1:0-11927 GCF_040676845.1 Nonomuraea sp. NPDC049504
CCGGGCTCGAGCCTTGTCGCCGCGACCCAGTCTTGGAGGGTCTCGACCCAGAAGGGATGCTCGTCGGTGGCAACGATGACGCCTTCCGCGTTTCCGTTTTCACCGTCGACGTCGACGGTCACCTGGACGAGGTTCTTGGCGCCCTCACCCCTGATCGTGTCCACGACCGGCTTGGCTTCGACCTTTCCAGTGGCCGGGTCAGCGGCCAGAACCTTGTCCCCGACTTCAACCTGTTCGATCTGTTTTTCGGTTCCGTCCGCCATGACGACCGCGGTCCCCGGGGCGAAACTGTTCCGTCCGCATACCGCTGCGAGAGCCTTAGGGCGTTTTCTCGCGCTCGCCCTGCGATCTTGAGTTTGTCCTCGGCGGCGAGCCAATTCTTGAAGGCGCTGATGGCGTCGCCGGCGTGTTTCCAGACGGCCCTTTCCGAGTTCATAGGCCTTCTTCCACTTCCAGGGCAAGGCGTATTTCGCGGCCAACTTGCCCGCGAGACCACCGGCGAGTGAGCCGAGGATGTTCAGTGCCGTTTTTCCGCAGGCGCTCAGATCGCCACTGGTGAAGCATTTGATGCCCGCTGTGATGCCGAGTTCGTCGGCGGCAATCTTCGCCAGTGCCACCCCAGACGGCAGGACCGGCGTCCCACGCCGCCTCCAGCCGCTGCACCTGCGCCTCGCTCAGCCGGCTGCGCGGCCTGCCCGGCCCTTTCGATTCCAGCCTCTCAGCTCCCGCCGTACGCCACGCCCGGTGCCGTTGAGGCCGCCGAAGGGGCGCGCCTCGGCGCCGGTCCGGTGGTGACGGTACGCGGCATGGGCTCGGGGCGGGTCAACATGGCCGGCGTAATCTGCCGCAGTTACGCGCCTACGCGCCCGAGCTGAACCCCGTCGAGGGCGTCTGGTCCCTACTCCGCCGCGCCCTGGCCAACTTCGCCGTCACCGACCTGCCCGGCCTGGTCCGGATCGTCAAACGCAAGCTGAGAAAGATCCAGCCCCGACCGCACCTGCTCACCGGCTGCCTGACCTAGACTGGGCTCACCCTCGACATCCCAGCAGACCCATGACTGCCTCTACGAATTCAACCTGTGTACGCGAACGACCCGGTCTGCCCAGTACCGTGCGGCAGCCGCCAGCACCTCCGGACGCCTGTCGTCAGGGGGTGGCGCGTATGACGGCGATGGCGATTTCACCGCTGACGGCGTGAGCCGTGACTACGGGCGCCACCACGCTGTCGACAATGACCGTGGCCTGGCCGGCCGATCCGGACGTGTAGCTCACGCCGTCGACCATCGCCTCCTCGGCGATGACCACCGCTCCCCCGGAGCCGCTCCTGCGGCCAGGCACGTGGATGAGCTGAACCCGTTCCCCTCGCCGCAAGTCATAGGGAGCCTGGCCCGGCTTGAACGCCAACCCCACCCTGACGGCCTTTCCCGCGCCCGCCCTACCGTCACCGCCCATGACCATCGCGCGAGTGAGCAGAGTCCCCGGCAGCACCGTAACCGTCGCCACGGCCGCTGCCACTTGATCACGCTGCGACCAGGGCCAATACGTGGCCCCGTCGTCAGCGATCCGTGCCTCCTGCAACGCGCCGCTGCCGAAGGGCTGACCAGCGCCGACCCGCCCGGTGACACGGATGACGGACATACGTTCATCGGCCCGCATCACCAGCATCATCGACGCCAGGGCACCGCCGAGCACCAGCAGCACAGCCAGCGCAGCAAGCCCAGGGCTGCGCTGACGAGACCACTGCGGCAACTCACGAGAAGCGACTCCGGTCAACACGCCGCTTTCTCCAATCGTTCACGGAAGATCAGAGCCTTGCTCTCAGAAGCTGCGAGCCGAGTTGCACCAGCGCAACGAACCACCTTCGGGATCGACATCCGGGCCGTAGCAGAACTTGGCCCGCTTGATGGAGCCGAAGAACACCGAATCCAACACACATCCACGCTTCGGCCCGGCCTGCAGGAGGATCGTCCGACCGATGGTCGTCTGATACTCCACGGCCACTTTGTTCTCATCATCGAGGCGATCACACAGTGCAACATCTTTACGGTTGGTGCTGATCTCGACATCCCCGAGCCGCCCGTACCCGTCGTTCCACGACCGTTCCGATGCCCGCACGGGACCGGCTACCAACAGCGCGGCCAACATCCCAGTCGCAATCAACGCCCAACGTGGCATCGCATCTCCCTCCCGATCACGACGCCACATCATGTCACTCTCGGTGACGTAAAACAATCAGAAGGTAGCAGGAGAGTTGAGTGCACGCCCACCGCCAACCCCGGCCCAGTGCCTGGGTCGCCGAACTCACCGGCCTGCTGGACCTGACCGGCTGGCCCAACGGCATGCGCGTCATCGCCCGCAAGGAACGCCCGCACCCCGGCGCCCAGCTGCGCTTCACCGATCTGGACGGGCACCGCTTCACCTGCTTCGTCACCGGCACCCCCGGCGGCCAGCTCGCCGACCTGGAACTACGCCACCGCCGCCGCGCCCGAGCCGAAGACCGCATCCGCACCGCCAAGGACACTGGCCTGCGCAACCTGCCCCTGCACGACTCACCCAAAACCAGATCTGGCTCGAGATCGTCGCTCTGGCCTGCGAACTCACAGCGTGGATGCAGATGCTCGCCCTGAACGGCACCGATGCCCGCCGCTACGAGCCCAAACGCCTGCGGCTGCGCCTGTTCGCGGTCGCTGGCCGACTGGTGCACGGCGGCTGCCGCCTGCATCTCCGCATCACCGCGCGATGGTCCTGGGCCCACCAGATCATCACCGCCCTGGCACGCCTGCACGCTCTGCCAGCGCCGACCTGACCAGCACCAACCCATCCCACGATCAAGAAAGGAGACCCACGGGCCCGTGGAACTCCGCCCACCCGGCGCGACAGCCGGGTACCCACGCTGACCACAGCGGGACAATCAACCTCCAGCCGAAGACTTCAGCCGACCAGCTCAACCTGTCGGTCACGCCGGCGCGGTCCTGCTGCACAAGCTCGCCGATCGGGTAGGGCTGACTCAGATGCTCGGCGGACTGTGGCCGGACGGGCAGAGCGCGACCCGGCGCGACCGGGCGCATGTGCTGGTCGGTCTGGACGCCGCGATCGTGTGCGGCGCACGCAGCGTGCTGGAGGCAGAGCGGCTGCAGGCCCACCAGACGGCGTTGTTCGGTGCGGCGCCGTCGGACTCCACCACCCACCGCATGCTGGCCGGTCTGGACGAGCAGATGCTCGTCCGCATCGCCAAGATGCGGGCGAGGGTACGCCGCCGCGTCTGGCAACTCCTGCATCTACGCCCGGGCGGCTTCCCCTGGTTGACGGTGGCCGGCAAGCGACTCCGCGGCTGGATCGTCATCGACATCGATGCCACCGTCATCACCTCCGCCTCCGATAAGAACGGCGCGGCGGTCACGTTCAAGAGAACCTACGGCTTTCATCCGCTGGCCTGCTGGTGCGCCAACACCCAGGAAGTGCTGACGATTCTCGCCTGAGAAGCGGACCCGACCGCAACGACCCAGAAAGGAGTCTCACCCGGGCCCGTGAAACCCGGCGCCCCCGCAGTGTCATGCGACGGCCCACCCCAACCGCGTCGGGGACATTACGGGCAAACCGCGGAGCCCCTCACACAACCCATCCCGCTGAAGAATCGAGGCTAAGCCCGCCATTCCACAACGGCGGTACCGAAGGCGTCAATACCAAGACCAAGCTCCTCAAACGGCAGATGTACGGCCGCTCCGGGCTCGCTCACCTTCGCCACCCCATCCTGCTCGGCTAGCCACGTTCCGTCGCCACCGAAAGTGGGCCAGAGCCCGGTTACTGGACAGACCCCTCCTTGGAGGCGGTGCGCGATGACCGACAGCAGCCCGCCTGCGAACAGCACCCGCAGTTGGGGCTCCTCAAGGATGACGGTGACGACCTTGCCCCGATGCACCTGGCCGACCTAGACCTCAAGGATGACCTCAGGTCAAGTGTCCGGAGAACGGGGGAAGCTCAGGGCGATTCACCCTGCCGTCCATGGCGCAGCCTGGCCGACGTCGAACTGACCGTCGCCGAATGGGTCGCCCGGTACAGCACCACCCGCCTGCACTCAGCCATCGGGCACCTCCCGCCCGACGAGCTCCGGGCCCGCGTCCCAAGGATGTGGGCCCGGTCTCATCCACCAGAGCGACCCCAGTCAGGCGCCGTCGGCCCCATACTCACGGAATAGGCACGCGCAGAAGAGGCGAACCGTTGTAGTGAGCCTCCCAAGCGGTGGCGCCGACAAGATCAAGTGGTTGCTTGATCATGGCAGCGGCCTCGCCGTTCACCCAGGATTCGAGTCGTTCTCGCACTGTCTGAACGGGGAGGCGCCCCACCAACTGGGAGACCACTGTCGTGCCTACCACCATGCCATACAAGCATTTGAAGGGCATGGCCTCTCCTCGGGCTCGGGCGGCGGCCTCCAGTGCCCGGTTGAGACCGCCGCATATACCCTCGCTGGCCGCCTGTAGCTGCATGGGCACCTGGGGTGCGCCTGGCAACTGGTCCCGCAGCAAATGCCTCTCCTCGTCGTCGGCAAGGACATAAGAGGCGTTCATCGGGAGGTGGTCCGAGATCGCTTGGACGATTTCAGACATCAGTCGGTCGGTGTCGGCATCCTCGAATATCTCTAGGTCGATATTTCCGCCGGTGTCACCTTCGCCTCCCCCCGTCACCTCACCCTGCTCGCCGAGGATACCCTCGATCAGATCTTCGATATCGGCTTTGCTAGCACTCGCATCGCCCAGCCAGCTGATAAATACTTCCACGGCTCTACTCTATCTGCCCTCTGAACATCTTCTCAAGGAAGAACGCGTCCAGCTTCGTGAGTGACCTCTTGCGGCGATCCGGGCGGTCCCAGCTCATACCCTCGATCTTGTTCCTGAGACGCGCGCCCTCTTCTCGATAAGCTTCGATGTAGAATTGCTCGCCGCCGGACATGGCATCCCTGGAGGCATATACGTCGATAATCTCCGGCGCCTTGTCACCTAACTCTGGGTGGTAATGATCATGCCCGGACCTCTGCTTTTTGAAGCGTGCGTTAAGCACTTGCTGGGGCGTTCCCTTGCCGCTGGCCTTGCCTACGTAAACGATCTGGTCCTTACTGTTGCGGATCACGTAGGTGATGTAGCTCCTTCCGCCGGCCGCGCTCGGCACGTCTACCCTGAACCCCTTTCCAGGAGTTATGCGGAATCTACTGAACATGCTGGCCTTACCACCAACCTTGCCCCTATCGCTACCCATGAGCTCATCAAGATCGTGGCGCGCCCAGATTCCATTGAAGAAGAAGTCGGTGGCCTTCTTTCCGCAAGATGTGAAGCCTATCTCCTCGCAGATAGACATGGCCAGGAAGAATTCCTGTTGTGTCCTGAGGCGATCATCCTTCAATGCATCGGAGTACTTCTTGAAGTGGTCTGGGGCGCGGGCGCGCCAACGTTCTATGAATTTGGACCTTACCGCTTCGTTCGGGAGCGCTCCGATGATGATCTCGATAGCAGACACATAACTGCCGCTACCGCCTCCCGCATCAACATCGAGACCGTCCGGGTCGGATAGGCCGACGGGGTTGTCGGCCGCATAGCCGTAGGGGCTCGTCAGTTCCGGATTCTCGGTGTCGAACTTGGGATCGGGAGACAAGAACTTCGCTGTAGAAGGGTCGTAGTAGCGCGCGGATAGATAGCTCAGCCCGGTGGCGGAGTCCTCCGTCTTGCCTAAGAAGCCACGATCGGTGAAGGGCAGATCATCTCCGCCACGGCGCTGGCCGTAGGGCAGATAGCGTTCCCGGGCGGCCTGGCCGGTGGTGCCGTCAATGGCCAACTGCATTGAGCCGTGCAAGCCTGAGGCCGCCCAGTGGAACCCGTCGGTGGTGCGGATGGCGATGACTGCGCCGTCGGCTGAGACGTAGTAGCGCGTCGCCTTTGTAACGCCGGAGGTGCGCACCTCCATTCCATCCAGATAAAGAGTGGCGCCGCCTTGTTCACGCCGTATCAGCCGCTCGCCGTCGGCGTCATAGACCATGGAGGTGTCAGAGCCGTCAACAGTGGCCTTTTCCAACTGCCCCGTCGGGCTCCAGGTAAATGTTGTCTGCTTGCCATTGACGGTGCGGCTGATGAGTTGGCCAGCATTGTCATACGAATACGTGTCAGTTCTGGATGGCCGCGTGATGGAGGTGACCGCGTTAGGACGTATCGCCGAAGATCCGGGCGCCGGGTACTGGTAGGTAGCAGTTTCCGTTCCATCGACCAGGGACGTGATGTTGCCCACAGCGTCGTACGCATAGGCATGGTGGTAGGGGTCGATGCCTTGTCCATCAGAGCCTGCGGCACAGTCAGCCCTTGTGGTGGTGAAGGCCGACGTGAGCCGGCTCAGACCGTTGTAGCCGAAGCACTCCGATTGCCCTGGGCTGCTTCCGGCCGCCGACGTGGCGTCAAGGACGCGCGTGATCTCACCGGCCTTGTTATAGCTGAAAATGTCATCCTGGGCAGTAATGGGGCTCGATGTGTTCGCTTTCGTGAAAGTGGTCAGCTGGCTCAGCCAGCCGGTCTCGGGATCCCAAGCGAAGGTCCGTTTCACCTCACCGTCGGATCCATACGAGCGTTCGGCGATGCGGCCGGTGGAGCTGTAAGAGGTGTTCTTGACATAGACTGTGCCGCCGTTCAGGTCCGATGAAAGTCCCGTAGGCAGCCCCAGGTCCGAGTAGCCATAGGTGAGCGTCTCCTCCTGAAGCCCCCCTGCCGCTGGCAAAGTGCGCGTGAGCGGGTTTCCAGCTTTGTCATAGGTGGCAGCGAAGGCATATTCCCCCGCGATCCCTGTCTCAACGGCGGGAATGGTCACCTTGGTGCCGGTAGGGCGATAAGAACTGTCGTATCCGGTGACAGCCTTGACATAGGCTTGGCCGCCGACGTAGCGGGTACTGGAGGAGAGCTGGCCCTCCTCGAGTGTGTCGTACACCCATTCGGCCAGTTTGACGCCTGTGTTGACTTCTCCAGCCCACTGAGTCCTCCTACGGCCCAGGTCGTCGTAGGTGTAGGAGGTCTTCTGGTTGTTCCCATCCACATTCCACAGGATCCGTCCGGCGGCATCGTACCCGGTGGAGGTGCTACCGCTGTCTGGGGCGGTTGTTGCGGTTCGACGATCGAGCCAGTCATAGGAGAAAGTGCGAATGTTACCGTTGGCGTCAGTGAGCCGGGTCAGTTTTCCAGCCAGGTTGTACGTGTACGTCGTGTCGTGGTGCGTTGAGGCGTCGCTCCACTCTTCCTTCTTGACCGTACGTCCTGCGATGTCGAGGACGGTCGCCACTTTTCCGCCCACCGATGGCTGTACCTCGGCGCGATCCATCCCTGGATAACTGGTTCGGGTCCGCCGGAACTCGACCGCGAGGTTCATGTCGATGCTGGCGATCGGGCGCTTGAGCGCGTCGTAGAGCGTCTTCGTCCACTGCGGCAGGCTTTCGAATACCGGGTTGAGCAACCCACTGCCGGGGGAGGCTCCGTTGTAGACCGGCAGCGCCTTGACGTAGGCCAGGCCCCGAGGGTCATAGGCCGTGACCGCTACCGTGCGGCCCCCTGTGGGTGACGGTGTCTGCACCTCACGGACCCGGCCGAATCCGTCCTCGTACGTGTGCGACTCGGTGTACTTCGCCGAACTTCCGGCTCCGGTTAGCAACTGCCGCATGACGGTCTTGATGGGACCGTTCGGCTGGCTACCGGTACCTGCGACGGGGATCACGTAGGCAACAGTGGCGGTGGGTGTCCCACCGCTTCTCGGCTCTCCTGTGGCCCACAACCTGACCGACCGGCCGAGACTGTCGTAGTCGATCTCGGTCAATCTTCTGTTGGCGTCGAGGACCGAAGTCACCATGCCGGTGCGGTGCCCGTACTTCGTCGTTGTCTTTTGCCCCAGGGGGTTCGTCGTCGTGACCCCGTTGAGCGGCCACCCGACAGGCGGGTCATAGGACGTGGTGGTGATCTTGTTCAGTGCGTCTGTGGTCGAGAGTGTGCGCCCGTACTCGTCGAAAGTTGCCTTGGAAACGGAGGTACCCGTGGCGCTGAAGTGAAGACGGGTCTCTGTGACGTTCCCGTCGCTGGGCGCGTTGGCCGCTGGGTTCGATCCGCCGTCGTAGAGAAAGACTGACTTGCCGTAGAGAGCGCCGGTCGCACAGTCGTCACCTGCTCGACGCTCGACTGTCGACGGGAGTTTCGTGAAGTACTGGCCTCCCTCGACGTTGCGGGCATACGTCGTCGCAGTACAGGAGTTGTCTGTCGAGACATTGTCCTGACCCCGGTCGTTTACCTTCACCGGCAAACCGTCGGCGTTGTATTCGATCCTCTTGTCCGTGTACCGCCAACCACCGCCCGTGACCTGCTCGCGCGACCGTTCACGAGTTTGCAAAACGAAGGCTGGATCGAGCACGCCAGGACCGCTGCCGGTAGACCTGACCTCGTACTCGTAGCGGACGGACTTGAGCTCGGAGTAAGAAGGCGGGTTTGTGCTCGTCAGCTTCCAGGTCTGTGTCTGCAACAGCTGACCTTGCAAGGCGCGGGCGTCAGTCATGGTGACGCCTTCGAAGGTGGTGATGGCGGCGCCGTCGATGCCCCGATAGAAGGTCTCGGAGGTGACGCTGTAATCGTTCGCATCGGCACCGGAGCCGCGGGTGGTGCGCACCGCCTGGTAGCCGCGCCAGTCGCTGCTGCCGGGTGCCAGGTCGGGCTGGGCGTAGGCCACGGGGTTGGTCCAGCGCGGGGCGCCGAGGTAGTCGTAGCTGGTGACCATGTCGGGAGAGCCTGCGACCAGGTCGCGTTCGACGACCTTCATGGCGAGTTGCTTGTAGAAGCGGGCCCAGCTTTCGTAGCCGATTTCCGGGTCGGCGTCGTAGTCGACGCGGTAGCAGTCGCCGGTGGCGTCGGATAAGTAGTTGGTGCCGTCGCGGCCCTTGCCGCCGCCGCACGGGTCGGCCTGGCCGTAGGTGACCTCGATCCGGCCGCCCATCCCGTTGCCGATCCCGGCCACGCGGGGAACCATGCGCCAGGACAGGAAGTCGGCCCAGTCTGACCAGTTGTCGTAGTCCATCCGCCCGGCCACCATGGCCGCGTCGAAGGCAACCGGCGGCAGCATGACAGGGCTATCGCCGGCCAAGCCGGTCTGCTGCACGCTGCCCAACCACAGCACTGGGTCGTAGGCGGGGCCAAAGTCGGTGCGGGTGTAGATCCACCGGTAGCGGAAGTCGGTGCGGGTGTCCGGCTCCCAGGCCCCGGAGGTGGGGTTCTTGGATTCGGTGAGGACCGAGTCGAGTTTGCGGGTGGAGTAGAACGCGATCGCGTCGTTGGTCGTGCAGGTGGTGGTGCAGGTCAGGTCGGTCGGCACGTCCAGGCCGCCGCGGTCGGAGGTGGTGAACGTCATCCGCGAGGTCGGCGTGCTGCCGGTCACCTGGGTGTTGTGGCCGTAGCTGACCTGCTTGAGGAAGCCGCCCCGATCGTAGGGCAGCACCCGATAAGTCTCGTAGTCGCAGCCGGGCATGCAGAAGTAGTTGGTCTCGCGCTGGTAGGTGTAGTCGATGACGTTCTCGTTGGCGTCGATCGACTGGTCCAAGTTCCACCGCCACACCCCGGCGCAGGTTGGCGGGATCATGTCGTTGAAGTACCGGTCCGCGCATGGCTCGGCGCGCTGGTTGCCGATGTACTGCAACTGCCACTGGGCGTCCTTGGTGTAGCCGAAGCGGTGTACCTGCCCGTCGTTGGAGGTAACTTTCCAGTACTCCAAGCCGTCGGCGCCGCCGGTCAGTTGCTCAACCTTCCAGCCCAGGTCGGGTACCGTCTTCCACAGCCCGCTGGTGCGGTCCTTGACGATTGAGGCTGAGCGGCCGGCCAGGTTCAGCACCAGCTCCGACTGGGTGTAGTCCTTGCTGGCGGCCGGGATGCTGCTGTCGGCCTCGTCCGGCGACTCCCAGCACACCGCTGAGCTGAACGGTCCGTCCTCGTTGGCATACCAGATCAGATCGGCCGTGTTGGGGTCGAACTCGTTCCACGCCGTACAACGGCGGTACTTACGCTCGATGAACCCACTCGACAGGTTCCAGCCGATCCCGGTCACGCCGGACTGGTTGTTGGTCCAGTTGCCCTGACCGTCCACCGACGAGGCGTCGTACTGCAGCGACAGGTTCGGCCCGGTGCCCACCGGTGATGGCGCCTCCGGCAGCGGGTAGTCATAAGAGAAACCGCCACCCGACGTGCCCGCTTGCCAGGTGCCCGACGGTTTGAGGTCGGTGGCGCCGAAGTTCCCGTCCGGGCCGGTCATGCCGGCCACAAGCATGTACATCGACCCCGACGTGAACGCCTGCGCCGCGTTCGGCGTGGCGTCCTTGCCCGTCTGGCTCTTGGGCAGCGTCAGCGGGGCCGCCTTGCCGGCGGCGGGGTCGACATCGACGTCGGCGGTCAGCGTGCCGGTCCTGACGTCGTTGTGCGCCTTGACCTGCTGCGGGCGGACCACGCAGTCGCGCGGCCGCGGAGTCGTCAGCGCACAGGCCGGCACTCGCAGAAGCTGCAGACGGGTCGCGAAGTTACCGCCATAGGCGTCGCGGAAGCTCGCGTACGAGAACTCCGCCCGTACCTTGCCAGCCTTATCGGCCGTCAGCCGGGCCGCCACGCCCACGCCGCCGAGCTTGCGTACGGCATCGGCGGGCAGCGTCTCCACCTTCACCGTGCCGGCATCGGTGCCTTTTATCTCGGAGAGCCGGACCGGCAGTTGGCCCGCCCTGATCGCCTTCTCGCCAGGATCCACCTCGGCGACTCCCGGGCTCGGCCAGACCGGCTCCTTACGCTCGACCTTCGGCTGGGACTCCTCCGCCCCCTTAGCCACCTTGGCCTTCGTCACCGGCCGGCCGTCCACCGACGTCTCCGGATCTGGACCTGATACCGACGCCGCCGCCGGAACAACGAGGTTGTCAGGAATCCCCAAGCCGGAGATCACCACTGCCATCGCGGTCGCGATGACCAGCACCATCGTCCGTAACCGACGCCGGATTCGCATGTCGTCACCTCTTCAGGGCACGCTGACGCGGGCCTCGGGAAGAGGTCGCGTCACGTCATAAGGGGTTGATAAAGACGATCAGTTCGGATCCTGATAGACGATCGCGGCGCGGTCAATGTCCAGATATTCGCCCTGAACGTTACGGAATGCCACTTGCGCAATTCACAGCGATGGATACCGCATGTCAGTCGATCTGTAGAAACGGTCCCTACTAGGCCAAGGGGCGTGTGTGACATCGATCACATTGACGCATCCAGTCAGCCGTAGTACCTGGGGGAATCCAGCAGCGTAGGACGGGGCCGCCTACACCGAAATCACGCCGTCCGCGACGCGGCATCAAGTCATCCAACCAGGTCATGAGAACCGCACATGAAGAGCGGGAGCGCCTTGTTTTTTCTGCGACCAATATTGCGCCGACCTGCTTGAACACCCACCGTGCCGCGACCCGCAGGAGACGCACTCCAAACATCCCGATGAACGTCGAGCGCGCCCACATATCCCCACATCTGTAGACAATCTGGACCCGCAGTTGCTGGAGCTCTCCTAAAGCGAGTGCCGCAGGTTTGAAGCCTGCCGGGGTCACTCACCCAGATCGCCACATTTTGGCCCTGGCCTGCGGTTTCAAAGCCGCAGGTTTTTTGCTTTCCGGACCTCGGTAGGCAGCCAAGAGTGCCTGCATGCGGCCGTGCGGCGGCCAGCATCATGGGATGTCTATCAGGCATTCTCCCAGGCCAGCCCCTAATACCGGGGCATCCGCGCGGCCGACAACCCGCTACGACCGCCTCGGTGCGCGGGGTTGCGTCCACGGAAGTGGTGTACGAGTTTGACCTGGTCAGCAGGTGTGGCGTCGTGAAATGAGAACGGTCATCGCGTGATCCTTCGTAGCAACGATTCCAA
>NZ_JBFAPT010000066.1:0-10567 GCF_040676845.1 Nonomuraea sp. NPDC049504
GCAAGGAAAGCTGATCGCGGACCTCGCTCCGTATGCCCATACCAAGTCAACGAGTTCAAGATCGAAAAGCAACACCTTGTTTCTTTACGGCTCCACTACCTGCGCAATCTCCTCACCACCGTGCCCAAGAGCGCGCAGCCGTGGGTGGCCACCCTGGTGCGCACCATCTTCGACCAGCCCACCGCCGAGGCCGTGCGCGCCCAGCACGCCTGGGTCATCGACGCCCTGGAAGCCAAGTACCCGGCCGCCTGCGAGCACCTGGACGCCGCCCGCGAGGACCTGCTGGCCTTCGCCGCCTTCCCGCGCGAGACCTGGCGGCAGATCTGGTCCAACAATCCGCAGGAGCGGCTGAACAAGGAGATCCGCCGCCGCACCGACGTGGTCGGCATCTTCCCCGACCGACCCGCCATCATCCGGCTGGTCGGCGCGGTACTGGCCGAGCAGACCGACGAATGGACCGAAGCCCGCCGCTACATGGGCCTGGACATCCTCGCCAAGGCCCGCGTCCGGCTCGTCGCCGGCGACACACCGACCCAGAACCCACTCCCGCAGACACTTACGGCTTAACCTGCAGAAACAGGATCACTCGAAGATCGATTCATACACCACGTCTGTGGACGTGACCGCGCCTGATCGCAACAGCCCATCGCCGATCGATCGCCTCTTCACACGCTCGAATGCCTTCGCGCCAACCCCTCACGCTCGACGTGCTGGGTCTACTTGCCTGATATGCCCCGACAGGCCTGCAGGCGTTTGACCACCAATTCGCTTGACAACCCGGGATAAGAATCGTGGCCAGGTGGCCGTCAGTCCCGCGAGAAAGCCGGATCCCCCGTGGTCCAGACTGAACTGCCCGACGCAGTTGACTACGTCGCCCGGGCGGTGAAAGTGTCCGCCCTGGGCCTGGCGTTCCACGAGTGGGATGGGTGTATCAGCAAGGGGCGGTACTGGCCAAGCTCGACGCCAGCGGATGGCAACCGCTTCGGCCCGTCCAACTGCGCCAGCCGAGGCTGACCCCTCGTGACCTGAGTCCTCCCAAAGAGAGGCAAAGCTTCGCACCCGCCCGGACGGAGCGAGGTCGGCGGGTCAGCGGCGCGGGATCATCGGTTTGCCGGTTGGCCCGCGGTCAAGGGCGCGGTGGACTTGCGGTGGTGGGAGGCGCGGGCTTTGGCGCGGTTGCCGCAGATGTCCATGGAGCACCAGGTCCGGCGCCGGTTGCGGGAGTGGTCATAGTAGGCCCATCGGCAACTCGGCTCCCGGCAGGCCTTCAGTCGCGTCCATGTGCCTTCCGCCACGGCCTCGGCCGCGATGGCGAGCAGCCTGGCCAGCGCCGCCTCTACGGGCACCTGGGCGCGGGCGACCAGCCGGGGCGGGGAGACGGTCACGTCGAGCATCAGCGGGAAGTCGCGGGTGAGTTCGGCGAGTTCGGCGCGGGCGGCGGGGTCGAGGCCGTCCGGGCGCGGGCTGGAGACCGGCTCGGTGTTGTTCTCGGCGATCAGCGCGCGCAGTCCTTCGCGGATCCGTTCGGCGTGGTCGCACTGCTCGTCGTTCACCACCGTGCCGGCCGGTATGAGGCCGCGGGCGTGCAACCACGTCGCCAGCTGTTGCGGGGTCGCGATTTCGTCGCCGTCCCGGCGGCGGGTGTTGATGAACTCCTCGATCACGCGCAGCGGCATCGGCGCCGTCCCGGCCTCGAGGTTGTCCGGCACGAGTTCGGCGGCACGCTCATTCATCACGTCTCGCAGCCTACCCGGCTACCGGCAATGGTAGGGTACCTAACCGACGTAACGGCTACGTTAGTTAGATTCGAAGGGGCCGCTGGTGAGCGTCAACATCGGCAACATCTGCATCGACACGAACGACCTGGCCGGCAGCACCGCCTTCTGGCAGGCGGTCACCGGATACCAGGTCGCATCCTCCGACGCAGGCACCATCTACCTGGAGGACGCGAACAAGAGCGGCGTGGGCCTGTCCCTGCAGGCCGTACCCGAAGGCCGGGAGGGCAAGAACCGGCTTCACCTGGACCTGTTCACCGATGATCTGGAGGGTGAGACGGACCGGATCCGGGTCCTCGGCGCGAGCGAGGTGGCGCGCTTCGACGGCTGGGTCGTGCTGGCCGACCCCGAGGGCAACGAGTTCTGCGTCGTCGCCGCATAGACGAACCCGCCACCGCGCGATGCCGGTATCCCACCACCACTACAGAAGAGAGACAGCTGTGGCCTCCGTGCAAATAGAGATCATCATTGATGCCGACCCTGCGGCCGTGTGGGCGATCATCAGTGACTTCACCGACGGGCCCGTCCGGATGGCGCCGGGCTTCGTCACCGACAGTCGGCTCGACGACCCGGACGTCAGGGTCGTTACGTTCGCCGATGGAATGGTGCTGCGGGAGCGGCTCATCGCGCTCGACGATGAGCTGCGCCGGCTCGTCTATTCGGTCATCGGCGACACCATGCAGCCGGAACACGACAACGCCTCGATGCAGGTCGTCCCGCACGGCGACGGCCGCAGCCGGTTCGTCTGGATCCACGACGTGCGACCGGACGACCTCGCCATCCCGATGGGCGCCGGGATGGACCACGGCCTGAGCATCTTCAAGCAGACGGTGGAGTCCTCCCGCGAGCACCTCGGCTAGGTCAGCCGCGTCATCGCTGGTCGCGGTCCTCCCGGTGAGGACTGTGACCAGTTGCGTGACCGGACGGGGCTGGCCACCGTTCGGCGGCAGGCGGCTCTTGCCTGCGGTGGCAGCCGGCCGCCTCCGCCGACTCGTGGCCGGGCCCGATGGCCTTCGGGCCCGGCGGGGAGCCGACGGTGTTGTGGTCATGCGGCGACGAGGCGCTCACCCTGTTGGATCAGCAGGCGCGCGGACGAGGTGATCGCGCGGATGTATCGGTGGGCGAGACGCTGCAGGTACGTGAGAAGTTCCGGCGGCCCGGCGGCGCCGAGGCCCGCGCCGGCGTGGTCGCGGCAGTCGAAGCGGAGCCGTTCCGGTTGCGGCCGACCGCGCTCAGGGCGGTCAGGACCGCCCAGCCGACGCTGGCGCCGACGTCGCCGCGGGGCAAGGGCACAGTGTAGGCCTGCAGGTGTTGACCCGGCGGCGCAGCTGCGACGGAAGCACCTGCTCCAGCTCGCCAGCGCCCGCAACGACGCCTCCTTGATCCCCCGCGATGTTGCCACCAGCCGTGGTTCGCAGGCTGACGGCGACGGTGACCGCCTGGAAGGCCGCCGATCCCTCGACAGCGGGCACCAGGGCAGAGACGAGATGTGCGGAATTGTTGACGCGCTGCTGTACCGGAGCTGGATCGGATTGTATGTCCCTCGGACCTTGCGTCCCGATCGACAATTGAGGAAAGAGGCTGGCCGCGTGTGCCTCTATTTTCCTTGCTGACAAACAGGAGCAGTGGAAAGGACAGCGATGCCTGAGCAGACCAACGCCGCGCCCGAGGGCTACACCACCGTCGCCCCCTGGGTCGTAACCGACGACACGGGAGCCTTCCTCGACTTCGTTGCCCAGGCGTTCGGCGGTGAAGAACTCGGGCGGGTGGCTACCGAGGACGGCTTGATCGGTCATGGTGAAATCCGGGTCGGTGACACGGTCGTGCTGGCGTTTGACCGGCACGCAGACTGGCCCCACCACCCGAGCCTGCTGCGCGTGTTCGTCGCCGACGCGGATCGGACGTTCTCGCGAGCCATCACCGCCGGCGGCCATGTCGTCACCCCTGTGGCGGACAACGCCTTCGGACAGCGTGGAGGACGCGTCAAGGACCCCTTCGGCAACATCTGGTGGGTGGTCAGCAGCGTTGAGGACGTCTCCGAGGATGAGATGTGGAAGCGGCTCCAGGATCCGGTATATGCCGAGGCCATGCGGGTGGCTCAGGAGACGCTAGACGCCGAACTCAGCGGTCGAGACGTGGGACGCAGCAGCGCGCCCGTCAAGACGGCAGATAGCGCGCTAGATGGTTGATGTGCTCCTGGTGTCGGCGATCACGTCATCGAGCGAGCGCGCACCCTTGTTGATCATGTCCGGACAAGGGAACCGTGACTCAAACGATCAACAAGTTGCCGTCATACGCCGCCGAGCGAGCCGAGAGCACCGACGCTCAGCCGAGCGCTCTCGGCACTGGCACCACCGCCCTTTTGATCAAGCAGCCAGCTCGACGTCGGTGAAGTCGACCTCTTTGAGCAGGGGGTCGAACGGATCAGGCTGGTGATGGAGTTCGTCGGTGGCGTACGCGCCGAATCGGCTGATGTGGGCCCGCAGGTAGGGGGCGATCTGGCCGAGCTGGTCGGCGGTGATGCTCCAGCCCTCGGCGACCAGCTGCCGCACGATGTCGGAGATGTCCAGGGCGTTGTGGAAGACGACCAGGTTGGCTAGCAGGGTGTTGAACTTGATCAGTTTTTCCTGCTCTTCGGGGTCGTTGTCGGCCAGCACCCCTCCGAAGCCGAGCCACTTGGAGAACCCGTTGTAGGACTCGACCTTGTTGGTCGCCCCAGTGACGCGGGCCCGCAGCGCCGGGTCGGCCAGATAGCGCAGCAGGGCGACGGTACGTAGGCTGCGGCCAACCTCGCGGAAGGCTTTGTAGATGCGGTTCTTGCGGGAGTTGGAGCGCAGGCGCCGCATCAGCGTGGCCGAGCTGAGGCGGCCCTCGCTGATGGAGATCGCCACCTGCATCAGGTCGACCCAGTGCTTGTCGATCAGCTTCCAGTCGATGACGTTGCGGCCGCTCTCACCGAACAGCTGGTCGATGTGCGTATAGATGATCTTCTCCGAGGCGCGGAAGAAGATCAGGTCCTTGAAGTTGCGGATGCGTGGCATCAGGTCGAACCCGAACAACGTGGCCAGGGCGAAGACCGGGAAGTTCTCGCCCTGGGTGTCGGCGTGCACGGCGGAGGGCTGGATGTCGGAGGCATTGGCCAGCAGCCCTTCGATCAGGTGCACCGCCTCCCACACCCCGCACGGAATGAACCGGGAGAACAGCGCCACGTAGGTGTCGGAGATGTAGTGGTAGGCGATGCCGCCGAATCCTCCGTACCGGATGCTGGTCTCGGCCAGGAGATTATCGATGTAGGTGTCCACCTGGGTGCCGTCGGCGGCTACCGTGCTGCCGTCCCCCCAGGCCTTGACCACGTCCAGCTCGGTGAAGGCGTTGACCACATCGGCGATCGCCGCGTTCAGCTTCTTCAGGGTGATGTGCCGGTTGCGGACCATGGACAGCTCGCGGGCGGTGACGCCGGCGATGTGCTTGGCCGCCTCGTACGGGCCGATGTTGATCCCGCCGGTGAACACCGCCAGCGAGTACCGCCCCAGCTTGTCCTTGATCTTGGGGTCGGAGCCGGAGGCGGGGCCGAAGTGGCGATACCAGGTGAGCCAGTGGGCAGTGCGCGCGACGATCGACAGCAGCGAGCGTTCGGGCATGCGCCGTTCGATCTCGGCCGCCAGGCGCTCGGCCTCGGCGTCGGTGCCCTTGCCGCGGCGGCGCTTGAGGGTGGGCACGCCATTGTCGTCGATGACAGGTCGGCGTTGTCGAGGTAGCCGGCGTCCAGGTGCGCGGCCGCGCTCAGGTGGGCGTCCTTGAGGTGGGCGACGAAACCGGCGGGAGTGTCGGGCAGGCCGACCTTCTCGCAGAAGGCGGCCAGCTTCGGCTGGCACTCCTCCCAGGGCAGCAGATGGGCGCCCCAGTCGGCGTACTCGTTCGAGCCGAGCACGGCCACGTCGCCGGTGCGCAATTCCTCGGCCAGGTAGCAGAACACCATCGCCTCAAAATGCCGGCGCGCCACCATACCGGGACGACGCCGGTCAGTCACCGCGCGCCTCCAGTTACCCGAGGCGAACGCGATGCCCGACTCCGGCTCATCCTCCACCGCCGGGGGCAGCGGGATGAAGTCGCGCCGCTTGGGTGAGTGACCACGGGCGTGCGCCAGCGCGGCCAGCACCGAATCGTCGCTGGAGGTGGCCTTCAGCCGCAGCTTGCCCGCCAGATCGAACAGCGCCGGCCGGTCCTTCTTGAAGAACCGGTACACCAGCAGCTCGTGCGCGTCACCGTGGAAGGCCGCCACCTCCTCGATGTCGGCCAGCTGCGCGGCGAACCCGCCGGCCTGCTCCACCGCCGCCCGCACCGCCTGCACGCTGTGGGTCTGCACCACAAGCGCCGACAACATCTCGCCCAGCGCCTGGACCTGCCCGGCGTTACCGGCACACGAGGTCACCGCCTCCATGGCCCGCGCCACCGCCTCGACCCCGGCGGCCGAGGCCTCGCTGCCGGGGTCGAGACGTTCCAGCACCTGACGGTA
Source organism: Nonomuraea sp. NPDC049504 (assembly GCF_040676845.1). Classification (NCBI taxonomy): domain Bacteria; kingdom Bacillati; phylum Actinomycetota; class Actinomycetes; order Streptosporangiales; family Streptosporangiaceae; genus Nonomuraea; species Nonomuraea sp. NPDC049504. The sequence continues at coordinate 6,292 of NZ_JBFAPT010000066.1, forward strand.
GGTGCCGATCAGCCGCTCGCTGGTCGCACGCTGCCGGGCGCGGATCTCCTCCAGCTCCGCCTTGGCTCTGTTTTCTTATGGGTCTTGGCGTGGCAATTGACGGTCCAGGTCTGCGATGAGATCGCGTACGGCGGCGTTTCCGCGTGTATAGGGGATCAAGTCGGTGCGCAGGTCCGCCAGCAGGGCGGCACAGCGGGCGGAGGTGACCTGGGGCAGGCGTTGCAGCGCGAACTGCGCGACGGATACGGCCTGTTCGAGGTCACCGTTGTGCAGGTGGGCTCGGCTCAGCCAGGCGCCGTGGCGCAGCGCTGAACGGCGGTGGACGTCGGAAGGGTCGAGGGCGCGTTCATGGAGCAAATGCGCCGCCTCGCTGGTGAGCAGGGCACGGCGCCGCCCCGGGGTATGGCGTGCGAGAGCGATCAGAGCGCGGCCGCTGATGGCGTCCAGTTCGGCTGCGTTCACATAACCGGCCCACCGCGGCGGCGGAGCGCTCTCTTGGGCCGCGCGGGTCAGAAGGTCGGCGGCACGCTCGCGGCTGCATTCGACCCCGGCGTGGTCTCCCGCGCTGGCGTGCACGAGGGTGCTGCGTGCGGCGATGATTGCCTGGACGATCGAGGGGGCGCGGGCAGCGGTCTTGGTCGCGACGGCGGACAGTTGCAGGCCGTCCCGGAGTTTCCTCAGGGTGATGGCCTGGTAGCTCATCAACGCCATGATGCTGCTGGCGAGGGCGGGATCGCCGGCCGAGTGCGCGGCCCGCAGGCCGGTCATGTACCAGCGCTGGGCCTTGCCGTCGTCGCCGGCTTCCAAGGCCATCCAGCCAGAGGTCTGGGCGAGCTGGGCCAGGGCGGCGCACAACCGCTTGCCGACTGCGGCGTCGTAGCTGCCGTGTCGGACGAGGCGGGCCACCGCGGTGAATTGAGCGGCGACGAAGTCTGCGGCGCTGCTGCCGTGCTGTTCGTCGAGTTGCTGAGCCTCGGCCACGATTGTTTCGACGAGATCGACCATGGGCGGCACGACGGCGCTGCCGGTCCCCAGGTGAGCCGGGTTGGGGACGGGAGTGTCCAGCCATTGCCAGGCCGGGCCGGTCAGCGCGGCACCGCTCAGGACGAGGAACGTGCGTCGTGTCGGCATGCTTAGCGGCCACTTTCCCAGAAGCGTCTGCAGCCCTTCGTGATCCCACGGTATGTCACCGATGAGGTCGGAGCTCGGAGGCACCGGGCGGCTACGGGCGCTCGCGGGCCAGAGCGCGTCGAAGGCGATCGGCCGGTCGAGAGCTTGTGAGAGCAGGTCGACGATGATGTCGCGGACTGGCGCATGCGGAACTTTGCCGCGCAGCCAGTGGTAGGGAGTCTTCTCGTGGACCCGGCGCGGGCAGGCGTTGCTGGATAAGGCATCGTGCTCCAGCACGGCGTTGATTTTTCGCGCCAGCGTCTCTGGAGGCCAGCCGACTTCTTCAAGCAGTGCCTTGAGCAGCTCGTTCGGCCGCGGCGGCTGGGATGAAGCAGGAGTGCGTGCCATGCGAGCCTGCCCGAAGGAGGTGGGTGATGACCGGTGCCGCCTTGGCTCGACTGTACGCCGCAAGCCGAAAGGCGCCAAGGGGCACCGACTCATCACACGCAGGCACTATCGGCACCGTCGGAGCCTCTACCGGCACGGTGAGAGCGGCTTCAAAGTGAAGGCGAGCGGCCCGCCGTACGGGCGGGCCGACGACCTGCAAAGGAAGGTCGGGCCGATGGCCGAATTGCCGGTACCGGACGGGATGCGCTGCCGGATTGTCAAACGCTTCAGCTTCGATGCCGCGCACCAGCTCAGCAGCGACCCCGACGATCCGCACGCGCTGAAGCCGGGGCACAAGTGCACCCGCCTGCATGGTCACACCTATCGGGTGGAGGTGATCGTGGAGGCGGCGGCGCTGACGGGGCCGGGATTCGTCACCGAGTTCGGCGCGCTCGCGCCGTTCGGCGACTACCTCAAGGAGAACCTGGACCATCGGTGCCTCAACGAGGTCTTGCCCGTCGCGCCCACCAGCGAGCACGTGGCCGTGCATCTGGCGCAGTGGTTCGCTGAGCACGTCCAGGAGGGCATTCCCGGCAGGCTGGCCGGGGTGCGCGTGTCGGAGACGCCGGGCGCGTGGGCCGAATGCTGGATGGCGGCGCCATGACGCAAGACCTCCTGGAACGGCACCATTCGTTGCTGGTGGCCGAACGATTCGGTCCCACCCTGCAGGGTGAGGGCCCGAGCGCCGGTCAGTCGGCCCTGTTCGTGCGTCTGGCCAGGTGCAACCTGGCCTGCGGCAGCGCGCCGGACGCCGCCTTCGCTTGCGACACCCCCTACACCTGGGACCAGCGCCGCTACGACCTGAGCGCGGAGTCCCGCCGCGAGACGCTGAGTGAGGTCGTGGAGTGGGCGACCGGGGACGCGCCCGGGCTGGTGGTGATCACCGGAGGGGAGCCGCTTCTGCAGCAGCCCGCGCTGCTCGCGTTGGCGCAGCAGCTCAGCGCGGCGGGCAAGCGGATCGAGATCGAAACCAACGCGACGATCGCGCCGGTGCCGGAGTTGCTGGCCGTGGCCTGGCTGAACGCCTCGCCCAAGTTGGCCAACTCCGGGATGGCCGCCCGGCGGCGCGTCGTCGGGCCGGTCCTGCAGAGGCTTGCCGGCAGCGGCCGGGTCATCTTCAAGTTCGTCGCCTGCGACCGCGCCGACCTGGCCGAGATCGACGCCCTGGTGCGGCAGTACGCGCTGGCGCCGGTGTGGGTGATGCCCGAGGGCACCACCAGCGAGGTGGTGCTCGGCCGGGCGCGGGACCTGGCCGAGCAGGTGCTGGCCCGCGGCTGGAATCTCAGCCTTCGTACGCACATCGTGCTGTGGGGAGATGTTCGTGGACGCTGAGCCCTTCTCCTCCGGCCCGCCGCCGGTTATCGCGCCGATGGGGGTGCCGGATCCGCGGTTCGGGCTGCCGAACGCGTTGATCTGTTCGTTGGAGGGGGTGTGGGGCGCCGGCAAGACCAGCACCGCCCGCATCGTCGAGCAGCGCCTGACCGGTCATGGCTACCGCACCGCCGTCGTGCACTACGGCCCCCGGAGCGGTGTCATCGCGGCGATGGGCGCCTTGCTGGACGATCGTCCACTGCGGTCCCGGGACGGCGTGGGCGGCTATCGCGTGCCGCACCATGCCTGCGTCGACGTGCTGTTGCGGCTGTGCCGGGAGGCCGACCAGCATCGCCTGCACTACCGGCCCGAAGCAGGCCGGTACGACGTGCTGCTCCTCGATCACGGCGTGTACGGCAAGCTCGCCTACGCGCTGGCCGTGCTGGAGGAGCATTCCCCGCCCGGCGTCGCGACCGCCCAGCTGCTCAAAACGCTGCTGGCTGTGGTGCGGCCGTGGTTCCTGCACCCACATCAGAGGGCGATTCGAGAGTTCATGCCCGTGATGCCGCAGTGTGGTTGAGTGAATCTGTAGCGTTATGCCTGCCTGGTAGGCGTGGGTGTGCTGGGATGACGGCGTGAGTGAGCGCAAGCCCTACGCGAGCGACTTATCCGACGAGCGGTGGGCCCTGATCGAGCCGGTCATCACGGCCTGGAAGGCCGCGCACCCCTCGGTCAGCGGCCACCAGGGCAGATACGAGATGCGGGAGATCGTCAACGCCCTGCTGTACCAGAGCCGCACCGGCTGCCAGTGGAGCATGCTGCCCCACGACCTGCCACCTCGTAGCGCAGTGGTCTACTACTACACCGCCTGGCGCAGGGACGGCATCGACAAGACCATCCATGACCTGCTGCGGTTTCAGGTCCGGGAGAAGGCGGGGCGATTAGCCGACCCGAGCCTGGTGGTGCTCGACACCCAAAGCGTGCGTGCCGCGGCCGGGGTGCCCGCCACCACCACCGGCCGGGACGCGGCCAAGAAGGTCCCCGGGCGCAAGCGCGGGCTGGCCACCGATGTGCTGGGCCTGGTCATCGCCGTGGTGGTCGCGGCAGCCTCGATGCACGACAACGCCATCGGCAAGGTGCTGCTGGACCGGGTCGCCGCCGCCACCCCGCCCGGCAGCGTCCAGACGGCCCTGGCCGATCAAGGCTTCAAGAGCAGCGTGGTCGCCCACGGCGCCACCCGCGGCATCGACGTGCAGATCGTCGAGCGTAACCCCGCCGGGACCGGATTCGTCCCCCAGCCCAAGCGGTGGGTGGTGGAGCAGGTGCGCCGTGAGGCGCTGATTGATCGAGTGGAGGTGAGAGACCGCCACCTTCGCCCTGTCGCAGCAGGGTGATGAAGCTGGGGGCA
>NZ_JBFAPT010000067.1:0-10012 GCF_040676845.1 Nonomuraea sp. NPDC049504
GCCCCGCGCCGACCGTTGACGCCGGCGGCCGGCACCGCCACCGCTCGCCGCGCTGCGCCGGCCGCGGCGCCGGACGCCTGTGCCGCGCGGCCCGTACGGCGGGTTGATCCTCATCTGACGTTAAGGATGGTCCTCTAGCCTGAGCGCTCGTGCTGGTGCAAGAGGATGTGGAGACGGCGGCGCCCGAGGTGCGGCCCAGGCGGGTGTGGCGCAGGCGGCTGACGGTCGCCCTGGCGGTGCTGTTCGCGGCCGGCACGGTGGTGCGGCTCGGCGGGCTGGAGACGGGCGTCTTCCTGGTGCCGATGGCCGCCTTCACCCCCGGCTTCGCGGTGCTGGCGCTGGTCGTGCTGGGCGTCGCGGTCCTGCTCAGGAGCCGGGCCGCGGCGGCGATCATGCTGGTGGTGTGCGCCTGCCTGGCCTGGTGCGTGGTGCCGCGCGCGTTCGGTGACGGCGCGGCGCCGGCCGGTGGCCGTACGCTGCGGGTGCTCACCGCCAACCTCAACGGCGGGCGCGGCGACGCGGCGGTCATCGTCGATCTCGTACGCCGCCTCGACGTGGACGTCCTCAGCATCCAGGAGCTCACCTGGTCGGCCAAGGTCCGGCTGACCGCGGCGGGGCTCGACGACCTGCTGCCGTACGACATCAGCGTGCCCGACGTACGCGGCCCCGAGGGCAGCGGCATCTACTCCCGGCATCCCCTGCGCGAGCGGAAGGGGCTGTTCCGGCCGGTCGGGCACCACATGCCGGTCGCGGAGGTGTCTCTGCCCGGCGGCTCGCCGGTCGAGGTGGTCGTCGTGCACCCGGTGGCTCCCGTGCCCCGCACGGTGCCAGAATGGCACGCCGGCGTCGCCTCCCTGCCGCCCGCGCCCACGTCGGGGCCGCCCAGGATCCTGGCCGGCGACTTCAACGCCACCCTCGACCACGCCGTCTTCCGCGACCTCCTCGGCACCGGCTACACCGACGCCGCCGCCTCCACCGGCAACGGCCTCGTCCCCACCTGGCCGCACGGACGCTCGCTGCCGCCCCTGGTCACCATCGACCACGTACTGACGGACGCGCGCGCCGGAGCGGTGGCCACCCAGATCTTCGACGTCCCTGGCTCCGACCACCGGGCCCTCTTCGCCGACCTCCGCGTCCGCCCCTGACGCGCCGGGACCGTTCGCGGAGCGGCGAACCCGCCGGAGAACAAAAGCCGCACACTCCGCAATTTCCATAAATAGCCGCCACACTCGAATATCTCAATGTCGGCTTTTGATACCACCCGACGTAAATAAAAGACCGCTGCGTCAATTTGTTTGAGCGGGATCGGGAACCTAGGGTCTACGTGTCGGCCGGCACCTTTGTACCAAGGCCGGGGGTGGGCGGGAATTGCCGGTTCTTTTTCGCACAATACGCGCGCGGACAATCGCCGCAGGCGTGGTGCTCGGGTGGGTCGTTCTCACGGTGGTGGCCGTGCTCACGAGCGGCCCGCTCGAGGACGTCCGCGTCACCAGCGGCACCTCCCTGCTCGCCAGGGGCGTCGAGTCGGCGCGGGTGCTCGACCTGGTGGCCGAGCAGTCCGGGCGGTCGGTGCCCACCCTCGTGATCTACGAACGCACGGGCCCGCTGCGGCCGGCGGACCTCGCGGCCGTACGCCATGACCTACGGAAGTTCGCCCGCCTGCCCGACGTGGTCGGCACCTCCTCGATGCCGCTGCCCAGCGCCGACCGGCGCGCCCTCCAGGTGACGGTGCTGCTGTCCGGCCGGCCCGGCGTGGTGATCGCCCCGCTCGTCGAGCAGGTGCGCGGCATCGCGGCCGCCGCCAACCCACCGGGCCTGGTCAGCCACGTGACCGGCGCGGGCGGGGTCGCAGCCGACTACGCCGACTCGTTCCTCCGCGTGGACGGCACGCTGCTGGCGCTGAGCGTGACCGTGGTGCTCCTGGTCCTGCTGGCCGTCTACCGCAGCCCAGTGCTCTGGCTGATCCCGATGCTCGCCGTGGCGGCGGCCTATCTGTGCTCGGCCGCCGCGATCTACGCCCTCGCCCGCTCAGGCTGGATCACCTTGCGCGCGGCCACGCCGGAGGTCTTCACCGTACTGGTCTTCGGCGTCGCCACGGATTACGCGCTGCTGCTGGTGGCCCGCTTCCGCGAACGCCTCCGCATGACCCCCGACACCGCAACGGCCCTGAAGCAGGCCCTGTCGAGCGGCATCCGCACGGTCGTCGCCTCGGCCCTGACGGTGGCAGGCGGCGTCGGCTGCCTCGCCGCCGCCGACACCAACGCCCTCCGCTCGATCGGCGCCGCAGCCGCCGTCGGCGTCCTCATCACGATGGCCGTAATGGTGACTCTCCTCCCCGCCCTCATGCTCCTCGGTGGCCGAAGAGCCTTCTGGCCCGCCATTCCCCACCACGACACCCCCTCCAGCCACCGGGCCCCGGACGAGCCGACCGGCGCGTCGCGGCACGTAGTCCACCAGGTCACCCTCGGCGGGCAACCGGGCCGGTTCTCGCCGGCTCGCGCCGGCGTGGGGCCTGATCGGGTGTGGGGGCGGGTGGCCGGGTTCGTGGGGCGGCGGGCGCCCTTCGCGTGGGCGGGGTCGCTGGCGCTGCTCGCGCTGATGTGCCTGGGGCTGACCACGCTCGACGCGTCCGGCATTCCGCCGTCGGACATGTTCACCACGCGCACGGCCTCGGTGGAGGGTTACGACGCGCTGCGACGGCACTATCCGGCCAGCGCTCCCGTCGTGGTGCTGGCCAGGCAGGGCTCCACCGCCGCCGTGGCACGGGCCGTACGCGGGGCCGAGGGCGTGGTGTCGGTGCGGCGCGGACCGGCCGCCCCCTGGCGGGTCTACGACGTGGTGCTGGCCGCCGAGCCCAACACGCCGCACGCCGAGCGCCTGGTGGAGAACCTCCGAGCGACCGTACGCGCGGCGGCCGGCGACGCGGCCCTGGTCGGCGGGTTCACCGGCGAGCTGCTCGACGCCAAGAACGCCGCCCTCGCCGACGCCCGCCTCGTGGTGCCGCTGATCCTGGTGGTCGTCGGCCTGATCCTGATCGTCCTGCTGCGCTCGCTGGTGGCGCCGCTGCTGCTGATGGGCACGGTGGTGCTGTCGTTCGCGGCCACGCTCGGGCTGTGCTCGGCGCTGTTCACGCAAGTGCTCGGCTATCCGGTGATGGACGTGTCGTTCGCCCTGTACGCGTTCGTGTTCCTGGTGGCGTTCGGCGTCGACTACAACATCTTCCTGATGGCCCGCGTACGCGAGGAGACCCCACGCCTCGGCACCCGCGGGGCGACCCTGCACGCCCTGCGCGCGACCGGCGGCGTGATCACGGCAGCTGGCGTGGTGCTGGCAGCCGCCTTCTTCGTCCTCACCGTCCTGCCCCTGGTGCCGGTGGTCCAGCTCGGCCTGCTGGTGGCGGTAGGGGTGGTCATCGACACCGTGCTGGTCCGCTCGTTCCTGGTCCCAGCCCTGGCCCACCACCTGGGCCCCCGCATCTGGTGGCCCGCCCACGAACACCACCACCCGCCCACACCTCGCCCAGCCACCGAACCCACGCCCGCGGTCACCGCCCGGTGACGCGCCACCGCTCCCGAACGCCGCGTCGGGTGCCGTTCGCAGGCAGGAGCATTGTGGAGATCCGGCCGGTCGAAGGGCTGCTGCTCGGCTACTTCGCGTTGATGGCGACCATTGCCGCACTGGCCCACGAGCGGTTGCCGGGTGCGGTGGGCTTGCTGGGCGGGTGCGTTCTCGGCGGCGCTTTTCTCGTGGTGGTCGCGCGGGCCGGGCAGTGGTGGCCGGGTGATCGGCGGGTCGCGGGCCTGCGGTTCATGGCGCCGTTGCTCGTGATGCCGGTCGTCTACTCCATCGCCGCCGAGGCGGCGCTCGCCGTGCATGGCCGATTTCTCGACGATGCCGTACGCGCCTGGGAGCGGGGGCTGTTCGGGGTTGACCTCAACGCCGTCGTCGTCGAGTGGGCCATGCCGCCGACCACCGAGCTGGTGACGTTCTGCTATTTCTCCTTTTATGGGTGTTTTCTGATCGCGCCGGTGCTCTACTTTCGAGGCCGTACAGAGCTCGCGGAGGGATACCTGTTCGCGCTGCTCGCCACACTGATCATCTGCTACGTCGGTTTCATGGGGCTCCCGCTGGAAGGACCGGCGCCGGGGCCGCCGGAGCTGTACGCCGCCCAGCGCCCCACCGGCTACCTGATCACCCCGCTGCAGAACGCCGTCATGGCCGCCCTCGACCCGCCCGGCGCCTGCTTCCCCTCACCCCACGTGGCCGGCGCCTGGATCACGGTGCTCACCCTGCGCCGCCACGTCCGCGGGCTCGCGAGCCGGCTGCTGTGGCTCGCGGCCGCAGGGTTGACGGTGGCGGTGGTGCACAACTCGTACCACTACGCGTCGGACCTGGTCGCGGGGCTGGCGGTGGCGCTGGTCGTGCACGCGGTGACAAGCCGCACCGAGAACGCCCGCCGCACCCCGGTCAGGACGGGGTGAACACGAGGCCGGCGTTGTGGCCGCCGAACGCGAACGACGTGGACACCACGGCCCCCGCCCCGGGCGGGCGCGGCTCGCGGACGACGTCGACCTCGCACTCGGGATCCAGAACGTCGAGGTTGATCGTCGGGTGGATGAGGCGTTCGTGCAGGGTCAGCACGGAGACCACGGCCTCGATGGCCCCGGCGGCGCCGATGGCGTGACCGACGATGCTCTTGGTGGAGGTGACCGGCACCTGCCCCGGCCCGAAGACGCGGGCGATCACTCGCGCCTCGGTCACGTCGTTGAGCACGGTGCCGCTGCCGTGGGCGTTGACGTGGGCCACGTCGCCGGGGGTGAGCCGGGCGTCGGCCAGGGCCTGGCGCAGGCAGCGTTCGGCGCCGTCGCCCTTGGGATCGGGCGAGGTGAGGTGGTGGGCGTCGGAGGTGCGGCCGTAGCCGGCCAGCTCGGCGTAGACGCGGGCGCCGCGGCGTACGGCGTCGTCGAGACGCTCCAGCACGACGAACGCGGCGCCCTCGGCGAGCACGAACCCGTCACGGGCGGCGTCGAACGGGCGGGAGGCGCGCTCGGGCTCGTGGCCGCGCTGGGACAGCGCGCCGCAGCGGTGGAAGGCGAGCAGGATGGTCGGTGACACGCACGCCTCGGTGCCCCCGGCCACGACGAGGTCGGCGGAGCCGTCGCGCAGCAGCCGCAGCCCCTCGCCGACGGTGTGGCCGCCGGAGGCGCACGCGGTGGAGACGGTCATGCTGGGCCCGAGGATGTCGTGGCGCATGCTGACGAACGCGGCGGAGGCGTTGGGCATCGTCCGCGGCACGTAGAGGGCGCCGGGCTGGCCGCCGCCGAGCAGCGCGGCCTCGGAGGTCTCGGTGCCGCCGAGCGCGGTGCCGGTGACGACCGCGCGCCGCTCGGGCGGCACGTGCGGCCCGCCCGCGTCGGCCAGCGCGTCGGCGGCGGCGCACACGGCGAGCAGCGTCGCGCGGTCCATGCGCCGGGCCTCCTTGCCCGTGACGTAGGGGGCCGGGTCGAAGGCGGGCACCTGGCAGGCGAACCCGACGGGCAGCTCACCGGCGTCGAACGAGGTGATCGTGCGTGCCGTGGACCGCCCCTCGACCAGCGTCCGCCAGAACCCGGCCAGGTCGTTGCCCGCCGCCGTACGCACGCCGAGCCCGGTGACCGCGACGCGGACCCGCGCGCCCATCAGCCGACCCGCGCCCCGGCGTGGACCAGCCCGGCCATGTCGGCCAGGGTGCGCGCCTGCTTGGCGGTGTCGAGGTCGACGGTGACGTGGAAGCGGTCTTCGCTGGCGGCGGCCAGCTCGGCCATGTCGAGGCTGTCGGCGTCGAGCTCCTGGCGCAGGTCGGTGTCGGCGGTGATGCGCGCGGGATCCACCGACAGGATCCGGGCGCAGATGGTGCGCAGTTGCTGGAAGATCTCTTCCTCGGTCATGCGTACGTCCTTGTCGGGGTGTCTGGGGGCATGCGGGAGGCGGACCGGCCGGCGGGGACGTGCCCGGGAACCGGATCAGCGGCGATTACTCTACCCTTACGACCGGACACTGTCAGCTACGGCCATCCGAGGTGAAGTGCGTGGGGCGGAGAGACCCGTTCACGAAATGCCGGCTCCCCCAGGAGGTCGAGGCGGTGGTCGCGGCCGGCGTCTATCCCTTCTATCTGCCGGTGGAGGGCAGGCTCGGCGGCGGCGAGGTGGTCGCGGCGGGGCGGCGGGTGCTGCTGGCGGGCTCCAACGACTATCTGGCGCTGTCGGGCGACCCGCGGCTGGCGGCGGCGGGCGTGGCGGCGATGGAGGAGCTGGGTGCGGGCAACTCGGGCTCGCGGGTGCTCAACGGCACGCTGGCTCTGCACGAACGGCTTGAGCGGGAGCTGGCGGCGTTCCTCGGGCACGAGGCGGCGATGGTGGTCTCCACCGGCTATCAGGCGAACCTGGCGCTGAGCGCGCTGTTCGGGCCGCATGACGTGGTGGTGGCCGACCGGCACATGCACGCCTCGCTCATCGACGCGGCCCGGCTGGGGCAGGCCGAGCTGCGGCGCTACCGGCACAACGACATGGCGCACCTGGAGACGCTGCTTGAGGAGGTGGGCGACGATCGCGGGGCGATGGTGCTCACCGAGGGCATGTTCTCGGTGGGCGGCGATCTGTGCGACCTGCCGGGCGTCGCCAAGCACGCGCAGCGGCACGGTGCGCGGGTGGTGCTGGACAGCGCGCACGACGCGGGCCTGCTGGGCGCGGGCGGACGGGGCGCGGCCGAGCACTTCGGCCTGGGCGCGGCGGTGGACGTGCAGACGGTGACGTTCTCGAAGTGTTTCGGCACGCTGGGCGGCGCGGTGGCGGGGCCCCGGCACGTGGTCGACTACCTGCGGCACAGCGCGCGGGCGGCGCTGTTCTCGGCGTCGCTGCCGCCGTCCTGCACGGCCGCGGCGCTGGCGGCGCTCGACATCATCCGTACGGAGCCGCAGCGCCGCCAGGCCGTCCTGGCGGCGGCGGACCGGCTGCGCGCTGGCCTGACCAGGCTCGGCTACGCGATCCCGCCCGGCGGCACCCCCACGGTGGCGCTGCCGATGGCGGACGCGCTGACGTGCTGCCGCTTCTGGGCGAAGCTGCTGGAGGAAGGCGTGCTGGCGAACGTGATGCTGCCACCGGGCGTGCCGGGCGAGCAGCCGCTGATCCGCCTCAGCGTCACCGCCGCCCACACCACCGCCCAGGTGGACCGGGTCCTGGAGGCGGTGGCGACGGTCACCGATGAGATGTCCGGTGAACGGCCTGCCCACGCCCTGGGCCATCGCCGCCCGAACGCCCGAGGCTGAGCGCGATCACTCCCGCGAACCCGGCAGGAGACCGCGCCCGCCCGAGCTAGCGCGGGACGAACCTGACGAACGGGATGTGCTTCCCCACCTCGTGGTAGTCGTCCTGGCTTTCGTCGACGGCGTAGCCCATGAGCTTGCACAGCCGCCGGGCGGCGGTCGGATGCCGGGACGCGTAGCGGGCCATGATGACGGCCCCCGCCTCGGCCGGCAGCGGAACGGCCGTCACCGGGTGGACGCGTCCGCCGACCTGGATCGTCACCTCGGGGGAGGCGGTGACGTTGCGATACCAGTCGGCCTTGACGCCGAACCCCGAGGCGGCCACGTAACCGTTCTCGTCGTGCTCGACGACCTCGATGACGACCTGGCGCGGCAGTCCGGACACCCTGCCGACGTGGTTGAGCAGCATGACCCGGCCGCCCAGCAGGGCGCCCAGGCCGAGCCGGTAGAGCAGGATGGGCAGCCGCCACAGCTTGCGGCGCAGCCCGGTCGGCGGTGCCGGCCTCTTGACGATCTCCATGACGTCACCTTCCTCGGGTGGTCGCGGGCGGCAGGACGCTCCCCGCGCCGAACTGCCGGCGCAGCACGGGCGCGAACGCCTGACGGGTGATGATCCGGTTGGCGAGTCCCTGCACGGCCAACCCCGCGCGGCCGGAGGGCAGCAGCATGCGGGCGAACAGCAGGGCGTTGCGCTGGCGTCGCCGCACCTCGGGACGCATCCTGGCCTCGTACCGGGCGAACGCGCGCTCGTGGCCCGGCTCTTCGGCCAGCGCCTCGGCCAGCGCGTACGCCCCGGCCATCGCCATGGAGACGCCCTGAGCCGACACCATGGTCATGCAGCCGCAGGCGTCCCCTATCAGAGCGACCCGGCCGCGGTGCCAGACAGGCATCATGACCTGGGCCATCTCGTCCATGAAGATCGAATCGCCGGCGGGTGCGTCGGCGAGCAGCGCCGGCGTGAGCCAGCCCGCGCCGGCGAACCGCTCCCGCAGCAGGCCCGCCCGCTGCTCACGCGGGACGCCTCCGCCACGCGGCGCGCGGAACAGCAGCAGGGCGACCAGGGTGCCGGGCTCGCCGCTCGGATAGAGGACGGTCTGGCGGCCGGGCTCGGTGTAGTGGGCGCGTACCCGGCCCCAGCCGTAACGGTCGGGCACCGGGTAGGACGCCAGCCGCGTACCGAGCGGGTGCACGAACCGCGACTCAGGGCCGAACACGAGCTCCCGCGTCCGCGAATGGATGCCGTCGGCCCCCACCAGCAGGTCGAACCGCTCACGGCCACCGCCGGCGAAGGCGACCTCGACCGCGCCGCCGGTGTCGCGGACGTCGGCGACACTGTTCGCGAAGCGGATCTCCACCTCACCGTCCACGGCGTCGAGCAGGGTGCCTTCCAGTGTGGTGTGCATCAGTGGCAGGTGCGGCCCCCTGATGACCCGCTCCAGCAGCTCAGCCGGCAACCGGGCCGAGGACCGTCCTGAGGCGTCGACGAACTCGACCGCGTCGACCGGTAGCCGGTGCGGGGTCAGCCGGTCGAGAATGCCCATGCGAGCCGCGACGTCGTAACCGCTGCCGAAGAAGTCGACCCCGTAGCCGCCCAGGCGGCCGTGTGGCGCGCGCTCCACGACCACCGGCTCGAACCCGCGGCGCCGCAGCCAGTAGGCCAGCGTGAGCCCGGCGATCCCGGCCCCGCTGATGAGCACTCTCCCGCCTTTCCTCCGGCAAGCAGGCGGGTCGAGGGCGCTCACCCCACCGCTCATCTCTCCTCCACTGGAAGCAGCCCCTGCGCCACATCCAGTGCCTCGCCGACGGGCAACTCCCCGTCGATCATGCGATGCAGCATCAGCCCGTCGATCGCGGCGACGATCAGCGTCGCCACCCCGGCCGCGTGGCCGGCCGCCCAGCCGGGATGCCGGACCCGCAACCGATCGGCGATGTGCTGCCTGGCACGGCGAAGCTCGTCGCGCAGCATGGCGCCGAGCGCGGGATCGCGCGTCGCTCCGATGATCAGCTCGGCGGCCAGCCGGGAGCCGTCCTCGTCGCCGGCGACCGGCCCGGATGCGGGCACGCCGTCCGCCGCCGGCCGGGACGCGGGCTCGTCGGCGGCGGTCCGCGGCAGCAGCATGCGGATCGCGTCAAGCGCGGCTCGCTCGTCCTCCGCGGCCAGCAGCTCATCGACGAGCGGGTTGACGAGCAGGTCCGTGCCGCGCCGGAAGATCGCCGCGTGCAGGCCGGGCAGGCCGCCGAAGTGATAGTGGATCAGCCCGGCATTGGTCCCGGCCCGCTCGGCGACGGCACGCGCCGTGATGCCGGGCCAGCCGTGCTCACTCAGGAGCGCCAGGCCGGCCTCCACGAGCTGCTCACGCCGCCGATCCCCTCGCGAAGATTTTGGCCGATCGACCAAGTTAGTCATGCGGCCAACTTAGCACGCCGTGATCGGGAGGCCGCCATGCCTGGGCCACCTCACCCTCGCTCGGGCCGGCGCACCACGCCTGACCTGCGCCCCTTCGAGTCCAGATGGATCATCACCGCTGCCGACGCCGCCGCGCATCTCCGGCGGCGAGGTTCGCCACTCCCACGTCGCTCTGATCGCCCGGCTCGCCGGCGCCAGAGGTCACGACGGCTAGGGCGCGTTTCAGAAGTGGTGGGCTCATAGCCAGGTGTCGATCACGGCGATGTGGACGGTCGCTTCGTAGCGCACGGCCAGCTTGTCGAACC
>NZ_JBFAPT010000068.1:0-8247 GCF_040676845.1 Nonomuraea sp. NPDC049504
AGATCCAACGACCAAACCCCAAATGAGTCACGGTCTTAGGGCATAAGGTGTATTCGTGAATGTGATCGAGTTCCGCGTTGAAGGGCCGGTCGCCCCCAGCGTCTATCCGCACATGGACATCGTGATCGACGGCATCAATCTCATCGAACTCGCACGCGTCGTCTAACTACAGCTGGCCTCCAGCCCAAGCATCGCTGGGGCCTATGCGGGACTGCTGGAGCGGGACTTGATCTGCTGGCCAAGCACACATTTCCTCGGAGCACCCCATCTCCATTGGTTTTCCGAAGGAGAGAGTGCTGCTGGGCTGCGAATGCGGCGAGTGGGGATGCTGACCGTTGACCGCGCAGGTCGAGGTAACTGAGCAGACCGTCACTTGGTGTGGGTTCCGTAATGGCCACCGTCCCAACTGGGATCTCAGGGCGCTGGGTCCTTTGCGAGGCCAATCCCTGCACGATCAAGAAGGCAGGCAAGGAGGACTCGCCGGAGCGGCCCGTCTTGACCATGAAGCAGGTCTTCGCCCTCGCCGATGCCATCGAACCGCGGTTCCGGATGCTGATCCTGCTCGCCACCTTCGCGAGCCTGCGGTGGGGCGAGCTGGCCGCACTCCAGCGGAAGTACGTGGACCTCGATGCGGGAACGATCCGTGTCGTCGGGACCACGACCGAACTCAAGGACGGCTCGGTGACCATCGGGCCGCCCAAGTCGGAAGCGGGCAAGCGCATCGTCAGTATCCCGGCGACTCTCCTGCCGGACCTCCGGCAGCACATGGAGACGTACGCCGAGAAGGGGCGAGCACGGACACGTCTTCGTCGGCCCCAAGGGCGCCAAGCTCCGGCGCGCGAACTTCACCCGCGTCCGGGCGGCAGCTCTCAAGAGGGCCGAACTCAGCGGCTTCCACTTCCATGATCTTCGCCACACCGGCAACACCTGTGCTCTCCGGGACCTGATGACCCGTATGGGCCACTCGTCCACCCGAGCCGCGCTGATCTACCGGCACACCGCGATGGAGCGGGACAGGGCCATCGCAGACGCTCTCGGCAAGCTCGGCGAGGAAGTTTTGAGGCCCGACGAACCCGAGCCGGACGAGCAAGATCCAGACGGATTGGGCACATAACGGGCACGGAAGATCGAGAAGAGCCTAGAAACGATCAAAGCCAGGTCGGGAATCCATGCCTGACCTGGCTTTTCAGGCTGAGGGCGGGTGACGGGAATCGAACCCGCGCTGCCAGCTTGGGAATTGCAGGGATTTTGGCTCGTAGGGGCGTTGACCTGGGCCTGTGGCCGGTCGTGAGTGACCGTTGTTGACCCCTCGTTACCGCCCTTAATGGCACGCTAATAGCACGACGATCAGCCGGCCACCTGGTGTTTCTCGCGCGCGACCCGCCTGAAGGGGAAGCGGGCCAGGGCCACGGGGACAAGGTGGAGCCCCCAACTGGAGGAACGACCTTGTCCCCATGGCCCTGGTCTGCTCGGCTTGTCCCGGGTTGATGGTGGGCGGGATGATCAGGCTTCCACTTCAACCACCTACGCCCCTGACACCTAACGCAGCGATCACCCCGGAGCCGGGGCGCCCCGCCGGAGGCGATTCAAAAGTAGTGTCGATGAGGTTGGTCAAGCCAGGACATGTACCACTCGAAGAAGTCACGTTCTTGGACTATGCCCCCGTCAGCGCAGCGGTCGTCGAACCAAACTTCGCCGGCAACCTTGCCGTTGAGCACCAAGCGGTGGAATGCCCCGCAGCCGAACTAGCGCAGGCCGGGCCCAGGCCGGGTCGCCCTCGGTCCGCACGCTGCCGGGCAACCGACAGGGTTCGCGTCAATCCCGCCATGAATGCTCCTCAGCTCAACCGGTACAGCTGCTGCTCAGCGCCCTTTGAGGAGGACAGCGACTCCCCGTACTCGCCGGCGTCGATCAGAGTGCCGTTCTGCCGCACCCACTCCGCGACAGCCGAGATCGCACCCTTACGAGAACCGGCCGACGCGTTGAGCAGGATGTAGCGCAGCTCGCCGTTCTTGACGTACTCCTGCAGCCTGGCCACCGTCATCGCCGGGTCCTGGCCGGTGAAGCCGCCCATCGCGATCACCGGCTCGCCGGTCGACAAGATGATGCCCGCGGCCTGCTGGGCGGCGGACACCGCGACCAGCCAGCGCGCATCGCCCCGGTTCCGCCGCAGGTAGCCGATCAACTCGGGGCTCAACTGAGCGGCTGGCCCGCCGACCACGCGAACGCCGCCCTGCCCGCCCGGTTGCCGCTTTCCAGGGGCCTGTTCGTTCGGGCCCTGTTCCATGGATGGCCCCGCCAGCGCGTTGCCGTACGAGTTCTTCGCACCGCCGAATGCGGTCGCCGACGCGTACGCTCCCGGGCCCGCCAGAGCCGCGACCAGCGTGATCGTCACCGACGCGGCGGCGAACCTCCGGCCTCGCCGCCACAGCGCCAGCGTGGACACCGCCACCACGGTCGCCGCCACGACCACCCAGGGCAGCCACGGATTCCACTCGGGGGTGCGGTTCAGCAGCACGAACGACCACGCGCCCGTGGCCACCACGCCCACCAGCAGCACCCACGACCAGCGGGCCGACCGCCGGTACGCGCCGTACAGCAGCACCCCGCCCGAGCTGGCCAGTGCGGCGACCGCGGGGGCCAGCGCCGTGGTGTAGTAGGGGTGGAACACGCCCCCGGCGAAGCTGAACACGACGTAGTGCACGGCCAGCCAGCCGCCCCACAGCACCAGCGCGGCCCGCGGCAGATCGGTGCGCGGCCGCTTCCGCAGCAGCACCAGCCCCGCCACCAGCGCTAGCACCGCGAACGGCAGCAGCCAGGAGATCTGCCCGCCGACGATGTCGTTGAATAGCCGTCCCGCGCCCGCGGCGCCACCGAAACCGCCGCTGCCTCCGCCGAAACTGCCCGCGCCGGAACTATTCCCCTCACCGAAGATCCGGCCCAGGCCGTTGAAGCCGATGACCACGTCCCACACGGTCCCGTCGGTGCTGCCGCCGATGAACGGGCGGCTCCCGGACGGGATCAGGTCGACCACCACCATCCACCAGGAACTGGACACCCCCAGCGCCACACCGGCCGCCAGCAGATGCCAAATCCGGCGCTGCACCCGCGGCCTGGCTGCCACTAAGTAGGCCAGCGCCAGTGCCGGGACGACCACGAACGCCTGCAGCATCTTGGTGTTGAACCCGCACCCCACGAACACCGCTGAGGCCAGCAGCCAGGTCAGGCGTCCCGTCTCGATCGCGCGCTGGCACGCCCCCGCTGCCAGCACCAGGAACAACACCAGCGACGGGTCGGGGGCGTTCTCGCGGTTGATGGCGACCGTGATCGGCGTCAGCGCCAGCGCCCCGGCAGCGATCAGCGCCGCCGGGAGCCCGGCCGCCCGCCGCACCGTGGCGTGCAGCACCGCGACGGCGGCCACCCCGGCCAGCACCTGCGGCAACATCAGGCTCCACGTCCCGAATCCCAGGACGCGGGCGAACAGGCCCATCGCCCACAGCGCCATCGGGGGCTTGTCCACGGTGATGAACGACTCGGAGTCCAGCGAGCCGAAGAAGAACGCCTTCCAGCTCTCGGTGCCGCTCATAACCGCCGCCGAGTAATAGGAGTTGGCGTAACCGGCTGCCGGCAGGTTCCACGCGTACAGCACGAACGCGGCCAGCACCACGCCCCAGAGCGCGGGACGCGACCAGCGCGGATCGTCCGGCCCACCCAGGAACAGCCGGCGCAGCCGCCCCACTCCAGCATGCAAGCGGTGACTCCCGCGAGGCCTGTTGGAGACAGATGTGCCTGACGGACTGGGGAGCGGTGGCGACTGGTGTGTGGAAGTGGTCATCGAACGTCGTCCCTTCTGCCCGTGTGGACGGCTGTCGGCTCGGCCGGCGCCGGCCGGCGCCCCAAGCGTCGTGGATGGAAGATCCAGGCGCGCATCAGCATGAAGCGCACCAGCGTCGCGACCCCGTTGGCGGTCACCAGCGCGGCGATCTCGACGACACGTGACGCCTCTGGCGCCAGCGCGTGCAGCAGCGCCAGGCCGCCGGTGCTCAGCGCCAGCCCGAGCAGGAACGCGACGCCGCCTTCCAACTGCTGCCGGAACGCCCGCTCCGGCCCGGTCACGCCGAAGGTGAAGCGGCGGTTGGCGGCGGTGTTGCCGATGGTGGTGATCACCAGCGAGACCGCGTTCGCCCACAGCGGTCCCATCACTGTGCGCAGCAGCACGAACAACAGCAGTTGAGCGATCGTGCTGAACACCCCGATGATCGCGAAGGTCGGCAGTTGCCGGGCCATCCCCGCTGGCAGCTTCGGCCGGGGTCGGCCCTCCACCGGGACGCGGAAGGCGCCCGTCAGCATGCGGCGCGCCACCCGGGCCATGCCCTTCAGGTCATCCAGCGCGGTCTGCAGCACGTCCACGCGGCTGTCGGGATCGTCGACCCAGTCCACCGGCACCTCGTGGATGCGCAGCCCGTTGCATTCGGCCAGCAGCAACAACTCGGTGTCGAAGAACCACTTCTCGTCCTGCACCGACGGCAACAACGCCTGCGCGACCACGGTCCGGGCGGTCTTGAAGCCGCATTGGGCGTCGGTGAAGCGGGCCGCCAATGCCGTACGCAGCAGAACGTTGTAACACCGGGAGATCAGCTCCCGTTTCGGGCCGCGTACCACCGCCGACCCGCGGGTCAGCCGAGACCCAATCGCCAGATCGCTGTGCCCGGAGATCAGCGGCGCCACCAGCGGTAGGAACGCGTCCAGATCGGTGGACAGGTCCACGTCCATATAGGCAACCACATCGGCGTCGCTGCGGCTCCACACATGCCGCAGCGCCCGTCCCCGCCCTTTCTGCTCCAGCCGCACCGCCCCCACGTGTGGCAGCGCGGCCTCCAGTTCCAGCGCCGCCTGCCAGGTCCCGTCAATGCTGGCGTTGTCGGCGATCGTGATGTGAAACCGGTAGGGGAAGGTCTCTTCCAGATAGTGGTGCAACCGGCGCACGCTGTGTGCCAGCACGTGCTTCTCGTTGTAGACGGGAATGGCGATCTCCACCAGGGGATCCACGACCAAGGCCTCCTCGCTCTGTCTGCTCCTCGAAGTGCGGCCGCAGAAGTCGTCGGTTCGATGGCTCAGCCGCATCTGCGACGTCTCAGCCGGGCAGGCGCGTCTTCGATGGTCGGCGGACTGACGAGCACAGTCCCGCATCTACGAAGCGCCCGCGCCGGCAGTGATGCGCTGTGGTCCATGCGTCCACTGAAGACGGAAGATCGTTGCCGTGGCGTATGCGATTTTCGATATGGCCGCGATACGTCCACGGCGGACGATCTGTCGCGCCATGCTGAAATGCGGCACCAGTCGAGTCGGCGCACCAGGCCTGGCACTCCTGCCAGCGAGCTCGGTCCCTTCGGTCACGTCCCCAGGCGGCCCGTCTCCGCGGGCACGAGATCACCGTGTTCCACAACGACCCTGAGACCACCTGGTCGGCGCGGTGTTCCCGACGGCGGCCGCTGCCGGCGCGAACCGTGACACACCCATGACATGGCGGGGACGCGGCGGGGATATGGCCGGTCGACAGTGGACGGGGCTGACAGGCGGACGGGTCACGGAGCGCGAGACGAGATCCGCGACGCGTCCGGCCAAGGCCGGACGCGCCGCCCGGCCGAAGGGTTCGGCCCGCACCGGATTCATGCGGTGCGGCCCAGGGTGGCTTCGGCATCGCCCTCGTCAGGCAGCGCGCGTCGGTAGCCCTGGGGCGCTGTGACCGTCCGCTGGACAGGAAGCGCCGTGAAGGTGATCACGAAAAGGAGAAGACGTGGCTGTTGACGGAATGTGGAACCGGCGTTCGCTGTTGCGGGGCGCTGCGGTGGCGGCCGGTGCCGCGACTGTGCCGCTGTTGGACGCCGCGGTCGCGGCGGGAGCGGGCGGCGCTGACAAGGTCGCCGGCCTCCCGCCGGACACTCTGCCCGGCGGGGCCTACGACAGGTACGTGGCGAAGCTGGCCGCCGCGGGCAAGTTCTCCGGCGTGGTGCTGCTGTCGCACAAGGGCCGGACGGTGTTGTCGCGCAGCTACGGCATGGCCGACAAGGAGAAAGGGATCGCCAACAGCGAGCGCATCGCGTTCAGTCTCAGCTCGGCGGGCAAGCCGTTCCAGGCGGTGGCCATTTTGCAGTTGGCGCAGCAGGGCAAGCTGAAGCTGTCGGACACGGTGGGCACCTACCTGAAGGGCTTCGCCAAGGACGTCGCCGAGCAGGTGACCGTCCACCACCTGCTCGCCAACATCTCCGGGCTGAAGAGCCCGGATGAGGACGTGCGGCGCGTCTTCCAGAGCAAGGAGGAGGTGCAGGAGTACTACGAGCGGTGGGCCCGCCATGCGAAGCTGGCGGCGCCCGTCGGCACTTCCACCGGCCACGCCGGGGCCGAGATTGTCATCCCGGCGCTCATCGTGCAGGCAGTGACGGGCAAGACGTACTGGGACTACGTCGAGGAGAACATCTTCAAGCGCTGCGGCATGACCGGCTCGGCGTTCTACACCAGGCCGCGGTGGCTCACCGATAAGCACATCGCGCACCCGTACATGCGGTCGGCTGACGGCCGCGTGGTGGACGCCGTCCGCAACCTGGACAAGAGCAGCTCGAACCAGGCCACGCTGGGCAAGAACCCGGGCCGCGGCTTCATCGACGTCCCCGGGGACGGCGGCTTCGCCACCGCGGCGGATTTGGTGCGGTTCGCGCACGCGCTGAGCGACGGCACGGTGCTGGAACGGCCTTACGCCGAGGTGCTCACCGCGCCCAAGTCGCCCCATGGGCCGGGGTCGTTCGGGGCTTACCAGATGCCGGTCCGTATCGTCGGCGGTCAGTGGGTGCACGGCCGCGCTGGCGCCAACCCCGGGGTCGGCGCCAGTTGGAACATCTATCCGTACACCGGCTGGGTCGGTGTCATCCTCAGCAACAGCGACGGCGCGATGTTGCAGGAGTTGAGCGCTCGAGAGGTACAGGCCGTCACCGGAGGCACGCCCGGGGGCGGCGGCGGGGGCGGCTGATACCGGTCCGGGGTGTGATCAAGCACTCGACCCATGATGATCGAAAGCGACATCCGGGACGGGCCCAGCCGCCGCACCCGCACCTCGACGACCACGCCACGGCCCGCTGACCGGCGGGCCGGCCAGGCGTCGCTGGTGGTAGCGGTGCAGGCTGGATGACCTGCCTCGAGATGGCCGCGGGGCGGACGGCCGCCTCATCGCTCCAGCGTGCTCGGTCGGTCGGCGTCGCCTCCGGCATCGCCGTCCGGATCGAGCCGCGACCAGACCCGCGCCAGGCCGCGCAGGTCGTCCTCGTCCAGCCGGTTGTGGAAAAGGCAGCGCAGGTCGCCGTACTGCGGCCGTGAGGGTGACGACGGTGTTCAGGGAAGGCTTCGCCGCGGGGGTGCGGGGCCTGGTGGAGGGAGGCTCGCCGGTCGGGACCGACCCGGCTCTCAAGGGTGCTCACTTCGAGAAGGTGGCCGCGGTGCGTCAGCCCGCCGGACTGCGTTCCATCGAGGGCCTGGTGCGCTGGGACATGGACGCGGCGCTGCGCGAGACGAAGCAACCGATCACTGTGTTCGCGATCCGTACCTCATCACCCAGGAAGCCATCGACCGCTACGGTGACCGGCTCGACATCGTGCTCGTCGATTTGGGCAGCCACCACTTCCCGGTGGAGTCGCCAGCGGACACGGCGAAGCTCCTGGCCGGCGTGACAGGCGAGTAGGGGCCGGCCTGAGGTAACGAATACCGGCCGCACCGAGCTCTCCACAAGGCTGCTCTGCTCCGGCCGCTCCCCGGCTCGGATGCCGGTCAAGCCCCGATCACCCGGCTCGACGCCCGCCGACATGATCGACGCGGTGGTGTTCTCAGGGAGTACCGGCATGCTGCTTGACCTGGACGGATGAATTCTCGGCACCCGCAGTGTTCGCGAGAGACAGCTATCAAGTGACCGGGTGCCGGGAGAATTTTCTGTCCCTCTGCTGGAATCCTGGCGGTCTCAGGTGATCACAGCCCGGCAGCGGGAAGCGGCTCGTCCGGACCCTGTCGCCGCCCAGAGCGGGCCGTACGCGTGCCGAAGAGCATCAGACGAGCATGAACTCGGCCTTATTCGCCTCGCACCAGGCGTACAGGAACCGGGAAACCCCAGGTCGAATGGGGTGTGGAGTGGTAGGGCGCCCGGGGCTCGAACCCGGAACCTACGGATTAAGACCGTGACTCATTTGGGGTTTGGTCGTTGAATCC
>NZ_JBFAPT010000069.1:0-8208 GCF_040676845.1 Nonomuraea sp. NPDC049504
GCGATCGCAGCCAGCTGATCAGCACGATCAGCAGGAAAACCCGCCGACGCCGCCAACGGCAGACCATCGGACGAGACCACCACCGCGTGCGCGACCCCCGGAACGGTGCTGACGAAGTCGGTGATTAACCAGTCCACCCCGCGTGCCGCGTGGCTCAGGTCGTTCATACCTTCTCCTCCGCCGGTCGCATGAACGACAGTCGGCTGCGTTCCCCTGGCCGCTTGTTGCGCTCGCTCATGCGCCCTCATCCCTACTGTTATCCCTGGGGCCGGACCCGTACGTCCTGCCCTCGCTGATGTCGTCGCGCGCGGCCCTGAAGCCCTGCTGGAAGCTGGACAACCGGCTGCGCACCCGGTCCGGTGAGACGGCCGGCATCGGGGCGACGCCCTTCGGCGCCGAGACGGTGTCGGCCGAGCCGGGCACCAGGTTCGCCTTGGGCACCCGCTTGGGCAGGCCCGCGGCGGTCGCGCCGTCGCGCACCGGCTCGCGTACGGCCTCGGCCGCGCTCCAGCCCGCGTCCGCCTTGGGCGAGCTCCACGTCGCGTCGGCCGCGGCGGCTGCCTGGTCGAACCACGCCGACTCCACCGAGGCGAAGATCGGCAGGTATTCGCCGTTGCCGCCGTTGCCGGCGGCGCCGCCGCTCGGCGGGCCGGACGGGCCGGACGGGATCGCCGGCATCGGGCCGGTGGCCGCGGACTCGGTCTCGGGGAAGTCGAAGGAGTTCGGCGCAGGCGGCGCGGCCTCGACGCCGCGCATCCACGGGCGGGTGTCGTCGGACAGTCCGCCGCGCTGGGGCAGGCCGCCCTCGCGCTGGGGCAGCCCGTTCTCCCGCAGCCCGTTCTCGCGCAGTCCGTTGTCCCGCAGCCCGTTCTCCCGCTGGGGCAGCCTGCTCTCGCCGGCGGCGGGGCCGCGCGATGCCACCCAGACGTCGTTGGAGGAGTCGCTGGACATCCAGCCGCCGGCCTCGGCGGGCAGGGCGGGGCTCGACGGCCACGACCCGGGCGGCGGGACGGCGTCCGTCGAGGGGTAGGACGGGTAGGACGGGTGTCCGGGGCCGAGCTGGAACGACGAGGCCGGCCACGAACCGCCCTGGGGGGCGTGCTGCGCCATGGGGAAGGACTCTTCCCTGGAGGCGGCGGGGGCGGCGCCCGCGTACGACGGGGCCTGCGGGCCGAGCAGCGACTCGGGGATCAGCACCATCGCGGTCAGGCCGCCGGAGCCGTGCGGGCGGAGCTGGACGCGGATGCCGTGGCGGTGCGCCAGCCTCGCGACCACGAACAGGCCCATCCGGCGGGAGACGGAGACGTCCACGGTCGGCGCGTCGGTCAGGCGCTCGTTGGCCTGGGCCAGCTCCTCGCCGGTCATGCCGATGCCGGAGTCGGTGATGGAGAGCATGATGCCGCCGCCGTCGATCCTGCTGCCCGAGACCGGGACGCGGGTCTC
Source organism: Nonomuraea sp. NPDC049504 (assembly GCF_040676845.1). Taxonomy (NCBI): domain Bacteria; kingdom Bacillati; phylum Actinomycetota; class Actinomycetes; order Streptosporangiales; family Streptosporangiaceae; genus Nonomuraea; species Nonomuraea sp. NPDC049504. The sequence continues at coordinate 1,444 of NZ_JBFAPT010000069.1, forward strand.
GCGGGGCGAGAACGACAGCGCGTTCTCGATCAGCTCGGCGAGCAGGTGGATGACGTCGTTGACGGCCTGGCCCGCGATGGCGACGCCTTCCGGCACCTCCAGTACGACGCGCTCGTAGTTCTCGACCTCCGACAGGGAGGCGCGGGCGACGTCGACGAGCTGGACCGGCTGGCTCCAGCGGCGCGGGGGCTCCTGGCCGGCGAGGACGAGCAGGTTCTCGCTGTTGCGCCGCATGCGGGTGGCGAGGTGGTCGAGCTTGAACAGGTTGCCGAGCCGCTGCTCGTCCTGCTCGCCCTGCTCCAGGCCGTCGATGAGGGTGATCTGCCGTTCGACGAGGGTCTGGCTGCGGCGGGACAGGTTGACGAACATCGCGTTGACGTTGCTGCGGAGCTTGGACTCCTCGCCCGCCAGCCGGACCGCCTCGCGGTGCACCTCGTCGAAGGCCCGCGCGACTTCGCCGATCTCGTCCTTCGAGTTGATCTCGATGGGCGGGACTCTGAGTTTGTCGGGGTCGATGTCGGTGTTGCGGAGCTGGCGGACCAGGTCGGGCAGCGTGTGACCGGCGATCTTGAGTGCGTCGCTGCGCAGCCGCCTGAGTGGCCGTACGAGCGAGCCGGCCATGAGGGCGGTGATCGCGAGGACCAGCACCAGCAGCACGACCACGATGCCGATGTTGATCGCGGCGAGTTGCCTGTCGCCGCTCGCCACGTCGGCGCTTCGGGTGGCGACCTCCTCCGCCAGCGACTTCTGCACCTGGTGCAGCCGGTCGACGGTCTCGGAGATGGAGTCGAACCAGAGGTCGACGTCCTTGGAGGTGGAGTTGTCGAGCCTGCGCAGCGGGGTGGCGGTGTTGTGCAGCAGCACCGCGCGGCTGATGTAGAACTCGGCGCGGCCGATCTTCTGGCTGGCGACGGTGTTGTCGAAGTTCTGCCGCTGTGCGGGGGTGGAGACCGCGTTGAACGAGGCGCGCTCGCTCTCGCGGCGGGAGCCCGCGTCGAGGAAGCCCTTGAACTCCGGCTCCTCGAACCTGCCGCGGACCAGCGCGATCATCAGCAGCGCCCGCTGCTTGGACGCCTCCTCCTCGGCGCGAGCGATGGTGCGCAGCGCGGCGGCGGTGGAGGTGAGCTGCTCGTCCGTGGAGCCCTGGCCGAGCTCGTCGTAGACCTGCAGCAGGTCGGCGATGATCTCGGAGTACGTCTCGACCGTCGGCAGCGGCGGCAGCTGGTCCTTGGTGTACGTCGTGCGCAGCGAGCCGAGCTGGGCGAGCCGGACCTCGATGCGGTCGAGGGTCCTGCGGCCGATGTCGGACAGCGAGTCGCGGGTCTCGGCGGCGACCGCCTTGGTCCTGTTGACGCTGGCGTCGACGATCTCCTGCTGGCTCTTGAGCCGCTGGCCCTCGGTCGCCCGCTTGTTGGCGGCGACGAAGCGGCCGGCCAGGTCGCGTTCGAGACCAAGGTCGCGGGAGAGCTCGCCGAGCTGGCTCACCAGCCGTCCCACGTCGCTGATGAGCTGGTACTGCTGTGCGCTGCTGATCGAGTCGGTGACCCGCAGCCCGCCGAAGATGACGCCCACGATCGTGGGAATGGCGATGAGGGCGATGAGGCGGGTTCGCACGCGCCAGTTACGCAGCGCGAACGGGCTGCCCGACACGGGCTGCTGTACCTGCGGGGCTTCTAAGCCCGCAGAGTGATCCGGTCCGTCCGGAGCCCTGCCACGACCGGACTCGGTCGTTGTTGTCCTCACTGGTGGCAACCTCTCGCCATGGCCTGCTTAAGGGGGGTTCAGCGGCTTCGTCACAAGGACGAGTGATCGCAGGCAAGTTCGAGGCCCAATTTGAGCACAAACCTCATACTTAGGCCAACGTCTCGGGTGTTTTCAACCGTTCCAAATGACACCTTGTTCACGTGGCGAGCCCTTGACCACGGAGCGCAACCAGCACCTCAATCCGGACATACAACCCATAAACCTACTTTATGCCTATATTTACATCTATATCCCTGGACAGTCATCTTTAGCAGATAAAGTGCATAAACGCGGCATAGTGCTGCCGTTTGGATCTAGCCTCCGGTACGCTTCACGCCCGGCATACAGTGCCGATCTCCAGAAGCTTCCCCCTGGTAGGAGAACCCCCCATGACACGCAAACTGCGCTGTAACGCCATTGCTGTCGGCGTCGCAGTCGCTCTGACTCTTGCCGGCTGCGGCGGATCCGACGACCCTGGCACCACGTCGGCCGACAGCGGCGGCCTCGAGAAGACCACCATCAAGGTCGGCGCCCTGCCCGTACCTGACCCGGTGGCTCTCTATGTCGCAAACGAGAAGGGCTACTTCAAGGAAGAGGGCCTGACCGTTCAGCCGACCGTCATCACCGGTGGTGCCGCGGCACTTCCGCAGATTCTGAGCGGCGCTCTGGACATCTCGATGACCAACTACGTCTCGACGTTCGCGGCGGTCAGCGAGGGCAAGAAGATCAAGCTCGTCGCCGACATGTACCAGGCGGGCCCGAACACCTTCAACCTGATGGTGCCGAAGGATTCGAAGATTCAGACCGTGGCTGATCTGAAGGGTAAGACCATTCTGGTCAACAACCTCAACAATGTCGCCACGCTCACCACGCTGACGCAGCTCAAGGTCGCCGGATTGACGGCCGACGACGTCAAGTTCGTCGAGAAGCCGTTCCCCGACATGGGCAACGCGCTGCTCAGCGGCCAGGCCGACGCCTGCTGGATCACCGAGCCGTTCATCACCGCCAACCAGAGCCAGCACGGCTTCCGCAAGCTGGCGGACGTGATGACCGGTCAGACCGCCGACCTGCCCATCGCCGGCTGGATGGCCACCGAGGACTGGGCGCAGAAGTACCCGAAGACGCTGGCCGCCTTCCAGCGCGCGATCGGCAAGGCTCAGCAACTCGTCTCCAGCGACCGCAAGGAGATCGAGGCCATGCTGCCGAAGTACACGAAGATCGACGCCAAGACCGCTTCGGTGATCACGCTCGGCTCCTTCCCCAGTGAGCTGAACGCCAACCGTCTGCAGAAGGTCGCCGACCTCATGCTCGAGTACGGCTACCTGAAGAGCCCCATCGACGTGAAGTCGGTCATCGCGGCTCCCGCGTCGAAGTGACGATCGCACGTCTGCTCCGCGGCGCCGCCGGCGCCGCGGGGTTCCTCGTTGCCGGGGAGCTGGTCATCCGCTTCGGCATCAGTGAGGACCTGCAGTTCCCCGCACCGTCGACCATCCTGCTCGAAGCCGTGCGCCTGCCCGCCGACCCCGACTTCCTGGCCGGGCTCGGCGCCACCCTGACCAACTGGGTGCTGGGCCTGCTCATCGCCACCGCCATCGCCGTGCCGGTGGGCGTGCTGCTCGGCGCGCTCGCGCCGGTGGAGCGGGCGATCAGACCCGTGCTGGAGTTCCTGCGGCCGATCCCGAGCGTGGCGATCATCCCCCTGGCGATCCTGCTGATCCCGGTGGACGAACTCATGAAGATCTCGGTCATCGTCTACGCCTCCGTCTGGCCGATCCTCATCAACACCCTGTACGGCATGCACGACGTCGACCCCCTGGCCAAGGAGTCGCTGCGCAGCTTCGGCTTCGGCCCCCTCGCGGTGCTGACCAGGGTGAGCCTGCCGAGCGCCGCGCCGTTCGTCGCGACCGGCGTCAGGATCGCCGCGGGCATCGCGCTCGTCCTCGCGGTCAGCGCCGAACTGCTGGCCGGCGGCGTCGCCGGGATCGGCGTCTTCGTCAACCTGGCCGGCAGCGGCAACAGGACGGACCTGATGATGGCGGCCACGGTCTGGGCCGGCGTCCTCGGCGTGCTCGCCAACGTGCTGCTCCTGGCCGGCGAGCGCCGGTTGTTCCACTGGCACCGGATGCGGACGGGGGCGTCGGAGTCGTGAAGCTCCTCACCAAGATCTGGGTCATCCCGGCCCTGCTCGTCGTCTGGGAGTTCGCCGCCCGCGCGGTCGGCAACACCGACTTCCCGCCGCCCACGACGATCGTGGCCGCCATGTACGAGCTGTGGTTCTCGGGTCCGGCCAGCCGGATCTTCCTCACCGACGACGCGATCGACAACATCCTGCCCAGCCTGGGCCGCATGTTCGGCGGCTGGATCCTGGCGGCGCTGATCGGAATCATCGCCGGCATGCTGCTCGGCCGCTCCCGCACGGCGACCGACTACGTGGACCCGCTGATCGAGTTCGGCCGCTCGCTGCCGCCGCCGCTGCTGATCCCCGTGTTCCTGGTGCTCCAGGCCGGGCTGCACTCGCCGTACGGTGTGCTGATCACCCAGCTCGCGACCATCGTGTTCGGGGTGGTGTGGCCGGTGCTGCTCAACTCGATCGACGGCGCCAGGGCGATCGACAGGACGTACACCGAGACCGCCACCGTCTTCAACCTGACCAGGTTCCAGCGGCTGCGGGTGGTCGTGCTGCCGGCCGCCTCGCCGAAGATCTTCGCCGGGCTGCGGCTGAGCCTGTCGCTCGCGCTGATCCTCATGGTTCTCACCGAGCTGATCGGCGGCAGCGACGGCATCGGCTACCAGCTCCTGCAGGCGCAGCGCAGCTTCGACGGCGCCGCGGTGTGGGCCACGATCACGCTGCTCGGCATCCTCGGTTACGTCGTCAACTCCTTGTTCGTGCTGGCCGAGCGCCGTGTGCTGGTGTGGCACCGGCAGGCCACGCGCAATCCTTGACCTCCCCTGGAAGGACTCATGCCGCATTCCGACGACCTCCTGTGGGGTGCCCTGGGTGACATCTCGCGTTTCGCCGCCCTGCTCACCATGGCGGAGCTGGGCGTGGCCGACCATCTCGCGCAGGGCCCGCTGAGCACGCCCGAGCTGGCGCGGCGGGCCGGGGCGCACGCGCCCTCGCTGCGCAGGGTGCTGCGCGAACTGGCCGCCATGGACCTGGTCAGGGCCGTGCAGGCAGACGCTGAGACAGACGCTGAGACAGACGCTGAGGCGGACGCGTACGAGCTGACCGAGCGGGGCGGCGCGCTGCGCTCGGACGCGCCCGGCTTCGTCCGCTCCTCGATCCGCATGCTGGGCGAGGAGGGCTTCTGGTACGCCATGCGCACGCTGCCCGACACCGTGCGCACCGGCCGCTCGGCCTTCATCGAGCAGTACGGCCCCCTGTACGACTACCTGGCCCGCAAGCCGGAGTCGAGCACGCTGTTCGACGACTACATGGCGGCCAGGGCGGTGCCGTTCACCGAGGGCCTGTCCGAGCGCTACGCCTTCCCCGCCACCGGGACGATGGTGGACGTGGCCGGCGGCAAGGGCCACATCCTGGCCACCGTGCTGCGCGCCAACCCCGGGCTGCGCGGCGTCCTGATGGACCTGGAGCACGTGGTGGACCACGCCAGGCAGGCGCTCGCCGAGGAGGGTCTGGCGGAGCGCACCGAGGTGGTGGCGGGCGACTTCTTCGCCGCGGTGCCGTCCGGCGGTGACGTCTACCTGCTGGCCAGCATCCTGCACAACTGGGACGACGAGGACTGCGTCAAGATCCTCACCAACGTCCGCACGGCCATGAACCCCGGCGGCCGCGTCCTCATCCTGGAGGTGGTGCTCCCCGACGACGAGCGGCCGCACCTGGGCAAGGACATCGACCTGCGGATGCTGGCGATCTTCAACGGCGGCGCGGAGCGCAGCCGCGACGAGTACGCGGCGCTGCTCGGCCGGGCGGGTCTGGCGATGAGCGACGTGGTCGAGCTGGGCTCCGGCGCGAGCCTCATCGAGGCCCGGCAACGATGACAGAGCAGCGATGACAGAGCAGCGATGAGAGGGCAGCGCTAGCAGGGCCGAAGCGCGGGTGCCGCGTCCGGCGAGCCGGGAAGGGGCACGGCTCGTCGCCGGCGCGGCACCGGAGCCGGGGGTCAGCCGCCCCAGCCCGGCACTGCCATGCGGACCGACAGCGCGTGCTCGACGAGCTGGATGAGCGCGTTCTTGACGGAGTCCTTGGAGCGGGCGTCGAGCCGCACCATCGGGATGTGCGGTGCCAGGGTGAGCGCGTCGCGCACCTCGGCGTCACTGTGCGGATATTGGCCGTCCCACCCGTTCACACCCACCACGAACGGGAGCTGGGCCTCCTCGAAGTAGTCGATGGCGGGGAAACTGTCGGCGAGCCGGCGCGTGTCGACCAGCACGACCGCGCCGATGGCGCCCCGCACCAGGTCGTCCCACATGAACCAGAACCGGTGCTGCCCGGGCGTGCCGAACAGGTACAGGATCAAGTCGCGGTCGAGGGAGACCCGGCCGAAGTCCATGGCGACGGTCGTGGTCGACTTCAGCGGCGTCATGCCGAGGTCGTCGATACCCGCGGAGGCGTCGGTCATGACGGCCTCCGTGGTCAGCGGCATGATCTCCGACACCGCGCCGACGAACGTCGTCTTGCCCACCCCGAAACCTCCCGCCACCACGATCTTCGTCGAGGTGAGCCCGGGGCTAGAGCCTGCGAAGTCCACTTAGAACCCTTTCCAGCAGATTTACGTCCGGCCGACCGGCGTCCAGCTGTGGCTGGTGCACGCGGACCAGACCTTCGGCGGCCATGTCAGCGATCAGCACCCGGACCACGCCGAGCGGGATCCGCAGCAGGGCCGACACCTCCGCGACGGACCTGACCTGCCGGCACAGTTGGCTGATCGCCTGGTACTCCGGCGTGATATGCGAGAACTCCCGCTGCTCGGCGGTCGCCGATGACACCAGGGCCTCCATCGCCAGCTTGACCCGCGGCGCCGTCCGTCCACCGGTCACGGCGTAGGGGCGGACGGGCGA
>NZ_JBFAPT010000070.1:0-7832 GCF_040676845.1 Nonomuraea sp. NPDC049504
AACACATCCGAGCTCGCCAATCGGCGGTAACGCTACAAATCCATTCGACTACAGTGCGACATCATGGACATTAACTCACACAACGCCCTCTCAGATCACCTGGCGCGTGATCAAGGAAAGCTGCGGTGCCTGACGCGGCTGTTGTAGGCGCCGCTTCTGGCGCCTCGCCCTGGGGTCCGCTGCGGTCAGCGCCTTCCCTGCCAGGAGTAGAAAGCGCCCTCCAGATGCTCGAAATAGTGATCGACGTGGTCTTCCGACCACTCCATGTCCTCGAGGATCGGAGCTGGATCCCCCTGCGGACTCCAGGCGTAGCCGTAAGGGCTCGCCAACGCCTCGCCTTGCTGAAAGACGACAACGCCGCGCTCGCGGCGGACCTCCTCAAAGTCCATCCCGCCGACGGTGCGGGGGCCGAGTCGGTCGCCGTCCCTCATGGTGCGTGCGAACGACTCCATATCTGCCGCCGAGCGGATGAATTGCTGGTCGTCGGTGCCGCGGAAGGCCACGATTGCCACGATCACGATGACCGCGGCTGCGAGGACGCCGACGAACGCCAAGGCTTTCGAACGTGAACCGCTGACTGACATGTGGCCTCCGGCTGATCGTCGTGAACATGGGTTTGATGATCGTAAACGGACCATCTGAGCGGCAGCCACCTGTGGCGATGCATCTGAAGATGTCTTGCTTGCTATCAAGACGTTGCGAGGCCGGGGAACCACGCGTCCTTCTTCGTCGCGGTCTTAGCCTGTCGAGAGATCATCGCGGCATTCTTGCGCTCGTTCTCAATCCATCCATAAAGCGCGTCGCTTCGAAAAGCGCTCCAATTCTGTCCTGGCCTGGCATAGTCGCGGGCGACCGTTCTCCGGATCTCCGCGAGGAGGGCCGGCTCGATGCTGAAGACCATGCCTGGCCGCCGCGACAGGGCGAGGGCTCGCCAGACAGGCATGACAAGGAGACGGGTGAGGGCAACGACCTCGGGGTAACGTCCTGCTGCCTCCGCCGAGCCGTGTTGGTTCGTTGTCAGCTTCCAGTGCTGACCTGCCAGAGTGACCATGCGCTTGCCGAAGCGCTCTTGATGGCGTCCCTCCCTTGTCCAACTGGAGAAAATGTAGTCCGCGTCGCGAAATGCGGTCATGACGGCCTTTCGGCCATAACGTCGACACAGCCTGCGATGCTGACGGTTGGCGTGAAGAACGTCCCCAACGTGATGAAGTCGCGGCTGTGGTTCGGCAGTTTCGCTGCTGAAGGCGATCCAGCGTTGGTGCCGCCAGCAGATCACGTCGTCAAAGTGATGCCAGCGGACAGGACCGCCGTCGTTCGGGCTCACGTCCTGCTTGAGGAGGCATAATCCGCAGAAGCTGCGACATTGATGAGCTTCACCAGGCCGCGGCCGCCCGCCGAGATTCATGCTGCCGAGCTCGTCCGGGGTGCTGAGCTCCAAGATCGCGTAGCGTAGCGATCGTTCTGGATAGCCGGTGAGGCGGGCCAGCCGGTGAGGAGGAGCAGGGATGCTCTTGAGCCTGCTGCCACTCACGAGCTCGCGCAGCGAGGACGGCTCGAGATGATTGGCCGTGGCGAGACGGTTCAGATAGGAATCCAGGGTTTCATCCAGGATCGGTGCCGGCCGCCGCGGCAGGAGCTGCAAAGGCGGGGCCTTCCAGGAGATGAAGAGCGGTGGTGAGGTCATGGCGCGTCGCCGCCTTCGGACTCGGCAGCGTGGTCGACCGGGATCTCCTCAAGAAGCTTGCGGGTAACGGCCTCGGTGCCGTCCTGTATGGCGGTGATGGCTCCGGCGCGGATCAGGTGCGACAGGCTGCCGATCATGCCGCCGGTTCGGCGGTGCAGGTATTTGGAAAGCGCCACGAGAGCGCCAGGCTTGTGGTGGTGGAGGCGGAGCTCGCCTTCCATAGCGGCGACCAGTCCCTTCCATTCAGCCTGGTAGGGGAAGGGGCGGCTGTTGATGAGGACGCAGCGACCGGCGATCTGTTTGCCACGCACTCCGGTGAACAGGCCCTCGCGCTCAACGTTGATGCCCGCATAGACGAAGGTGGCGGGCAGGTGCTCGGTGAAGTACTTCAGATGGTCGGACATGTCCTCGCCCGCGCTGGTGGCGAGGTTGAGGTTGTGGATCTCGTCGACCAGGACCAGGTCGCAGCGGGCCTCGATGAGGATTTGGCAGACGGCGTCGGCGATGTCGGTGGTGTTGGCTGATCTCTTGATCGAAGGCAAGCCGAGGAAGCGCGCGAATTCCATGGCCAGTTTGCGCGGCGACCCCTTCGGCGGGGTTGTCACGTAGACGACCGGGATGCGCTCTCGACGACCCGGGTGGCGATCGCGGGCCATCAACTCGTGGGTGCGACCCAACTGCTTGATCGCGGTGCTTTTGCCTGTCGTCCAAGGCCCAGAGACGATCATTCCGCGGCGGGCACTGGTCTCTCGCCGGTTCAGCAGGGTGAGCAGGCGCCCCTGCTTGGCGACCTCACGAACGGTAGGGGTGGCCACCACGGCCAGCTCCGAGTGATAGGTGATGCGTGTGTCGTTGTAGGAGGAGCGCTGATCATCGCTCAGTGCGTCCCGTTGTTCCAGGGTGAGCAGCTCGAATCTTGCAGGTGGATCATCGACGAAGCGTCGCCATCCCTCGAGCGTTGTGGTGGGATCGCGGCGGCCTTCAGTCACCTCCATCGTTTGGCCTCCTCATGTGCGTCGAAGACCCCAAGTGGGATGACCTCAGCCAATGGCTCATCGTCCTCGTCCAGGGACTCGGGCTCGGCGTTTTGCTGAGGTGGTGGCGGTGTAGGGCGCGGCCAGGAGGGTTCGGTGGTGGCGCGGGTTTGGGCTCTGACCTTGCGGTCTTTGACGGTGTCGGCTTGTTCGGGTCCTTGTCCGGCGCGAGTGAGCAGATCGTTGACTGCCTGGGTGATCTGCTCTTCGGTGGGCCGGTCCTGGCCTCGGCGTGCCAGGATCTCGCGGGCGCGATCCCAGGCCATGTCACCGAAGGGAGCGGCAGCGCTGCTCAGGTGTCGCCAGAAGGCGGTGATCCAGCCGCCGTCATGGTGATTGCGCACCCAGACGCGGCTGACGTCGTAGGGGTCGTAGTGCACTTCCCAGCGGTTCTTCCGGCCGGTCACGCCCGACGGCTGGTTGCGGAACGGTCTGAGGGCCTCGTCGTCGTAGATCCGGTGGTTGATCTTCACGCCGTAGGCGTTGATGGCTCGCCAGACCGCGGGCAGCAGCTCGACGTAGTCGTCGCCGGACAGCGCGACGGGCACGCATCCGGCTGCCTCCACCAGCGCGGCATACTTCTCGTTCGGCGTCATAGCCTGACCTGGGGTGAGGGGATCGCGCAGACCGTCATGCGGCCGGTTCTGCCAGGAGGCGACCAGCCATTCATCGAGCTGTTCTTGAAGTTCGTGCACCGGCCAGAGCGGTTCCTCTTCGACGGCGCGGCCGCGATACTCTGCCGAGCGGCCGGTGTAGCCGGAGACGTATTGCGCAAAGAGCGTGCCGACCGACTCCAAGGTCCGTTCGATGTGCGGTTTATCGGTTCCGGTCCGCGGGTGGGCCGGCTGCAAGCTGATCCCGAGCATGCGGCAGGCGGTGCGGAAGTTGGCCGATATGAACGCCCCGCCCTTGTCGTAGACGATCGTCTCCGGGACGATCACCGGTCGCGCAGCAGCCTGTTCCAGGCGCTCGTCCAGCTTCAGCAGACGCTCATAGGGCAGCACGGAACGGGACATGGACAGTGCCTGGACCCAACCTGGACGCATCGGCTCCGGGGTGACCGTTCGCGCCAGCAGGAGTGCCGCGTCCACCGACTTAGTAGCCGGCCGGAGCACGCCCGCAGTGACGGTGCGGGTGGCCAGGTCAACCATGCCGGTGAGCTCGACTCGCCCAACCACACCATCGTCGAACACCACCAAGATGTCCACCGGCGTGGAGTCGATCTCCATCCATTCGCCCGGACGGTTGGCGGTGACCTGGCTGAACTCGCCATCCGGGCGGCTGGCCAGCGACCGGCGGGTGCGGGCTGAACCCGTGACGTGGCGTCCACGGGAGAGCCGGTCAAACAGGCGGTAGAAGGTTGCGCGAGAAGGCATGCGGACATCAGGTTGGTCGGCAACGAGCTGGCCGACCTTCCAGTAGAAGTAGCTCGCCGTTCGAGTGGATCGCTCCGTGGACTCCTCAATCGCCTTAGACAGCGCCGCCAGCACGTGCGGGTCGACTCGTCCTGATGGTCCGCTGGCGCCTTCGTGGCGTCCGTCGACCAGCCCGGCCAGGCCTTGAGCCTGATAGCGCTGACGCTTGCGCTCGATGGTGCGCAGGCTGACTCCCTCACGGCCCGTCTTGGCCAGTTCGCGGGCCTTGGCCTGGTCGCGTTCGCGAACCGTGTGCAAGTCGGGGTCGAATTCAGGCCTCGGTCGAGTGCCAGCCGGGGCATCGGGACGCACGCCGGTCAGGACCTCGACAATGTGTTGCTCCCACCAGCAGGCCTCTTGGACGACCTCCTCGGCAAGGTCGTCCAAGAGGCCTGCCGGTAAGCGGTGCCCAGCAGGGCCGCCCAGGAGCTCAAAGGAAGGGTCGGCCAGCAAGTGCGGCAGGTGCACCGCGGTGGTGCCGCCGCTCTCGGCGGCGAGTCGTACCAACGTGCCGGCCAAGCCGACCACGGTATGCATCGTCTTCTCAAGGATGACCCGGTCACCGAGATGCAACCCCGGCGGCCTCGGCGTTCGTGCCGTACTCATCGCAGGTCCGATGCGCGAACGATGGCGGTCGGGCCGAGAACCGAGGAATCAAGGTCTGTGGTCAGATGCCCGGTCCAGAGCAGGTGATAGAGCACCGGAAGCGTCATCAGCTGATCACCAACCTGCTGAGCGCCGCGCAACAGCGCGGTCGGAGCGCTGAATACGTGGAGCAGTTCTTGGGCGAGCTCTTCCCGATAGCAGCGCCGGTGGCGATAGCCCGCCAGCCAGCGAAGGTTCGCTCGCAGCACTGGGTCAGGGCCGCCCGTTCGATGGAACTCCCAGCCCACCTCCTCGCAGGCGCGCCTCATCGCCGCGAATGCCTCAGTCGCCGCCGGATCGACTCGGTCGTCAGGTCGGACATCCACGACCAGGCCTTGGCCGTCGCGCGTCCGGGCGAAGTAATCCGGTGCATGTCGTCGCACGCGATCGTCGGCGGCCCAGGTGAGCCAGAAAGGTTGGGAGGCGAAGGCGACGATGTCCTGGTCGAAGTCCATCACCATTAGCACGTCGCGCTCGACCCACGACTCGTAGCCAACGTGATCGCCAGTCGTGGCAGACCACCACCAGCCTGGGAAGTTCTTCTGCCCGCGGAAAGACGGAAACGACCGCACAGCCGGCGCCCGCTCAAACCGGACATTCCAGCTCACAGCCAGCGGCGCATGCTGCTCAACTCCTGCACCGTCCAGGAAAGTCAGATGAAACCCCGCCCGCTCGACGCGAGTCGCCGATAACGCCGTCAAGATAGACCACCGCCACGTGTCGTACGCATTGCAGCCATACGAGGACGCACTGTAGTTGCCGAAGACGTCAGATGTCTGAGACTTCCGCCAATCCACGCCAACTTGGTGAGACATCCGCTCCGCGCACGCCACCTACATGCGGCACCGAGTGCGCGTGATCAGTCAGTCACGCCAACTAGGTGAGACGGAACGGCGAATCGCGCCAGGTGGATGAGACGCACGCCAGGTCTCGTGAGACAGGACAACAAGGGCGACGAGAACCTGCGCGGATCGTAGCAGGAAGTTCACGTGAAGCTACTTGCGGGAATTCTGCCTTCTCGCAAGTAGCTTCGAGGCTTCAACGCGCAACAGATCTAGTTTTCTTATTTCCAGTTTCTGGAAAATCGAAAATGGTATGCTGGTTGGGTGACTGCGGAGACCAGTGTCGTAACGCCTTGTAAGCACTGTGGGTCGCCGATCGAGCAGCGGCGGGGGAGAGGGCGGCCGAAGGCGTACTGTCCGGAGAAGGACTGCCAGGCGGCGGCCAAGCGGGAGCGGGAGTTGCGGCGGGCGACCCCCGGGCTCGAGGGGGCGCTGGCCAGGGCCGAGCAGCTGTACGACCGGATGGAGAGCGGGCTGGCGGCGGCCATCGAGCCGCTGGCCAAGGCGCTGGCCGAGGAGCTCAGCCCCGCCGGGGTCGAGGCCAAGCTGAGTGCGGTGCAGGCCGAGGCGCATACGCGGGTGGCGATCGCGCGTACCGAGCGGGAGCAGGCGTTCGAGCAGGTACGCCTGGCACGTGAGGCGGCCGAGCACGCCCGCCGGCAGACGGCGGAGATGCGGCAGCGGCTGGAGGAGGCCGAGAGCGAGCGGGAGACCGCGCTGGGTGACGCCGAGCGGGCTCGGGAGCAGGCGCTGGCGGCGTTGCGGGAGGCGGCCAGCACCGAACGGCAGGCGCTGCAGACGGCCGAGGAGGCCAAGCGGCGGGCTGAGCTGGCGGAGCGGCGCGCCGCGGAGGCGGTCCGTGAGGCGGAGCTGAACGCGCTGGCCAGGGACCAGGCCGTCCAGGAGCTCGCTGAACGCGTCGAGCTGGCCAACCGCCAGATCGCCGAGGCGCAGGCCGAGGCCGCCGAGGCCGTGGAGCGCGCCCGAGCCGAGGTCGCGCAAGCCAAGAAGGCGGCCCGGATCGAGGTCGCGCAAGCCCAGGAGGCCGCCAAGGTCGAGATCGGACAGGCCGAGGAACGCGCTCGGGTGGAGATCGCGCAGGCCCAGGAGGTGGCTCGGGCCGAGGTCGAGCGAGCGCGTGAGGAGGCTCAGGCGGAGGTTCTGCGGGCGCGGCAGGAGGCGGACGCGCAGGTCGTACGGGCTGAGGAACGGGCGCAGACGCAGGTCGCCCGGGCGGGGGAAGAGGCGGACGCGCGGGTCGCGCGGGTGAAGGACGAGGCGCGGGCGGAAGTCGTACGCGCGAGGGAGGATGTGGCGTCGGCGCGTGAGGAGCGGGATCGGGCGCGGGACGAGGCGGCGGCGGCCGTACGGGAGCGGGAGCAGGCCGAGCGGGAGGCCGCCGGCGCCAAGGCGCGGGAGGAGGTGGCGGTGCAGGAGCGTGAACGGGCCGTCGAGCGCGCCGTCACCGCGGAACGTACCGCTGCCGAGGCCGAACGGGACCGGGCGGTGGCGCTGAAGGACGCCGCCCGAGCCACAGCCGAAGCCGAGCAGCTGGCCGAGCGGCTGGCGGCGTTGGAGGAGGAAGGCACCGCCGCGCTGACGCGCGAGCGCAAGCTGACGTCGCGGGAGCGGTCGCGCGCGGACGCGGCGGTCAGGGAGCGCGACCGGGCGCAGGCGGAGCTGCGGCTGGAGCGGGTACGGCTGGAAGATCTGCGGGCGGAGCTGGAGACGGTACGGGGCGAGGCCGCGCAACTGCGGGAACGAGCGGTGGCGGCGGAACTGCGGTCGTCATAGACGGGTGCCCAGGGTCGGGCACGACCGGGCGTCCCTCCTGGGGACGCCGGGCACGAGAGCGGCCAGGCCGGGCCCGCGTGCGGTTACGCGGGCCGAAATCGATGTGGTGAGGCCGGCTCTGTCGAGTGCGGCCATGCGGGCTGGCCTCATGCGGTGCGGCCGGCTCCGGCGCGCGGAGTTGATGCAGGCCGGTTTCGATGTCGAGTGGTTGCGGCACCGGAACTGTGTTCCGACCACAAGCCTCACTTCTTCAAAGGGATCGACATGCAGGGGTGGCTGCCGTTCAGCCGCTCCCGGTCGATCTCCTTGCCGGGTTGCGTCCGCGGAAGTGGTGTACGAGTTTGACCTGGTCAGCAGGTGTGGCGTCGTGAAATGAGAACGGTCATCGCGTGATCCTTCGTAGCAACGATTCCAAGAA
>NZ_JBFAPT010000071.1:0-7150 GCF_040676845.1 Nonomuraea sp. NPDC049504
GCCGCGTTGCGGCCGGCGCTCGCGGCGCGCGGCGTCCCGCAGATGATCTACTTCGACAACGGCAGCGCGATGGTCGACGCCGCGGTGAAACGAGCCGCTGCCCGCCTCGGCATCAAGATCGCTCACTCGGCGCCGGGCCGTCCCGAAGGCCGGGGCAAGATCGAACGGTGGTTCGGCGAGGTCAGGCGCCAGTTCCTCGTCGAGATCGCCGGGGACGGGGAAACCTCGGGGACGAAGGTCACCAGCCTGGCCGAGCTGAACCGGCTGTTCACGGCCTGGGTGGAGACCGCCTATCACCGGCGGGTGCATTCCGAGACCGGGCAGACACCCCTGCAGCGCTGGATGGCCGGCTGCGCAGACGCCCCGTTTCCGACCCCGACCCCGGCGGCGCTGACCGAGGCGTTCAAGTGGAGCGAACGCCGGCAGGTCCGTAAGACCAGCACGGTTCAGCTGTTCTCCAACTTCTACCAGGTCGACGCGTCCTTGATCGGCCGCACCGTTGAGCTGGTCTTCGACCCGTTCGATCTGAACATGGTCGAAGTCCGCTGGAACGGCAGGCCGCAGGGGATGGCGATCCCGCAGGCGATCACCCGCAACGCCCATCCCAAGGCCAAACCCGAGATGCCCGCGGCGCCCGAACCCGCCTCGACCGGCATCGACTACCTGCGACTGCTGGAGACCAGCCACGACCAGCAGGTGGCCACCGGCATCAACTACGCCGCCCTCATCGACCCCCGCCAGCAGGCCCCCGATCAGGGCAGCGGCCACGGTGTTGACGAAGAACCGCCCGGTAATGGTGCGCCATGACCGGGCAGGACGACACCCCGCCCGGTAATGGTGCGCCATGACCGGGCAGGACGACACCCCGCCCGACCTTGACCCCGGCAGCGATCCCGTGACTGATCCCGGAATCAATCCTCCTGCGCCCCAGCCCTCCGAGCGGCCTGCCACGCAGGCCACCCCGGTCCCGGCCCCCGTTCCTGACCCCTCCAGCGCCCGCTCCGCCCGGTCCCGGCGGCGAGAAAGTGACGACGACTCTCCCATGATGGACAAGCTCCAGGGCTACTTCGGCTTGTCGAAGACCCCCTTCGGGCGGGGCCTGGCCCCCGCCATGCTGCACCGCCACGCCGCCCACTCCGAGGCCATCGCCCGCATCGCCTGGTGCGTCGCCGAACGAGCGCTGGGCGTGGTCACCGGCGAAGTCGGCATCGGCAAGACCGCCGCCACCCGGGCCGCGATCTTCGGTCTCGACCCAGCCCGGCACATCGCCATCTACCTCGGCAATCCCGACGTCGGAGTACGCGGCATCCACACCGCCATCGTCACCGCCCTCGGCGGAGTCCCCAAGAACCAGAAGGCCACCCTGATCCCCCAGGCCAGCGACATGCTGGCCACCGAACAAGCCGAACGGGGCCGCACCCCCGTGCTCGTGATCGACGAGGCGCACATGCTGGCCCACGACCAGCTCGAATCGGTGCGCATGCTGACCAACTTCGACATGGACAGCTCCTCCCCGTTCGCCACGCTGCTGATCGGCCAGCCCACCCTCAAACGCAAGATCAAGCTCGGCGTGCTGGCCGCGAGGGTTATCTTGAGCGATCAATATGATCATGGCCTTGACCAGCTCAGTCGCTTCGAGGACGTGTCGTCGACGAGGTCGCGGGCGACGGTTGCCATAGCCGTCAGCAGGGTCCGATCGTTATCGAAGAGCGACGCTGTCCGGCTGGTTCGGCGGGCTGGTCTTCAGCGAGCTGTGGGGCACGGCGCTCCCCGAGGGCCTGCGCGAGTTGCCGGCGAAGTCGCTGGTTCTCCTTGGCCAGCTCGCGGTTGCGGTCGAGCGCGGACTGGAGGCGAGCCAGGAGGGAGGCCTCGCTGGTGCGCTGGATGGCGGGAACGCGCTGCTCGGGTGCTGGGCGGGTGGCCTGGCGCAGACGTTCGATCTCGGCGCGGAGATCGGGTTGCGCATAGAGCCATGATCGTGAGACGCCAGCGGCACGCGCGACGCGGTCGAAGCTGATCACCTCCCCTGTCCGAACGAGCTCGCGAAGCGCTTGGACGGCCTTGGCCCGGGTGAGTTCGGCGCGTCGTCGAGCGGCGGCGGCCAGGTGGTGGCTGTTGTCAGATGGCATCGGCGGCGTCTCCGTGGCCGGGCTGGTCGACTTCGAGGGTGGTGATGACCTTGGCCAGGTTGTCAGCGACCTGCTGGTTCATCTCGACCAACCGCTTCTGCCCGCGAGCTTCGGCGGCAGTGATGATCTGCAGGACTTGCTGGCGTTGTTGCCGATGCTGGGGCAGAAACTCGGGCGTCGTGAGGAACATCGGGCAGGTCAGGCAGGCATTGGCGTGCGGGCAGGATTGCTGGACAGGCAGCCCGCAGTAGCCGTTGGGCAGCGCCTGGGTGGCCCGGCCGATGCGCTGCTTGGCCCAGGAGGCTTCAGCGAGCGGCCCGTCGGGGTCGATGGTGACCTGCTCGCCTCGGATATTGACCTTCATCGCGCTCTCCCAATGCCGTCGGACGGTGCTGTCGGCCAGACGGGCGTAGTGAGCGGTCATCTCCGCCGACTCGTGATCGAGGATCTTCTGAACAACGTGCTGAGGGACGTCGCGGTTGATCAGCCGGGTGCCCAGGGTGTGCCGCCACTGGTGGGGCTGGATGCGAATGGGCTGGCCGCACTCGTCGCGAACGTCACAGCGCTCGAGCCAGCGGCGAAGACCGAGCCGATAGGAGCCGGAGTCGGTGGGCTGTGTGCCGGCGGCGTTGCTCTTGGCCCGGGGGAACAGCAGTGGGCTGTCGGGCCAGCGTTCGCGGACGCGTTCCCGCTGGTGGGCGATCTGCGCGAGGAGTTGTTCGTCGATGGGGACCAGGGCCTCGCGTTTCATCTTGTGGTTGAAGTAGCGCAGGTAGGGGGCGCCTTCGGCGTCGTGGACGACGCAGTCTCCGGCAAGGCGGCAGGCGTCGGAGACGCGCAGGCCGCAGCGGATGAGGATCTCGGTGATGAGCCTGTGGGCGGGGTTGTCCCAGCGGCTGAGGTTGTCGGGGTGATCGACCTGGGCCATCACGTGCTCGGGCAGGGCGCGGGGCAGGCGTTGCCCGCGCTTGGGGTAGTCGGTGGCGAAGATTCTGGCGCCCGCCGGCAGGTCGTCGGCCCAGCCGTGCTGGCGCAGCGCGGTGAGGAAGCCGGACAGGTGCTCGATGTGCTCGGTCTGCAGCTTGCGTCCGCCGTACTCGGTGTGGAGATCGGCCAGATACTGCTCCAGCAGCGGCCGGTTGATGTCGCCGATTCCGGCGATCGATGCCGGTGGGGTGGCCAGGAAGAGCGCGAACCGGGTGAGTACGCGGGCGCCGCGGGCGGCGATCCCCGCGCTGAGTCCGCTGGTCAGTCGCCATCGTGCCCAGCGTTTGATCAGCTCCTTCAGCCAGGGTTGGGGGATCTGGTCGAAGCGGACGTGGGCGACGGGGTCGGTGATGTCGAGTTTGCGGAGTCGCCAGATGTCGCGGGGGTATTCGACGTGCCAGCCGCGGCCGACGGCGAGGTCTTCGATCTGGTTGCGGCCATAGATCAGTGGCGGGGCATATGACTTGCGGTCGGAGGCGGGCAGGAATTCCTTCCACTGCTGCTCGCTCCAGTCCAGCAGCGACGTGACGCCGCTGGCGACGACGAAGTTGATCAGGCGCTGCGTCTCGCCGGGGTTTACCTTGGTGTGACCGTCCTGGCCGCGCCGCTGCAACACGTACTGGATCTCCAGCCGCAGGTGGACGGGCAGTGCGCGCAGGTCGAGCTGGTCGCGGTTGAGCAAGGTCTCATCGTCGAACCGGCGGGCGAACTCCTCAACGTCGGGCCGGTGGTGACGTCGCCAGGCCGCCTGGTGGACGTAGCAGAAGATGCCCACGGACTGCACCCATAGGTGGCAGTAGGAGATCAGGCACGTCACCTCGTCCGGCGGGACGGGGACCGGTCCGGCGGACATGATCCACTCGGTCACCTCGGGACGGCCGTCGCTTATCCATCGCTGGTAATGCGGTGAGCAGATGCCCTTGGCGCGACGGCCGTGGCGGCAGCCGGGCACCTGGCAAGGCGACGGCGCCGGATAGCGGCGCCAGGTGGGGTCCGCGGTGGCGATGAACTCGCCCAGGTCGGGCTGGTGCTGATTCCACTGCAGGTAGTGGTAGCGACACAGGCCTCGGGTGCGGCCGGTGCGATCACATCCTGGCACCCGGCACGGATCGCCGCCGAAGACCGGGTCGGACGGCTCGAAGGTGAGGATGTCGCTGCGAAAGCGCGGCTGGACGGTGGTCATCAATCGCTCCAGCAGGCCCGGATGGGCGGCGGGCAGTTCCCGGCTGCTGTTGGAGGTCGGGGTCACCAGGTCACCTCCCGGTCGGTGAACCAGCCGGCTGCCTGCAGCGTGCGGCGGGCGTCCTCGGCGGTCAGGTGACCGTAAATGGAGGTCGTGGTGGTCACCGAGACGTGACCGAGGAGGTTGGCGACGACCTCGATCGGCACCTGGTCGCGCAGCAGCCGGGTGGCCATGGTGTGCCGGAACCAGTGCGGGTCGAAGGCCAGCCCGGTGCGGCGGCGCAGCCGTCGGACCAGGTCATAGGCGGCGGCATAGGTCAGCGCTTGGCCCTGCGGGTCGGCCCAGAGGTTGACGAAGACGTAGTCGCTGTCCAGGTCGCCGTACTCGATCGTCAGGTAGTCGGCCCAGAGCCGGATCAGTTGCTCGCTGACCGGGACGGTCCGCGGCGTGCGGGACTTGGAGCGGGCGCCGTTGTCGTTGATCCGGGGGACGATGGTGATCTGCCGTTCGGCGGCGGCGATGTCGGCGTGCCGCAGGCCGAGGGCCTCGCCGATGCGGATCCCGCTGTCCCATAACAGCGCGAGCAGGAAGCGGTCGCGGAGGCGGTCGCAGGCATCCAGCAGCGTCTGGGTTTCAGTCACCGTCAGCACGCGCGGCAGCTTGGTCGGCGCCTTGAGGGAGATCGTGCGCCGGGGCTCCGGCTTGTCCTTACTGATGTGGTGCAGGAACGGTCGCCAGCCGCCGCGTCGAGCCGGTGGCCCCCATGTGATCAACAGCTCGCCCAGGTCGAC
Source organism: Nonomuraea sp. NPDC049504 (assembly GCF_040676845.1). NCBI lineage: Bacteria > Bacillati > Actinomycetota > Actinomycetes > Streptosporangiales > Streptosporangiaceae > Nonomuraea > Nonomuraea sp. NPDC049504. The sequence continues at coordinate 5,091 of NZ_JBFAPT010000071.1, forward strand.
TCCGTGCCGAGCCTGGTGAGCGTAGAACGCGGCCAGCGCCGACAGCTTGCGGTTGATCGTGGCAGCGGTGACGTGCGGTTCGACCGCGGGTAGGACGGCGACGTGACCCTCGCGACCGGCAGGGGGCAGGCGGAGCCAGGCGACGTACTCGCCGATGTCTTCCAGCCGTACTTCCCGCCAGTCCAGGCTGCGCCGCAGGAGGAAGGCGAAGTAGTCCTTCAGGTCGTGCGCGTAGGCCTTGACGGTGTTCGGGGACCGCTCGATGTCGGTCAGGTAGCTCAGGTATCGCTCGATCGGCTCGACGGGAAGGTCGTCATCTCCCAGAACCGTCCAGGACGGCTCTGGTCTCCCGGGAATCTCCACGCGTTGGACGTGCACTGCTCCTCCACTTGATCCACGTGCTGGATAGGGAGGCAGATAACCATGTCCACCAAGCGGATCGCAGCCCTCAAGAAGAGCGTGCTGGACATGGAAGACAGCAGAAGCAGGGCTTCAGATAACGAGGGCGGCCAGCACGCCGAGCTTGATCTTGCGTTTGAGGGTGGGCTGGCCGATCAGCAACGTGGCGAACGGGCTGGAGCTGTCCATGTCGAAGTTCGTCAACATGCGCACCGATTCGAGCTGGTCGTGGGCGAGCATGTGCGCCTCGTCGATCACGAGCACGGGGGTGCGGCCGCGCTCTGCTTGCTCGGTGGCGAGCATGTCGCTGGCCTGGGGGATCAGGGTGGCTTTCTGGTTCTTGGGGACCCCTCCGAGAGCGGTGACGATGGCGGTGTGGATGCCGCGTACTCCGACGTCGGGGTTGCCGAGATAGATGGCGATGTGCCGGGCCGGGTCGAGGCCGAAGATTGCGGCCCTGGTGGCGGCGGTCTTGCCGACGCCAACTTCGCCGGTGACCACGCCCAGCGCTCGTTCGGCGACGCACCAGGCGATGCGGGCGATGGCCTCGGAGTGGGCGGCGTGGCGGTGCAGCATGGCGGGGGCCAGGCCCCGCCCGAACGGGGTCTTCGACAAGCCGAAGTAGCCCTGGAGCTTGTCCATCATGGGAGAGTCGTCGTCACTTTCTCGCCGCCGGGACCGGGCGGAGCGGGCGCTGGAGGGTTCAGGAGCGGGGGCCGTCAGGACCGGCGCGGCCGGTGAGGCAGGCCGGCCGGAGGGCTGGGGCGCAGTGGGATCGGTTTCGGGATCAGGGGCGGGATCACCGCCAGGTTCGAGGCCGGGGGCGAGGCCGGGCTGAGCGTCGTCCTGGCCGGTCATGGCGCATCATCGCCGGACTGTTCTTCGTCAACACCGTGGCCGCCGCCCTGGTCAGAGGCCTGCTGACGGGGGTCGATCAGGGCGGCGTAGTTGATGCCGGTGGCCACCCGCTGGTCGTGGCTGACCTCCAGGAGCCGCAGGTAGTCGATGCCGGTAGAGGCGGGTTCGGGCGCGGCGGGCATCTCGGGTTTGGCCTTGGGGTGGGCGTTGCGGGTAATGGCCTGCGGGACCGCCATCCCCTGCGGCCGGCCGTTCCAGCGGACCTCGACCATGTTCAGATCGAACGGGTCGAAGACCAGCTCAACAGTGCGGCCGATCAAGGACGCGTCGACCTGGTAGAAGTTGGAGAACAGCTGAACCGTGCTGGTCTTACGGACCTGCCGGCGTTCGCTCCACTTGAACGCCTCGGTCAGCGCCGCCGGGGTCGGCGTGGGGAACGGCGCGTCCGCGCAGCCGGCCATCCAGCGCTGCAGGGGTGTCTGCCCGGTCTCGGAGTGGACGCGCCGGTGATAGGCGGTCTCCACCCAGGCGGTGAACAGCCGGTTCAGCTCGGCCAGGCTGGTGACCTTCGTGCCGGAGGTCTCCCCGTCTCCGGCGATCTCGATCAGGAACTGGCGTCTGACCTCGCCGAACCACCGCTCGATCTTCCCCCGGCCTTCCGGACGGCCCGGCGCCGAGTGCGCGATCTTGATGCCGAGGCGGGCCGCAGCTCGTTTCACCGCGGCGTCGACCATCGCGCTGCCGTTGTCGAAGTAGATCATCTGCGGGACGCCGCGCGCCGCGAGCGCCGGCCGCAACGCGGC
>NZ_JBFAPT010000072.1:0-6884 GCF_040676845.1 Nonomuraea sp. NPDC049504
GCCGCCGGGCTCCCCGTCACCGTGCACGCGGGCGAGGCGGCCGGGCCGGAGAGCGTGTGGGAGGCGCTCGACGTGCTCGGCGCCGCGCGCATCGGGCACGGGGTGCGGTCGGCGGACGATCCCGCCCTGCTCGACCGGCTCAGGCGGGACGGCGTCGCTCTGGAGATGTGCCCGACCAGCAACCTGCAGACCGGGGCGGTACGCGAGGCCGCCGCCCATCCCGCCGCCCATCCCGCAGACCGTCCCGCCGCCCATCCCGCAGACCGCTTGCTGGCCGAGGGGCTGGCCGTCACCATCTCCACCGACGCCCGCACCACCTCCGACACCACGATCGCCCGCGAGTTCCAGCGGATGGGCGAGTGGTACGGCTGGACCGGCGACCACGAGGCGCGATGCCAGGAGCACGCGCGAGCCGCCGCCTTCGGCGACGTGCCCGGCGGCCGTGCTCGGGGTCACCATGGGACGGCGGCTGCCGGCGCTCCTCCGACACCTGACGCCATGGACGTCCCAGGTGACCTGGCCCCCGGCCCGGACCCGCGCCCGGTGTCCGTCCTGCGCGCCGCACCAGAGCACCTGCGCGAGCTGTACGCCACGGCGCGCCCCGCAGACGAGATCACCGTCGGTCTCGACCAGCAGGCCCTCGACCGCGACGACCATCTCGCCGCGCCGGCGGCGACCCCGGGCGAGCAGATCGGCCAGGTCGCCGTCGCGGTGTCCGGTCCACGCGACCATGTCACGGCAGTGACCGGACACCTTCCGCACCATGCGCAGGACGCGAAGCGGCACGATCAGGGCCCGCCTGCCCCCGACGCGGACGGTCGGCGGAGGCGAGCCGAGCTGTTCCCCACAGCCGATGACCGCCGGTTCGACCCCCCTGCCACGGGCGACGAGCGGCGCATGCTCACGGACTTCCTGCGAGCGCAACGTTCGACCCTGGAGATGAAATGCTCCGGCCTGGACACCGAACTGTCCCGCCGGTCGGTCAAGCCCTCCACCCTCTCGCTGCTGGGGCTGGTCCGCCACCTGGCCGATGTGGAACGTCGCTGGTTCCGGTGCGTCCTGGCCGGCCAGGACGCACCGCATCTCTTCTCTTCGGCCACCCGGCCCGATGAGGACTTCGACGGCGCGGTGCCCGATCGGCGGGTCGTCGCGGAGGCATGGGAGGCATGGCGCGGCGAGGTGGCGTTCGCCGACGCGTTCACGGCCGCCGCACCCGACCTGAACCTGGAGGGCCACGACGCGTGGCGCGGACGGGTGTCGCTGCGCTGGGTGCTCATCCACATGATCGAGGAGTACGCCCGGCACAACGGCCATGCCGACCTGCTCCGTGAACGGATCGACGGCGCGATCGGGCTGTGAGGACGGCATGCGGCCGTCACCACCCAGGCGCTGTTCAGTGCCTTGCGCGCGCCTGCCGACCTTGCGCGCGCCTGCCCACCTTGCGCGGCAGCACGACGAAGCCACGCCGGGCCCTGGCCGGGTTCAGAGTTGGGAGCCGCCGCCGTCCACGGGGAGTTCGGCGCCGGTGGTGAAGGTGGCTTCGAAGGCGAGGAAGACGACCGCCTTGGCTACCTCGGGCGGGGTGCCCATGCGGAGCATGGGGTTGTCGGCGGCCATCTGCGCCTTGGTCTGGTCGGCCACCTCCTTGGGCATCGACTTCTCCAGGATGCCGCTGTCGATCGGGCCGGGGCTGACCGCGTTGACGCGGATGCGGCTGGGCAGGAGTTCGCGGGCCAGGCTGCGGGTCATGGAGCGCAGGGCGGCCTTGGTGGCGGCGTACGCGCTGAGCATGGGCAGGCCGAGCACGTTGGCGACCGAGGTGGTGAGCACGACGCCGCCGCCCTCGGCCATCAGCGGGGCGAGCTTCTGCACCGTGAAGTACGGCCCCTTGGCGTTGATGGCCATCAACTCGTCGAACAGCTCTTCGCCGGTCGCCTCAAAGGGGGCGAAACCGTTGACGCCGGCATTGGCGAACACGGCGTCGACCGTGCCGAACTCGGCCTTCACCCGTTCGGCCAGCGCGTCGATGTCGGAAAGCGAGGCCGCGTCGCTGCGGACGGCGATCGCGCGGTCGCCGAGCTCCGCACGGGCGGCGTCCAAGGTGGCCTGGGTACGCCCGGTGATCAGGACGCGCGCGCCCTCGGCCACCAGCAGCCGCGCGGTGGCCAGGCCGAACCCGCTGCCGCCGCCGGTGATCACAACATTCTTGCCCTCGTACTTGCCCATATCAGACAGCCCTTTCACAGGTATTCGGGTTACCGGTTCTCGTCCCGAGCGGGACGTTCCTCAGTCAACCGCCGCCCTCACCTGGGCGTCCAAGACCTGTTCCGCACCTCGTCATGCAGGATCCGCATAACGGATACGGTGATGAAGTGTCCGAAACAGGAGTGGAATCGCAGCCCGCCATCGATCTCGACCTGCGGCTGGTGCGCTACTTCACGGTCGTGGCCGAGCACCTCAACTTCGCCCGCGCGGCCGAGGCACTGCACCTGGCCCAGCCGTCGCTGAGCCGGCAGATCCAGCGGCTGGAGGACGTGCTCGGCGTACGGCTGCTGGAGCGCACTCCTCAGGGCAGCCGCCTCACCGTGGCGGGCGCGGCCTTCCTGCCGAGGGCGCAGGCGCTTGTGCACGCTGCCCAGCAGGCGGCGCTCACCGCCCGCTCCGCCGCCCCGCCGCGGACGATCACGATCGGCTACGTCGAGGACCTCGTCATCTCGCCCGCCGTACGAGACCTGCGCCGCCGCCATCCCGGCGCCCACGTCCGCACCCGCCACCTGGACTGGGACGAGACCACCGCCCTGCCCGAGCGCCGGGTCGACGCGCTCGTCGCCCGGACGCCGCTGCCCATCCCGACCGACGGCCTGCGCGTGACCGTCCTGTACGACGAACCCCGTGCGCTCCTCCTGCCCGCCACCCACCCGCTGGCCGGCAAGGAGTCGGTCACCGCCGCGGACTTCGCCGACGAACCCCTCGTGGCCTGCGCCGGCATGGCCGCGCTGTGGACCGGGTTCTGGCGGCTCGACCCCCGTCCGAACGGCGACCCGGCCCCGCTCGGCCACATGATCGTCGACACGTTCGAGGACAAGCTCGAAACCGTCGCCGACGGCAGGGCCATCGCCCTCGTACCCGCCGACGACCCACGCCCTGCCCTGCGAGACGACCTCACCACCGTCCCTGTCGAGGGCATCGAGCCCTGCCAGGTGGTCGTCGTCACCCGGAACGGCGACCGCAACCCGCTGGTGTCCCACTTCGTGCAGTCCGCGAAGAACCTTCTCATGCGGGACGCTTGAGCACCCTGAAGCGCGTAAACGCGGTATCGAGGTACGACGATGGGCATGGACCTGCGGAGCGTTCCTGTCCGGCTGAACTCGGAGCCGGTCCGGGCGATGCGTCGCGATGCGGAGGTGTGGGAGACCGCTTCGTGGCAGCCGCCCTTCCACTCCGACTCCGACTCCGACTCCGACGCCGGCTCCGGCTCCGACGGCATCGGTGAGCCGTTGTCCGAGACCAACCAGGCGATGCTGGCGGACCGTCCAAGCGCCCTCGACACGCTCGATGGCCCCTGGTGCTCGGGTGCACGTGATTATGAGCAAGCCGAGTACGCGCTCGACCCGGCGGCGTACCGCCAGTGGGACGACTACGAGGAGCGGGAGCGCTCGCTGCCGTACCGGATCATCCACGGCGACCGGCACTTCGCCGACCACGCGGTCTCGGGACAGGGCATGCTGTGGCGCTGCTCCGCCCGAGCGTTCCTCATCGAGGCCGCCGACACGATCGAGGCACTGGACGAGACGTCCATCCGCCGCGAATTCTCGATCAGAGAGATGGCACCTGGCGTCTACAAGACGCGTTCGGACGACGACGAGGACGAGACATTCGCGCGCGCCATGAACAACCTACGGTGGCTCGCGCGTTACTACCGCGACGTCGCCGCCCACGGCTACGACCTGATCGTGATCAGTTACTGACCCGGCTCACCCGTTCCACGCGCCCATTGGGAGGACGTATCGCGTGTGCTCAGCCCGCAGCCAGTCCGCGCTCAACGGCCGGCCGGTCATTCTGCCGATGAGCGCGAACGCGGCGTCCGAGATGGTGTCGGAGTCGTTGCCGGATCCCAGCGCGAGCCCCTCCATGTGGGCGTTGAGTGCGTCGGGTTCGCGGCCGGCCCGCACGTCGGGGGCGACGAGGCAGACGCTCGTCCGCGGCCGGCCATCGACCACGTACTCAAGATCCTGCGGGCCTTCCATCTCATACAGGGGCCAGCCGAGGTAGATCAGCTCGCCGCCGTTCGCAGTCAGCGCCCGCTGCGGCTCGGGAAGCGCCAGGTGGTCCCCCTCGAAGGCGATGATCAGCACCCAGCCCGGCGCCTGCGCACCGATCCACACGACGCCCTCCCGCGGCGAAGCCGGATCAAGGCCGTCCTCGATACGCTCCCACGTGCATGGCGTGGCCGAACCCAGGTCGGCCCGTAGCCGCGTCGCCGCCTCCTCCACGCTCAGCCCCTTGCACCACGCGCTGACGAGACTGTCGTCCATGCCGTAGGCACGCAGCAGCTCCCAGCTTTCCCCGGAGAGATTCATCGACATCCCCTCTGTTGGCGCTGCCCATGGACGCCACGGACCGCGCCGGCCATGCCGGTTCTGGACCGGGGTCGCGCGCCATGCGCCGGCCGGTGGCTTCCGCTGCCGCGGCGGTCAAGCCGGTGACCGGGACCACCGCGTACGGCTCATGGCCGGCTGTGGAAGCTCAGCGTGCGAGCCTGACTATCTTGCTCGAGTACACCCCCACCGACCAGCCCACCTGGCGCTTGGGATGCCCACCCCGCACCCTCACCTTCCCCGAGATGGTGATCTTCGTGCCTTCGGGGATCTTCTCGCTCCACAACGTCCCATTCGTCTCGTCCAGGTCCCGGTGACGACTACAGGCCCATTCCCCTTGAGATGCTTCGTCCCCTTGGGATGCTTCGTCGCCGATCCGATACGAGAGGGAAAGCCGATCCGCCAGATCGCCCGTACACAGCTGCTCGATCCGGAAGTAGCCGCCCGGGCTCGTGACCGTCAGCTCGAAGGACGTCTCGCGCGGCCACACCCCAGAGGCCCGACCGGCCAGCTCCAGGGTCCCCAGTTGAGAGGGGAACGCCTCGACCGGATCCGGCTCGACGGGCCGGGCCGGCGGCGTGTACTCGTAGACCGCCAAGGGCCAGTCGGCATGCTGCGAGAACGTACGGGTGGGGCACGGCCCGCCCTTCTCGCGAACACAGCCCGAACCGGTGACGTCGAAGGTGATGGTCACCTGCTTCACGCCCTTGGGCACGCTCACCGAGTCCAGGGCCATCCCCATCCCCGGTCGGGTCATGCACTGCTGGAACCAGCCGGCAGTGGGTTCGCCGTTCACGACGACCCTCGGTCTCGCCACCTTGATCGAGCCGTCCCGCGGGCACAGCGCGGCCACCTCCAGCGGCCTGCCCGAGACCGGAACCGTGACAGACACCTTCGTCTCCCCCTTCGACTCCGCCTTGAGCATGGCCGAGGCGAGCCGGCGATAGGCGGAGCCGTCGCCCGAGGTGAAACGCGGCGGCAACTCGGCCGCCGGCTGCACGGCCGCCGCGGTCTCGGGCGGCGGCACGGCCCGTCCGGGGGACAAGAAAGCGGGGACGAAGACCCCGGCGGCGATGAGCACGGTCACCCCCGCCAGGGCCGCGCCCGCTGCCCGGCGGCGGGCGTCGCTGCGGATACGCCGCTCAAGCTGGGCGATGCGCCCGTGGTTGTCCGGCGCGTCGGCGCTCATGTCGTCGAACAGATCACGCAGCTTACGCAGGGCAGGCGTCATCCCCGCTCTCCTTCCACACGGGACGCCACCGCCGGCGGCGCGATCTCGGGGTCGATACGCAGCTTGGCCAGCGCCTTGCTGCTTTGGCTCTTGACGGTGCCGACGGAGCAGCCGAGGATCTCGGCCACGGCGGACTCGGGCAGATCCTCGAAGAAGCGCAGCACCAGCACCGCCCGCTGGCGCGGCGGCAGGCGTCCCAGCGCCGCCCAGAGCACCGCCCGCTCGTCGGTCACGCCGGTCATGTCGTCCGCCAGGACCATCTCGGGCGGTGCTTCCGTGGGCAACTCGCGCCGCCAGAACCGGCGCCGCCAGGACAGGTGCGTGTTGACCAGGACCCGGGCAACATAGGCGTCCGGATGCTCACCCACGCGGCCCCAGGCCCGCCACACGCGTACCAGCGCGGTCTGAAGCAGGTCCTCCGCCTGCGCCCAATCACGGCAGAGCAGGTAGGCGGTTCGTAACAGTCGTGGCGATCGCGCCTCGACATACGCCACGAAATCCGACTTATCTCGCATCAACCGCGCCCTTCCCGTCGTCCCGGCTCCCGTTATGACCTGCTGAAGCCCACCAACGGTTGCCCGCCCCTTCAGACGTCCTCCAGGGGAGCGGTGCACGAGCCCACCCTGCCAGCGACATCACCCGGCCAGCCGAGCCCCGGCCCTCCAGCAGGCAAGGAGCCGGAATGGTGCCACCCGGTCGGAGACGGTCCGCGGCCAGCGCGCAGCCAAGGAGGATGCCGCCGCCCTCAATGGCGATGGCCGAGGGACGCTCCTGGTCGTACGTACGTATCCGGCACAATCGACGGCTGCGGGCGTCGCCCGCGCACGGTCACGTCCACGGACGTGGTGTATGAATCGATCTTCGCGTGATCCTGTTTTTGCAGGTTAAGCGGTAAGTGTCTGCGGAAGTGGGTTCTGGGCCGGTGTGTCGCCGGTGATCAGCCGGACGCGGGCTTTGGCAAGGATGTCCAGGCCCATGTAGCGGCGGGCTTCGGTCCATTCGTCGGTCTGCTCGGCCAGTACCGCTCCGACCAGCCGGATGATCGCGGCGCGGTC
>NZ_JBFAPT010000073.1:0-5484 GCF_040676845.1 Nonomuraea sp. NPDC049504
AGCCACGTTCCCAGCCCAACCGCTAACGCCCTGACCAGCCCGCCTTCCCCAAGGCAATGGACGAGAGGGACATCAACTCGCGTAACGCCCTCTGACAGTGAACGATCCGGCACTTGCCATGGCCCTCTGAGGCGAACGTTCGCGTCCATGAGGGCATGACGTCGCCAACGGTAAGAACGATCAGGCCGTCGTCGAATCAGTGAAGTCGCCGGTCTCAGCCGGTATCAGGCTGGGCGCTCGGCAAGGACCAGCCGCATGAGCTCGGCTCGCGAGGTGATGTCGGTCTTCTGGAAGACCTTGCGCAGGTGATAGTCCACCGTTCGCGGGCTGAGGAACAGCTGGGCGGCGATCTCCCGGTTGGTCAGCCCTTCACCGACGGCCAGCGTGATGCGCAGTTCCTGCGCGGTGAGCGTGCTCAACGCTCCCGCTTCCGGGGTGCGTACCGACTCCCCCGTCGCGCGCAGCTCGCTCAGCGCACGATCGGCCCAGGCGAGCGCGCCGATCCGGCGGAAGGTCTCCACCGCGCCGCGCAAGTGATGCTGTGCCTCCGAACGTCGCCGGTCACGCCGCAACCGCTCGCCGAGCAGCAGCTCGGTCCTGGCCTGCTCCAGCGGGGCGTCGAAGCCGGCGTGCAGTCTCAGGCTCTCCGCGTAGTGGTCGTCGGCAGCGCCATCGGTGCTGATCAGTGCCCGGCAACGGGCCGCGAGCGCGGCCGGCTCCAGCGAGACCGAATGCCTGGCCCACCCGACGTAGCGGGCCGTGGCCGCAGCCGCCCGCTGGTGCTCGCCGGCCCGGACCAGCGCTTCGACAAGGTCGGGGACGACTCCCACGACCAGGTCCGGGGGCGTGTCGGTGTCCCAGCCACCGACCGCCTCCAAGTGCCGCGCGGCCTCCCGATATCTGCCTGCGCCCAGCTCGATGAGGCCGAGTGCGCGCAGAGCATAGGACCGCGCGTCGGCCAGCCTGCGGCTGCTCGCTTCGGCCAGGACGTCGGCGGCCAGCCGGGCGGCGTCGGGACGGCCCTGAACCGCCGCGCACACGGCGAGCAGCCCCCGATTTCGGCAAGCCGTACTCGGCTGGCCCACCTCCACGGCGAACTGGTAGCCCTCCTCGGCGTACGCCTCGGCGAGCCCGAACCTGCCACGTGCGATCTCGTCGGCGGCCTGGTACTCGAGATTCCAGGCGAGCGCGCCCAGCGATCCGCTGGTACGCGCCAGCCGCCCGGCGTCACGGTACAGGCGCCTGCTCAGCTCGTGCTCGCCGAGCCCGCGAGCCAGGGCCCCAGCCAGAGTCATCAAAATCGGATCAGTGAGAGACTCGATCGCGGTGCCGTCGCCCGCCATGGCAGGTGCCACATCACGACCGGAACGGGTCTGACAAGTACGGCGCAGGAGCAGCAGCACCGCGTCCTCCGGATCGTCCGGCGCCAGCGCGATGTTCTCCAGCCAGCCGCCGAGCTCCGACCATACCTGCGGCCGGTTGGCGCGGGTGCCCAGGTCGCCGTACATCGCAACGGTAGGCGTGAACCGGCGCCGATCAAGGCGCAGTACGCGCGGGATCAATGGCCTGATGAGGTCCATCGCGTCCTCGGGAGAGCCGGCGAACTCGGCCACGATGGCGCGCATCACCGCCAGCGGTATCCGGTCCTCCTCGTGGAGCTGGAGATCGCCCTCCGCCCGGTCGAGCAGTTTCACAGCCTTCTCGGTGAACCCGCCCAGGGCGGCGGCGTGCGCGGCGGACCACAGCCGCCGCCCCCTGCGCGGGCCGTCCGCGGTGAGCTCGGCCGCCCTCGCCAGCGCGGCCATGGCCGCGGCGGGGCCACCGCGCAGAGCGGCCTGCTCGGCCGAGCGCTCCAGCTCCTCGGCGGCCTGCTCGTCGGGGCCCACCACGGCCTGGCCGAGATGCCAGGCACGGCGATGCTGGTCGGCCGGGCTGTCGAAGGCCGCGGCAAGGGCTCGATGGATCGCGGCCCGCCGGTCGGCCGTGGCGCTGTGATAGATCGCGGATCGGATCAGCGGATGCCGGAACACCAGCCGCGTCCCGTCGTAGGTCAGGAGCTCGTCGAGCTCGGCGCGGTGCAGCGGGCCGGTGTCGGCCCGCAGCGTCGCGGCCGCTTTCTCGAGGGTGTCGACACCACCGGTGCCGTGGGCGGCGATGAGCTGCAGCAGCGGCAGCGACGTGGAGTGCCGCGCCCGGACCTTGGCCAGGAACGACCGCTGCAACTCGTCGGTAATGGCGATCGGCTCGTGCGTGCCCTCCGGGGGCTGCGGCCTTCCGGCGAGCTCGATCAGGGCCAGCGGGTTCCCGCCCGTGGCGGTCAGCAGGTGGTTCTGCTCGCTGTCGGTCAGCCGCCGCTCACCGAGGCGCTCGGCGAGCAGCGCCTCGGCAGCCTCGCGGCCCAGGCCCATGAGCGGGACGCGGCGCACGTCGGGCAGGTCGGCGCCGTGCCCCTCATCGGCCCGTGCGGCCAGCGCCAGCACGATGGGCTCGTTGTCCAGGCGGCGGGCGACGAACGCCAGCGTCTTCAGCGTCGGCTGGTCCGCCCAGTGGGCGTCGTCGACGACGCACAGCACAGGCCGGGTGCCGGCCAGCAGGGACAACAACGACAGGGTCGACAACGCCACCAGGAACGGATCCGGTGGTGCTCCGTGTGCACGCCCGAACAGGATGTTCAGGGCCTGCGCCTGCGGGCCCGGCAACTCGTCCACCGAGCCGAGCACGGGGAACAACAACTGGTGCAGGGTCGCGTACGCGAGATCGGACTCCGGCGCGGAGCCGACGGCGCGCAGCATCAGGAAGCCGGCCGCCCGCTCCTGCGCGTGGGACAGCAGGGTGGTCTTGCCGATCCCCGGCTCCCCGAGCAGGATCACCCCGCCGCCGCGTCCCTCGGCGGCGTGCCGCAGCAACGACTCGAGCAGATCTGTCTCGTCGTCTCTCCCCAGCACACGCCGAGCATAGAAACCCCCTGGCACCTGTGACAAAGCGCCCCCGGGACCGGCGACTTCGCCGATGCGCCCGCCGCGGTGCTCCGCCTAACGTCGGACCGCATCACGGGGAGACCGGCGAAGGAGACCGAGGGCGAGGACACCATGCGACGTGGGGCGATGAGCGGTCGCGTCGCGATCGTGACAGGGGCCGGCCCGGGTGTGGGCGCCGCCGTGTCCCGCGCGCTGAGCGAGTCCGGCGCGAGCGTGGTCCTGGCGGCCCGCGGCGGCCGGGCCGTGGCGGGCCTGGCCGGCGACATCATCGCGGCCGGAGGTCACGCCGTCGCCGTCTCGATGGACGTCACCGACCCGGTCTCGATGCAGCGGCTGGTCGAACAGACGCTCGGCGCGTTCGGCCGGCTCGACGCAGCGTTCAACCACCTCCAGGCGCAGGAGGTCTCCGTGGCGATGAGACACCAGATCCCCGCGATGCGACGCGCGAACGGCGGCCACATCATCAACCTGGCGTCAGGCGCCGGCAGGCAAGCCGCCGTCATCGAGTTGACGCGCACGACGGCGCTGAACGTCGCCGACCCCGGCCTGCGGATCAACGCCATCGCCGCAGAAGCGCACGCCAGTGCGGAGGAGATCGGCGAGGCTGTCGTGTGGCTGTGCTCGGACTACTCCCCGCTCGTCACCGGCGCTACGTTGTACCTTCCGCGCGACCCGATGTCCCCAGGTCAGTAGCTCCGCGCCACCAGGGCCGCGTCACGTCGCACCCAGCCGAGCAGGGCGGAGCCGCGGTTGCGCTGGAAGGGCAGACCCACATGGGCGAGGCCGGGCACCGGGGCTGACTCCGCCAGTGTGCAATGGCCGTCCATCGGACAGGGCGCCGGGGATGCCCACCAAACCGTAGTCGCAGCTCCCGGGCCCGCCTCCTGCTGGCAGTCGAGCAGGAAATGACCGCACGACCCAGGGTCGGACGGATGCTTCCTCTCGCGCTGACCGAGCGCACTCCGTAGGGAGAACAGCAGCTGAGTTGTGACGCTCTTCCCATACCGGTCACGCAGATGCGCTCTTCTTCGCACGGCACCGGTCATGTGCGTCAAGCCGCCCCGCGGTCGCCGCCGACCAGGGATGGCTGCGAGGCTTCCAGCGCGGCGCGGATGGCCTGCTCCACGCTGTGGTGAATGTTGAACGTGTCCTCGATCCCGGTGACGTGCAGCAGGTGCGCCGGTGCTCGCTGCACCGCTGCCACGTGCAGGCCGGCGCCGTTGCGGCGGGCGACGAGGTGGGTGTGCAGCAGGACGTGCAGCGCCGAGCCGCTCATGAAGGGCACCTCGCTCAGGTCGAGCACGATGTGGTCGCCGGGGTGGCGGCGGATGCGGCTGATGTAGTCGTCGAGGAGGTAGGCGTTGGTGATGTCCATCTCCCCGGCTACCGCGATCACGGTCACGCCAGGCAGGTACTGGAAACTGAACGTCAGCGACGGCACAGCAGCGGACCTCCATCAGAGCCCAGGGGGGACGGGCACGTGTCCGATGCCGCCACCTTACGCCCTCTCTCCGCCTCGGGCGCTACCCCCGATGCAAGCCGCCAGGTGGAGGATTTCCCAGCTCATCCAGGTTTAAACGGAAAGGTCCCGGCCATCGCTACTCGGCGTTCAGCCGCTTCGGTGCGGCCGGGTCACACCCGCTCGAGCCACTGCACCACTTCGACGGATGCCCCGGACGGCGAGAACGACCTGCCTTCCGGTGGCGCGCAGGCGCGTATCTACACCCCGATGAATCAGGATGCGGGTCCAAACGACGGCCCCAGCCACGACCAGGTGCGAACCGGTGCCGTCGTTCGGACCCGCCGTGACGCAGCCAGGAGCACATGAAGCCCGGAACTGAACCGCTCCGGCTTTCGTGACAGCGGCCCTAGGACTGTCATCCCGCCTGGCGCGCTGGAGGGTATGCAAAGTGTCGGTCGGCCTGGCCGCCTCGATGTGACGGCGAAATATTGATCAACATCTGGTAGGCGCGGCCGTAACCGGGCTATCCCGCAGGTGGCGGGTCCCATAGTGGCTCCGTTCGCGGACACCTGTTCACCGAAACGGATCGCCCATGCACGTTCGCACTGCCGTGGTGGCAGCCATCCTCGCCGTCGTGCTCACCCCTGCCACGGCCTCAGCTCAGCCCACGGGCGGCTGGCACGACGATGCCGGCTGGGGATCGGTCACCGTCTCAGCTGATCGGCACCACATCACGGTGTGTGACCTGCGCAATGACGGGCGGGCCGTACGGGTCGAGTACGCAACCACCTACCTGCAGAAGTGGACGGTCGTGGACACCAACGGGGCCCGCTGGGGCTGCGGAACCGATTCCACCTTCGTCAGCCGCATCACCGTGTTCAAGCTGTGCGAAGGACGCACGTTCGGCACCTGCCGTCCCTCCGTCTGGGTCTCGCGAAGCGGCTTCTTGGGGGGGTATCACTCCAGGTGTGGAAATGATCACCAAACGTAGACGGAAGTCTGCAAAGATCATTGACCATCTCGGGGGAGAACACGATCATGTCC
>NZ_JBFAPT010000074.1:0-4905 GCF_040676845.1 Nonomuraea sp. NPDC049504
TCCAGGGCAAGGCGTATTTCGCGGCCAACTTGCCCGCGAGACCACCGGCGAGTGAGCCGAGGATGTTCAGTGCCGTTTTTCCGCAGGCGCTCAGAGCCCAGGACCTCATCGTTCATGACCTGACGACCGGCGAGCTCCGCCGCTTCACGCCGCCCGAAGGTGTCGCGTTCGAAGCCGTCAGCCTCTCCCCCGACGGCCGCTGGCTGCTGGCGACCGGCTTCCGCTCCAACACCGACATCGCGGTCTACCTCACGGACCTGAGCACCCCTGACGCCGAGCCCGCCTGCGCGACGTCCGCGCTCGGCGAGGGTGTCTTCGAGCCCGGCGCCTGGGCCTCGGACTCCAGTGGGTTCCACCTGCTCACCGATCACTGGAGCGACTTCACCGCCGCCGCCTTCTACGACCTCGAAGCCAAGTCCCTGCACGCAATCGCCGCCCCGTCCTGGGACGTCGAAACCTTGGATGTCGCGGCGGGCGTACGCATCTGGTCCGTCAACGAGGGTGGTCGCTCCCGTCTGCACGCCGAACGCAACGGCTCCCCGCTCCTGCTGCCCGACATCCCGTCTGGCGTCATCTCGGCACTGTCCTTGGCACCGGACGCCTCCTTCGCCGTCCTCCTGATCGACTCGGCGGCGCGGCCGACGGAACTCGCGGTCCTGGACCTCGCCAACCACGACTTCCGCTCCCTCACCGACACCCGTCCTGCCGCCCTGCGCGTCATCAGCTCCATCGTCCCGGAGCTCATCACTTATCCGGCGAGCGGCGGCCGCGACGTCCACGCCCTCCTCTACCGTCCGGACGGCCCGGGCCCCCACCCGGTCCTGCTGTCCGTCCACGGCGGACCGGAGGCCCAGGAACGTCCCATCTACGCCCGCTCGGGCCTCTACCAGCACCTTCTCCACCAGGGCATCGCCATCCTGGCCCCCAACGCCGCCGGCTCCACCGGCTACGGCACCGCCCACCAGAAGCTCATCTACCGCGACTGGGGCGGCATCGACCTCGACGATCTGGACCACGGCATCCGCCACCTGCAGACCCTCGGCTGGGCCGACACCGGCCGCCTCGCGGTCATGGGAGCGTCGTACGGCGGATTCGCCGCCCTGTCCTGCCTCGCGCGCCTGCCTTACTCGTGGGTCGCGGGCGTCTCCATCTGTGGCCCCAGCAATCTCGTCACCCTCGCCAAGGCCTCACCCTCCACCTGGAAGACCTTCGTCGCGACCGTCCTCGGCGACCCCGACACCTGCGCCGAACACCTCCTCGCGCGCAGCCCCGTCACCCACGCAGACGGCATCACGGCGCCCCTGTTCGTCATCCAGGGCGCCCACGACCCACGCGTCCCCCAAGCCGAGTCCGACCAGATCGTCGCCCGGCTGCGTGAGCGTGGTGTCGAGGTCCGCTACGACATCTACCCCGACGAGGGCCACGGCTTCACCAACCGCGCCAACGAGCTCAAGGCGTACGAGGCGATCAGTGCCTTCCTCTATGCGCATTTGATCACGATCGATACTGAGAGACCGAATGTGCTCAACGTGGGGTGAGAGCGCCGAACCCATGTGCTGGCATTGACCGGCATGGCGTGGTGCCGAGCAGGCGGGTGGTCCTGTCGAGGTTGCTGGAGCGGTGTCAACCGGGCAGCCGTTCACCCTCCAGTCTGTTCTCTTTGGGCCAACGACCCGGCACACACTCGCCGAGTTCATAGTCCGCGCAGTATTCGTCGATGCGAACTATATGCAGAGTCCTGACATAGTCCTTCTGCAGTAGCCGGCGAAGAAGGCCAGGGTTCGCTTCCTTTACAAGATAGCCAGCTATCTTCCCGGCACGAGCGGTTTCCCTGAGCCGTTCGAGACGGAGACCGAAGTGACTTAGAGCATCCTCGTCGGACGGGCTCAAGGCGGATACCCACGAACGAAAATCGTTGGTAATCCGCTCGCTGTCGCCATAGCAGTCTCCGCAGAAGGTAGTGAATCCGTCCCAGTACACGGGAGGTTCGCCTTTTGCGGAAGCGAAGATCACCTTGTTGAGCGACAGATATCCTTTACGCCGAACATCGGCCACGGTCAGAGGTTCCTTGAGTTCGACAACGACAGTTATTACCTTGGTCTGGCCTGCCTGTTTCAACTGCTCATCCACGGCACCCTTGTCGACAAGCTCATCCGTGCCGCCTTGGCCGAGGGACCCGAATGTAGTGCGGAGTTCGACTGCTTGCCGGGATCGTGGAGCAAGTGAATTGAGAAGGGCTCTCTCCGGCACCGCCGTGCGGTCTTCGGGGGCGGAGTAGTAAATGCGGCCCGAAAACTCGTCCTGGCGTATAGCGAGAGCGGCCGTGCGGCCAGACTTCGACTCGGGCTCCCAATTCGCTACTATCCTCAATTCGATGGCCATCTCCTTTGGACGGCGTCCCCAGAGGGGCTCTCCTAAGGTCACTGCGTACTCGGGATGAGTGGCCCGAAAAGCATTAGCCATCACGTAGCCGAAGTGATCGATTTCCGTGTAAGTAATATTTCGACGCTGATACTCATCATTACCGCGAACAGTAGTGCACGCGACAAGCAGAGTCATGAGTAAGCCCATCAATGCCATAATACGAACTGTCACGACCATCCACTCGGTGTGGCCGAAGCCCCGGAGGGGTGACTCGAACCCCTCCTGGACTTCGACGATTAACTACTTCTGATGCAATTATGCGTCGCGAGATCAGGGAGCTTTCCGTCGGCTCGAGCCCAGTCGCAGCGGATCGTGATCTTGTCAACCTCCTGTATATCTTTGACCTTGTTGGAATTGTAGAACTTGAAGGTGAGCCTTCCTGTCAACTCGTTGCGGTAGGCGAGTATGCCACACTTTCCCGCAAGGTCCTCGCACTCACCCATTCCCGTATCGGGATCGAAGGTTACCGACTTGTTCGCGTAGCCGTGGGCCCAATTGCGCTTCACCGAGTGGCAGATATCCTTCGTCTCAGCCGAAGACGTATAGCTTCCGCTCAAGCCTCCGGTCCCTTGACTTCCTTCGAAGCCTATCGCGAAACCGATACTGTTCGTGGTCGTCAGCTTTACCACCTTGAAGCAGCTGTTGAACGAGATTGACGCTCTGGAATTCTTCACGATGTACTTGGCGAGATCAGTTGTCCAACTCGCTTTCGGCGCGTTTGGGCCAGTGCCCCAAGTGCGGCCCCGCGGAAAGAATTTCATGGCATTCCTGACGGGACTGATTGGCCACTGAAGCTGATAACAAGGATTCTCGCATCTAGCGGGCGGGTCCCAGTGTGAAGCGGTGGCGATGCCCACATTCCAGTCCTTCTTGAGGGGCTGCAAGTCCCAGCCGTACTGCCAGAACTTGTCGTTGGCAGAAGGCGGCGGAACGCCAGCGACTCCAGCGAGTCGCTGTGCGTTCTTGCCCCCCTGATCGCTTGCCGCCTGCGCCGTCGTCGGATCGGTATCGTCCCAGAGATAGGAGACATCGAAGTCCCCGAAGTCTGTGCTCAGCAGTGTTCCGCGACGTCGACCGGTCCGTCTGGGAAGGGTTCCAGCTGGACGTTCCCATCTACCCGGAAGCAGAGGAATGAGAAAAGGGTCGACCCTAGCCTGCGGGGCTGTCATCCTCATCGGCTTGGCAGCCTGTTCATCGCCTCCTCCTACGGACAGCCGCCCACTCGGCAGCGCGACGGCACCGCCTGTGGAATGTGGCCTGATATCGAGCCAGGCCATTGGCCGGGCCATCGGATTGAGCGACTTCTACGCGAGCGGGTCCACCTCGGCGAGCGACTTCTCTCACTGCGTCGTCAGTAAGTCACCGAGCATCACCGATAAAGCGCTGATGACCGTCGAGCTGCACGACCCGTACCCGTCAATCTTGCAGAGCCTGGAGAACGGCAAAGCCAGAGATAGTGGAGTGGCCCTGCCTGACGGCGTCGGCCCAGGTTACAGCGCGCCGGTAAAGGACACGAACGGGAACCTCGTCGGGGGCAAGGTCTTCGCCTGGACACCGGACGGCAGCAAAATGTTGGCCATCCAGATCGTCAAGGGAGCAGCGGGACGGGATCATCAAGCCGATGCCGTCGAGTTCGCCCGTCAACTCCGCCCCCTTCTCCTGGCACCGGCCCCGTAACCGCACTGTCGGTAGAAAAGGTGGCGCGCCCGATTCTGGACGAGGAACTTGATCGGGTGGGCGGGAACAGTCGGTAACAAGTCGCAGCGATCCACGGCCTCGCCTGCTTCCCCTCTCTGATTTGCGGAGCGTTGTCTCGCCCTGCGACCACCGCTGCAGCGGCATCGGTCCTCGCGTACGGTCTTCCCAATCGGAGAACAGCTGCAGGAGGGACCGGCCCCGGGACGCGCGGGGCCGGAGTGGGTGGATGGAGACTACGGGCTAACTGTCCAAGGCTGCGTTGATCTTGCCGTTGATCTGTTCCTGTTGGCCGTCCATGCACTTGGCGTACACCCGCAGCAGGACGGGTTGCGTCCACGGAAGTGGTGTACGAGTTTGACCTGGTCAGCAGGTGTGGCGTCGTGAAATGAGAACGGTCATCGCGTGATCCTTCGTAGCAACGATTCCAAGAAGGAGAACGGCGATGACCGCGGACAACAGTGTGACGCCTGAGCGGTGGCTGGCGCAGCAGATCGAGACCGGTGACCCGGACATGTTGCGATCCATGGTGAAGACCATGGCCGAGACGTTGATGTCGGCCGAGGCCGACAGCCTGTGCGGGGCCGCTTACGGCCGGCGCAGCGACGAGCGCACGAACTCGCGTAACGGCTACCGGCTGCGTGAGTGGGACACCCGCGCGGGGACGATCGAGCTGGCGATCCCGAAGCTGCGCCAAGGCTCGTACTACCCGGACTGGCTGCTGGAGCGACGCCGCCGGGCCGAGCAGGCGCTGATCAGCGTGGTCGCCACGTCCTATCTGCTCGG
>NZ_JBFAPT010000075.1:0-4681 GCF_040676845.1 Nonomuraea sp. NPDC049504
CACCGCACCGCCACCCAACGCGTCCACAACCTGACCGTCGAGGACTTCCACACCTATCATGTGGTGGCGGGTACGACTCCGGTCCTCGTACATAATTCCAACGGAACGTGCCCGACAAATCTTCAGCCTGGGAATAGTAAAGCTGCTGCGCGTGGGACTCGTGTCCATAACGGGCCTGAGTGGGGAGAGCATTTGGACTCCCTCGGGTATAAGCCTGGCAATCAGATATCGCCAAATAGCATCCCGGACGGCTTCACTCCCGATGACTTTCCCGTCGAGCTCAAGCCGAATACTAAGAGCGGCATCAAGGCCGGAACTCGCCAGCTGCGACGCTACATGAATGAGATGGGTGTTGATTACGGCGAGCTATGGGCATATCGGGACACGCCGGATGGGGTAGTGTTCGACCTCGTGAGGGTGCCCAACGGGTCCCGCAGATGGATGAAGTGGTGATGTTGGAGTGGCTAAGCCGCTGACTGCGCCAGCCGTGTTGCGCGTGGCCATGGAGCTTGGGGCTATCTCATCAGAGGCTGAAGTGTCACGAAAGGGAGAGGTGCGCTGGGAGTCCCGAGAGTTGGCGTACCTAGGGTGGATATCCAAAGGGGCTGGGGGGACGCTCGCCTGGTACCTGAACGTGGGTGACGCCAAGTTCGGGCCGGCCCTAGAGAAGTACGGACGCATGTCCGTTCCGATTCGCAGCTCCAGTAACAAAATACCATGGCCACAGGCCGTCGACGAACCGTTGGAGGACTTTCTCCAGAAAGGGCTGGGGCAAGCGACTTGTTTCGTAGTCGATCGCACTGACCTAGGTGTGCTGCTTTCTTCCGCAGAAGACGTGCAGCGAGGTGAGCTCTACGCCTGGCTTCCTGTAGCCAACTATCCAGCTCGTCTCGTGCAAGCCCTGGTGTTGGCGCGGGACATCGGTTTGCCTGATCTGGAGTCTCGGATCCGAGCAGAGCTGGAACGAGGGCCGATACAACTGACGAGCGGAAGAACCATGGATGTTCTCGCGTCAGCCAGGGAATGGGCGGGTCGATATTCGAGGGTACTCGGATACGACATCGAGATTTAACATGGATCTCATTCAGAGGCTGGTGAAGCCGTCGGGAGTATTGTCGTGAGCGTATCCCGAATGCGATCCTGAAGTTGGAGGACTGCATACTTGTTCCGGCGGCTGCTGGAAATGGTGACCTCGCCGGCGAAAGCCTTCAAGTAGCAACGAGGGTCGCCGCTGGCTGGTCGAAGGCGGAAGTGGGGGTGGGACAGAACGGAAGATTGGCTGGAGTGGCTGGCCCGCAGGATCCTGGATGTAGCAGGTTCGGCGGCCACTGTGGAGGAGCAGGTCCTCAAGCACGAGTTGTCGAACGTTCGCACCGTTATGTGGACACGCCGGGCTGACGGCAGTAGAGCGCACACCCTCGGTCATCCCGGTCCTTCTGGAGACCCTCGAAGACAGGGGGAGAAGTGGGGCTGAGGGTGCGTGTTGCGGACGGGGAGTTGTTGACTTATTCGGGGTCCAACCGCTTCTGGTGTCTTCTCGATGCTCGGGTGCATCTTGAGAAGGAAGGGCTTTTCCTCTGCTGCCTGGGGGCCCGTCCGGATGTCTTCCCCTCTGGTATGTAGCAGCAGATGGAGTTAGGTCGCGTGGCGACGGTCCTCAGCAGGTTCGGCGGAGAGGGGGAGGTCGTTGACGTCTTCGGGCCGGCTGAAGCGTCGCAGGTGGCTTCCGTGGAGGAGCAGCGTGTTGCCATTCATCGGTTCTTCGGATCGCCTGTGACCGGCGGACGGGATTGGAGTTCCGTGCCGACCGGCTGAAGACCCTCAGCGACGCGGTCAGCTGCCGGTCACTGACCTACGACTACGACGCCGCCGACCGCCTCAGGACGCTCACCTCCGCCAGCCCCGGAGGTAAGCAGGAGTTCGGCTACGACGACCTCGACCGCATCACCAGCCACACCCTGCGCAACGCCGCCGGCAGCCAGCTGGCGAAGATCACCTACGGCTGGGACAAGAACGACAACCTGCTCTCCAAGGTCACCGCGGGCACGGCCGGTGCGGGCACCAACACCTACGCCTACGACCAGGCCGACCGGATGACCTCCTGGACGGCCCCCGACGGCACGACGACCACCTACGAGTGGGACGACTCGGGCAACCGGGTCAAGGTCGGGGACACGCCCTTCGTCTACGACGAGCGCAACCGGCTGCTGTCGGGCGGCGCGACGGAGTACAGCCACCGGAGGCGTCGATTACGACGGCGTCGACTATGACGGTGACCTGCTGTGCCGCAGCATGATCTCCTGCGCCAAGGATGTGGTGGAGGAGCTGGGGGAGAACGCCGCCGAGGACATCGCCGACAGGCTGATCGAAGAGGTCATCGACGCCACGATCCCGGACGTCCCGCTGGACCCGCCTGGTACGACCTGCGCTTTGCCGAACAGCTTCGTCCCCGGCACCCCGGTGCTGATGGCCGACGGCTCGACCAAGCCGATCGAGAAGGTGGAGACCGGCGACGAGGTAGTGGCCACCGACCCGGCGACGGGCCGCACGGAAGCCCGCCCGGTCCTGGCGTTGATCAGTAGCAAGGGCGTCAAGAAGCTGGTCGACATCACCGTCACGGTGGACGGCGCGAAGGACGTCATCACAGCGACGGACAACCACCCGTTCTGGGTCCCGAAGCGAAAGGCCTGGCTGACCGCCGGCGCCCTGCAGCCCGGCATGTGGCTGCAGACCTCAGCCGGCACGTACGTCCAGATCACCGCAGTCGAACACCGCACCGCCACCCAACGCGTCCACAACCTGACAGTCGAGGAAGTGGGGTAGGGACGATGCGCATAACTTCCCTGGATCTCCAGAGTGGGAGGTCCCGAGTAAGAGGAATACGAGGAATCCGGATCTCTATCGGATCCTCGGCCCTAATCGATGGGGAGATTATGGATACACCAACACCCACTATCGTAGGATAAAGGACTTCCCCAAGGAGTGTGGGAGTTAACGGCCCCAGCTGATTGATTCGTGGAGGGAGTAAGTGGCGGTGGACGTCAAGTATGCACTTCGTGAGTTCGGCACTTCGACGTGCATACTTGCCTTGGTCGACATGGAAAACTTCTTCATCGGCGACCGCTCATTCTACGAAGATTTCGAACGCCCAGACGATACGCCTCAGTACGTGCTCTCTGTTCCTTTCATTCGGGCTGAAATGCCTCTCGAACGGAAGTGGAGTGTGGATGATCCATTGATTGTCCCCGGTGACGTGGAACTTGTGATTCTGGATACGTCTCACAACGCCATCGGCCACTACGATCTGAATGACGTGGAGATCTCCCTTGCATCCGATGGGTCCGCTGGACGGTTTCGAGCGACCACAAGTTTGCCTCCGCATGCTTGGGCCAAGCCTGTGTGGGAATCATGGCGCATCGCTCCACCAGCGACGATCAATAAGTGGTGGGACATCCCCGTTGGGCAGCGCGAGGGCTGGGTAGAGGTTGCTTCACACAGCAGAATATCCACCCGCTCCATCGGTGAAGAAATTGTGCTGGATGGTCGAGGGATAGTAGACCTCGCGAGTTTTTTCTGCGCGATAGGCGAGGCCGCGCACGGGCCAGGAGGATATCTCGAATCCAACTTCATGGCATTTTTCGATTGTCTGCGACGCTTGCCCGCAAAGCGTATACGTTGGCGGGACTACGCCGTAGCCGAAGAGCATCTTTCAAAAGTCCTCGATGGTGGTGCAGGTCCGGTCCGATGCATCGACCTGATTCTGGGTGATTTTGCTGCAGCGGGAATGCCCGTGACATTCGAGTAGGCAAGGCCTACTCCTCGATTCGTTTTTCCTTCTGGCTGCCAGGCAGAGGAAGTACCCCCGAGTTGCATGATCGGGCCGTGCAGTGGTGTTCGAGTTATGCGGCGTGGGTGTCGGTGCCGCGCAGGATGTACAGGTCATCGCCGAACACGGCCGAGATCTGGAGTTGCCCGCCGAGGGCCTGTACGTAGCGGGCGATGGCCTCCACGGTGGACACCTCACCGCGTTCAATCTGGGAGACCCGGCTCTTGGTCACTCCCATCAGGTCAGCGAGCTCTGTCTGTGACAGGCCCAGGCTCTTGCGCCGTTCGGCCAGCCGGTGGCCGTCGATGTAGGCCTGATTGCGCCGCCGGGCCTCGGCCACGGCCTCCTCGCCGCCGGAGGTGGCCACGATGTCGGCGCGGACGTCGTTCCACTTGGGAAAGTTCGTCATCGGTTCTTCTCCTCCGTTTCGCGTTCGGCCAGGTATTTCGCGTACAGCTCTTCGGCACGGGGGATGGCCCGCCGATACCAGCCCGTCCAGTCACCGGACTTATCCCCGCCGATCAGCAAAATGGCCGATCGCCACGGATCGAACACAAACAAGATCCGGATCTCGGAGCGACCTGCCGAGCCGGGACGCAGCTCCTTCAGGTTGTGGACCTGAGAGCCTTCCAACTTGTCGACCAGCGGGCGGCCCAGGCTCGGACCGGCCTCGGCCCCGGTCCTGATGGCCGACGGCTCGACCAAGCCGATCGAAAAGGTGGAGACCGGCGACGAGGTAGTGGCCACCGACCCGGCGACCGGCCGCACGGAAGCCCGCCCGGTCCTGGCGTTGATCAGTAGCAAGGGCGTCAAGAAGCTGGTCGACATCACCGTCACGGTGGACGGCGCGAAGGA
>NZ_JBFAPT010000076.1:0-3979 GCF_040676845.1 Nonomuraea sp. NPDC049504
CCGGCCCTCCGCCCGCCCGCCGTCCGGGCGTGCGGCCTGGGGGCCGGTCCCGGACGGCGGGCGGGACACCGGGCCGGCCACCGCACGCCGGCCCCGCCGTACCAACCGAACCCACCGGCCGGGGTTGCCCCGCCGCCACACAGATGCAGCCCTACGATCGCCACTGCATGGCTGGACACCGTACGTGCTTGGGGGCGATCGACGATCCAGGGTTCGTTCCTCACCCTGGCTCACTGTGCAAGGTGGCTAATCGTCGAGCTTAACTACCTGAACGGGCGGATCTCCCTCGGTCACGACGGTGGTCGCGGGTCGCCGGTGCGCGGTCGGCGCAAGTGTCCTGCTGGTTGTAACGCGTGTTCAGGGTGTCGGTCGCGGACTGGTAGGCCAAGACGCAACGCTGCACCACTTTGGCCATGGCTTGATCGGCCAGGGCCGCGGCCGGGCCTTGGAAGTAGATTGACGGCCTGGTTCTGCATGACCCGCCGTAGGTGACAGAGATTGCTGGTGCTTCAATCACACAGAACAGCTCGCCAGCGGACTAGAACCTGAAAGCCACGGGATGTCCTTGTAGTGCATGCGCATCCCGTCCGCGTTTTCTTGGGGAAGGGGAGAATGTGCGGAGGTTATCGGCACTAGCTTACAGCCTGGCTGCGCTGCTTTTCGTGACGTCGGTGATCGCTCTGTGGGTCTCTGAACGCAACGATCTCAGAGCGGCGGCGGTGATGCTGACCATTGCCTTGGCCTCCCTCGGCGTGGGAGCGATGAGCGTGCGACGAGACGACCAGCGGTGGATCTCCGCCTTCCTGGGGACATCCGCGATCTCGATGCTCGTGCTGGGGTGGGGTGTGGGGGCTGTGGCCGCGTTATGGGCATGGCCCCTGGTGCTTCTGGCCGGACTGCCGGTGATAGCTGTCTTCGGGCTCGGACTCGCAGGGCTGAAGAGCGGCCGCTGGTGGGGGATATTACTCTGTTGCATCCCTCTAACGGGCGTCGCGTACCTATCGCATGTTCGACCGAACGAAGGCGTATTCTGGGGCGCACTCGAAGTGTGGAGCCTGATCATGGCGCTCGCACTGGCGCTCTCCTTCGCGTGGGAACAGAGACACGAGTCGAAAAAGTGAGGACGTGACGTCGCGTAGCGGCGCTTGATCCTCTTCTCATCCGCCACCCTCGCCGCTATGACCTTGATGATCGAGATCGCCTGGACAGCTGGTCAGGACGCGCGGCGGTTCTGGTCCTACTTCCTTCTTCCTGCTGCACTGATCGCCGGGATACGGCTGATCGTCACTACCGTCATAACTTCGTTGGACGCCCGCAGATGACCCGCCTCAGAGTTGCAGTTCAGGTTGCAATACGAAGCCGTCCAAGGACGTTCACTATGGACCGCCCACGCCCTCTGGCCTGCATTGAATTGCCTGGGACCATGCTCGGCCGAGCCTTTAATCCGCATGTTGGAGATCCGCTGACTTCCAAGCACCTTCGCCGCGCCAGTGCCCCGCCGCGGCGCCAAACGGCTCACCAAGCAGGTACGAGGGCGGGCTCGCCAGCGGATCACCACGAGTATCGGCGGCTCACGCGAGCACTGGCAAGTGCGTGCCCGTTGCGTGCCCGTTCGGAGAGCGATCAGCGGGGAGTCACGGTGACTCACGGCCACTCGACCGGCGGACGCCCAGGTCAGCGTTTTCCCTGGTCGGAGGGCATAATCCTGAAAGAGTTCCCAAGCTGACAGCGCGGGTTCGATTCCCGTCACCCGCTCCACTTCGTACTGTGACAGGCCCACCTCTCGTGTGTGCGTGAAGGATGTCGCCCCTCCTCTGTAGTCTCTAGAGGACAAGGAAGGGAGCGGGTATGACCGCACAACCGCAGGACTTCATCTCCGTCGGCGCGCCTCTGCCTGAGAAGAACCTGCGGGCCATCCGTGCCGCGCTGGTCATCTCAGAAGATCGCGAGGCTTTCGACGCCGGACTCAAGGCCGTGCTCGACGAGGTCAGGGTGAGCCTGGATCTTGGAGCGCTGAACGCTTTCGTGCACCGCTGGTGGATCTCCGCGTGTGACACCGCAAAAGATCCCGAGGGGCGCCGTCAGATGCACGTCCGAGCCCAACAGGCTCTGGCCGGCGAACCTGTTCCTCATGGGAGGCCGTGGCGGGAGATCCTTGCTGCTCGCGGGGTCGATGTCTAGGTGTTCAAGCTCGTCATCGATCCCGTAGCCGAGGAACAGATCGCTGCGCTACCCGATCACGCACTGCATCCGCTCGCGGATCTGTTCGCACTACTGGAGACCGCTCCGTGGGGTGGAGACCCGTACAACTCTGCAAATCCCCGGGCGAACATGCTTACGCACCCGTTCGGAGAGCGCGGCCTTGCCACGTACGTGGTCCTGGACCGGCAGCGCGAGGTCTACCTTGTCCGCATTGAATGGCCGTAAGCCCGTGCCCGCTGCGTGCCCGTTCTCGTAGCGACCAGCAGGGAGTCACGGGAACTCACGGTGACTCGACCGGCACATGCCCAGGTCAGCGTTTCCCCTGCTCAGGGTCCATGATCTTGAAGAGTTCCCAAGCTGACAGCGCGGGTTCGATTTTCGTCACCCGCTCTCAGTCTGAAGGCCCAGGTGGGGACGTGGATCCCGACCCGGGCCTTACTTGTTTCCTGCCTTGTTTGATCTTTGCGGGCCATTAACGGGCCATTAGCTCTTGATCACCCCTGCCGGGACCAGCGCGCCCGTCGTGCCCTCGTCGTCGTCATCGTCGCGTGCTTCGAGTTGCCGGTCGATGGCGTGGGTGATCGCCTCGTCGGCTCCTCTGACCGCGTGCTGGTAGATCATGGCCGCCCGTACGTTGTCGTGCCCCATGCGGGCCCTGAGGTCCTTCTGCCCCGCCCCGGGCTGCGCGATCGGCTCGACACCACGTCGGCCCAGTGCCTCGAACTCCACGTCTACGACGAGACGATCCGATACAACCTGATCATCGTGGACCGGGCGTTGTGCGTGATCCAGCCGTACCTGCCGCAGGCACGCGGAGTCGATTCACCTCCCTTTGTGATCACGGACAGCACCGCCGCAGAGGGGTTGTTCCCCATCTTCGACCAGGTGTTCAGGGATGTGTGGGAGCGGAGCAAACCCGTATGACCATCGACACCCGAACTCTTCTCCCCATCGCTGAACGAGCCGTGTCGATCGCCAGCGAGATCATCCGCATCAAGGCTCCCGGCGTCATCACGGCCAAGGGTGACCGGGACATGGCCACGGAGGTGGATTACGCCGTCGAGCATGCCGTACGGGAATTCCTGGCCCGTGAAACCCCTGAGATCGGCTTTCTGGGTGAAGAGGGAGGCGGCAGTCGCCTGGGCGATGGCCTGATGTGGGCGCTGGACCCCGTGGACGGGACGGCCAACTTCCTGCACGGCATCCCGCTCTGCAGCGTCTCCCTGGGCCTCGTCGATAAGGACGCCCCCACGCTTGGTGTGATCGACCTGCCGTTCCCCGACCTTCGCTACGCGGCGGCTGAGGAGGCCGGCGCTGCCGTCAACGGGTCTTCGATCCGGGTGGGCGATGCCCGCGACTTGCGGAGTGCGATTGTGGCGATCGGTGACTATGCA
Source organism: Nonomuraea sp. NPDC049504 (assembly GCF_040676845.1). NCBI lineage: Bacteria > Bacillati > Actinomycetota > Actinomycetes > Streptosporangiales > Streptosporangiaceae > Nonomuraea > Nonomuraea sp. NPDC049504. Next base: position 3,597 of record NZ_JBFAPT010000076.1, read on the forward strand.
GTGGGGGAGAACGCCGAGGAGCGTAACCGGCCGAGGTTCGCCCTGACCGAAGAACTCGCCGCGCGCGTTCAGCGCATTCGGATGTTCGGCTCCGCCGCGGTCGATCTCGCGTGGGTGGCTCACGGCAGGATCGATGCCGCCATAATGCTCAGCAACAACCCGTGGGATACCGCAGCAGGCGTTATCATCGCCCGAGAAGCTGGCGCAACGGTGGTCGATCTCGACGGTAGCCCGCACAGCATGACCGCCCACGCGACCATCGCCGCAAGCCCGAAGCTTGTAGCCGATCTCGTGGAACTCATTGCCGAGGCCCGTAAGGCCGGGGTGTTCGACCGGGTGTTCGACCGGATGTCTGGTCTCACTTGATGCTTGACGCTTTGGCA
>NZ_JBFAPT010000077.1:0-1607 GCF_040676845.1 Nonomuraea sp. NPDC049504
TCCTTGAAAGTTTGTGCGGCGGTGACCTACTCTCCCACACCCTCCCGAGTGCAGTACCATCGGCGCTGGGAAGCTTAACTTCCGGGTTCGGAATGTAACCGGGTGTTTCCTTCCCGCCATAACCGCCGCAACCCTGCGAAACAGCACACTGCTTGCTGTCTCAGAATTGCCTAGTGGACGCGAGCAAGACACCCCCCCAAGGGAGGGTTTGCTTTGTGGTCAAGTCCTCGGCCTATTAGTACCGGTCAGCTCCACACGTTACCGTGCTTCCACTTCCGGCCTATCAACCCGGTCGTCTACCGGGAGCCTTACCCACTCTCGTGGTGGGAGACCTCATCTCAAGGCGAGCTTCCCGCTTAGATGCTTTCAGCGGTTATCCCTTCCGAACGTAGCCAACCAGCCGTGCACCTGGCGGTACAACTGGCACACCAGAGGTTCGTCCGTCCCGGTCCTCTCGTACTAGGGACAGCTCCTTTCAAGTCTCCTGCGCGCGCAGCGGATAGGGACCGAACTGTCTCGCGACGTTCTAAACCCAGCTCGCGTACCGCTTTAATGGGCGAACAGCCCAACCCTTGGGACCTACTCCAGCCCCAGGATGCGACGAGCCGACATCGAGGTGCCAAACCATCCCGTCGATATGGACTCTTGGGGAAGATCAGCCTGTTATCCCCGGGGTACCTTTTAGCCGTTGAGCGACACCGCTTCCACACGCCGATGCCGGATCACTAGTCCCAGCTTTCGCTCCTGCTCGACCCGTCAGTCTCACAGTCAAGCTCCCTTGTGCACTTACACTCGACACCTGATTGCCAACCAGGCTGAGGGAACCTTTGGGCGCCTCCGTTACCCTTTAGGAGGCAACCGCCCCAGTTAAACTACCCACCAGACACTGTCCCCGATCCGGATCACGGACCAGAGTTAGACGTTCAAAACGACCAGAGTGGTATTTCACCAATGACTCCACCCGAACTAGCGTCCGAGCTTCCCAGTCTCCCACCTATCCTACACAAGACGCTCCAAACGCCAATGTCAAGCTGTAGTGAAGGTCCCGGGGTCTTTCCGTCCTGCTGCGCGAAACGAGCATCTTTACTCGTAGTGCAATTTCGCCGGGTCTGTGGTTGAGACAGCGGGGAAGTCGTTACGCCATTCGTGCAGGTCGGAACTTACCCGACAAGGAATTTCGCTACCTTAGGATGGTTATAGTTACCACCGCCGTTTACCGGCGCTTAAGTTCTCACCTTCGCCCAACCGAAGTCAGACTAAGCGGTCCCCTTAACGTTCCGGCACCGGGCAGGCGTCAGTCCGTATACATCGTCTTACGACTTCGCACGGACCTGTGTTTTTAGTAAACAGTCGCTTCCCCCTGGCCACTGCGACCCCCACCAGCTCCCACCGCAAGGATGTTCACCAGCAGAGGTCCCCCTTCTCCCGAAGTTACGGGGGCAATTTGCCGAGTTCCTTAACCACAGTTCACCCGATCGCCTTAGTATTCTCTACCTGACCACCTGAGTCGGTTTAGGGTACGGGCCGCCACAACACTCACTAGAGGCTTTTCTCGGCAGCATAGGATCATCCACTTCACCACAATCGGCTCGGCATCACATCTCACG
>NZ_JBFAPT010000077.1:1700-2802 GCF_040676845.1 Nonomuraea sp. NPDC049504
ACGAGGTTCAGTATGGGCGCATTGAAGCGGGTACGGGAATATCAACCCGTTGTCCATCGACTACGCCTGTCGGCCTCGCCTTAGGTCCCGACTTACCCTGGGCGGATTAGCCTGGCCCAGGAACCCTTGGTCATCCGGCGCGAGGGTTTCTCACCCTCGATTCGCTACTCATGCCTGCATTCTCACTCGCACAGCCTCCACAACTAGATCACTCTGCTGCTTCGCCGGCTGCACGACGCTCCCCTACCCACCAACAACACATGGTCGTCAGTGCCACGACTTCGGCGGTGTGCTTGAGCCCCGCTACATTGTCGGCGCAGAATCACTTGACCAGTGAGCTATTACGCACTCTTTCAAGGATGGCTGCTTCTAAGCCAACCTCCTGGTTGTCTCTGCGACTCCACATCCTTTCCCACTTAGCACACGCTTAGGGGCCTTAGTCGGTGATCTGGGCTGTTTCCCTCTCGACTACGAACCTTATCGCCCGCAGTCTCACTGCCACGCTCTCACTTACCGGCATTCGGAGTTTGGCTGACGTCAGTAACCTTGTCGGGCCCATCGGCCATCCAGTGCTCTACCTCCGGCAAGAAACGCGTAACGCTGCACCTAAATGCATTTCGGGGAGAACCAGCTATCACGGAGTTTGATTGGCCTTTCACCCCTACACACAGGTCATCCCCCAGGTTTTCAACCCTGGTGGGTTCGGTCCTCCACCCAGTCTTACCTGAGCTTCAACCTGCCCATGCGTAGATCACCCCGCTTCGGGTCTACAGCATGCGACTCAAACGCCCTCTTCAGACTCGCTTTCGCTACGGCTCCCCCACACGGGTTAACCTCGCCACACACCATAACTCGCAGGCTCATTCTTCAAAAGGCACGCAGTCACATCACACACCAGCAAGCTGATGTAAGCTCCTACGGCTTGTAGGCACACGGTTTCAGGTACTATTTCACGACCCCTCACCGGGGCACTTTTCACCTTTCCCTCACGGTACTCGTGCACTATCGGTCATCAGGGAGTATTTAGGCTTACCAGGTGGTCCTGGCAGATTCACACAGGATTCCTCGAGCCCCGTGCTACTTGGGATCCCCTCCAGCAGTC
>NZ_JBFAPT010000078.1:0-2543 GCF_040676845.1 Nonomuraea sp. NPDC049504
CGGGTATGCCGTGGCGGGCGATGGCGGCGCGGAAGGTGTCGCGGACGATCGGTCCGGTGATGCGGTGGTGGGCGCTGACGTGCAGGGCGTAGCGGGAGTGGTCGTCGATCCAGGACAGGATCTCGGTGTCGGTGCCGTCGGTGAGCCGGTAGTGGGTGAAGTCGGCTTGCCAGGTTTCGTTCGGGGCGTCGGCCTGGAAGCGGATGTAGGACGATCGTGGCCGTTTCTTCGGTTCGGGCTCGATGAGGCCGTGGCGGGTGAGGGTGCGGTGGACGGTGGCGCGGGAGATGGTGCGGGCGTGGTGGTGTGCCAGGTGCCAGGCGATGGTGTCCGGGCCGGCGTCCAGGCCGCGGTCGGTGAGTTCCTTGCGCAGCCGGACGATCAGCTCGACGGTGTCGGCGTCGATGGCGGCCGGGGACGTCTTCGGGCGCCGGGAGCGCGGTTCGAAGGCCGTCTCCCCGGCGGCGCGGTAGCGGGCGATCAGCTTCGACACCCAGCCCTTGGAGACGCCGTAGGTGCGCGCAGCCTCGGCCTGGGAACGGCCCTCGACGACGACCGCGGTGATGATCAGTCTGGCTTTCGACACTCTCCCTGATCATGATCGCTGATCCGGTTTCCCATGACCTGAGACACCCGGCGAGAGTTTCCTATGTCCTGCGACATGGGTTTCCTATGTCCTGAACCAACACACTGCCGGGGGCACTCACTACCTAGTTCGTCATATACGGCCCTGACCTGCGGCTTCACAGCCGCAGGTCTTTTGTTTCACCACCCTCGATAGGCAGCGGACAGTGCCCGTACGCAGCCGTACGACCATGATCAGGGAGCCCTTTTCATCCTGAGTAGCGGCCTTCTTCCATGAGCTGCAGGACGAGGATGGCCTGCACGATCGTGGTGGCGCGGTTCGGGCAGCAACGCAGCCGGGACAGGACCTTCCAGGTCTTCAAGGTGGCGACGGCGCGTTCCCCGCAGGCGCGGATGCGGGCGTGTGCGCGGTTGACCGAGCGCTGATGGCGTGACAGTGGCGGCCGCAGCCGATGGCCCTTGAATGGCGTGCGGATGCTGCCGCCCGCGCCTTGATATCCCTTGTCGGCGAAGGTCTTCACCCCGGCCATGGTCAGCACGTCGATCAGGCCGGTGGCGCGTGCCGCGGTCAGGTCGTGCGTGGCACCGGGCAACGCCGGCGAGGCCCAGACCAGCCGGCCTGCTGAATCGGCCAGGACCTGCACGTTCACGCCGTGGCGTCGATGTTTACCGGAGTAGTACGGGCGTTCGTCGGCCAGCCGGTCGATCGGGATAAGAGTGCCGTCCAGGATGGCGTAGGCCAGCCGGCCGGCGCGTAAGACGGCGGCGTGGACATCGTCGGCGAGCACGGCGAGAAGGTCGGCCGCCTCGCGGACGTAGCGCCAGGCGGTGCTGGTGCCGATGGCGAAGCCCGCGGCCAGGCGGGCGTAGGTGTCGCCGTTGCGCAGGTGGGCGAGTACGAGCAGGGCTTGCCGGGATGGGCCCAGGCGCCGCCACCGGCAGCGCCGCTTGGCACGCCGGGCACGGATCAGCTCGGCCAGACGGATCAAGGTGCGATTGGACAGCGGAATCGCGGCACGATAAGACAGCAACGAGGCTCTCCGGTAGAGGCATCGGATCTTGGTCGACTGCTGTCTTACCGGGAGCCTCTTCTCATGTCGACCGGTCCCGGCGTCGTCCCTGCTGACCAGCGCGATCAGGTTGGAAAAACCTCAGGGGACATGCGGGGGATGATCTTGAAGACGTTTCCCCAGGTAAACCCCCAGTTCCGCGTCATCCACGCAGCGACAACCCACTACGACCGCCTCCACGCCGCGGGCGACGCAACCGTCGATCGTGCCAAATACGTGCGTACAACCCGGAACGGCAACCGGCCACCGCCATTGGAGACGTCGTCGCTCCCTTGGGCGACGCCTGGCCGCGGACCACCGTCCATCTATGAGGGCACCGTTGGCAGTCTCCTCACTGAGGACGCCGGCACGCTGCGGGAGCGCGTCCAGACGATAGAGCAACCCGTTCGTCGTGGAGGCCCTGTCAGCGGTCCGCTCGATGGAGGACTGAGCCGAGGCCACCCAGCGCATCGACTACCACTTCGGCATCCACGAGGTCCGTCGCCGCATCGACCACCGCCCGGCTTGCACCCTGGGCGACGGGACAAGTGATCAGAGGCACATCGCGTCGATGACCAGCCCTGCCGCTTGCCACCAGCTCTGATACGCGTTCAGGGCGCGGTGCGGCCGATGCGCTGCAGGCACCGCTTCATGATGACGGCGACGGCTTTCTGATCGTCGGTGAGATGTCCCATGTAGGCGTGGCCCGCGACCGCGTCCGCGGATTCGGTGAGGTCGTCTGAACCGACCCGAAGTACGGGCCATCCTTGATGATCTGTCGCCTGGCAAGGCGGCTCCCATCCGCTATCTGATAACCGAGGCGGTGGTCCAGGGTTCGCAGCTGTCGCACCCCGCAGTGTCCGAGGCGCTGGAGTTCCTGCGCGGCGACGACGACGCCATCCGTCGGCG
>NZ_JBFAPT010000079.1:0-2176 GCF_040676845.1 Nonomuraea sp. NPDC049504
AGGTGTTGGGTCGAGTCCGGGCGCGGTGCCTGGATTGCTCCAGGTCCGTTTCCCGGACCCGCCCGCCGAACCCGGCGTGCGACTCTCACCGCACCGGGCTCTCCACGAGATCATGCCGTTGGGCGGGTGTGGTCAGGGCTGTCGGCCAGGGTGACGGAATCTTGGTTCCTCGATAGCGATAGCGAGTCACCGGAACCGATGCGATCTTGAACAGTTCGACCCCGTCGAAGGCGATGGGTTGCCATCCCCGTGGGGTGCGCAGCCATCGCTGGATGGCTCTCCATGTCATGCGGTTGCGCTGCATCACCCAGTTGATCACTCGCCACCAGATGAAGTTCTGCAGGTGGGAGAAGGTGTGCTTGGCGACCGCGTGCTTGAAGTAGTTAGCCCATCCCCGCTGGATGTAGTTGATGCGTACCAGCGTTTCCCTGTAGCTCAGATGTGACAATCTGCGGGTCAGCGACTTGATCTTCCGTTTCAGCGCCTGGACCGGCTTGTCGGCGATAAACGTGTAGACGTGCCACTTGTTCGTTCCTCGCTTGCGGCGCCAGATGATGTGGAACCCGAGGAAGTCGACCCCGTCGGCAAGGTGGACGATCCTGGTCTTGCTCTCCGACAGGCGAAGACCCATCGGTGCCAGGACCTCACTCACCTGGTGACGCAGTTGTTCGACGTGCTCGGCGGTGCCGTGGACCAGGATCAGGAAGTCATCCGCGTAGCGGACGAGCTGCCAGGTCGCCAGCCCCTGGGCGCGTCTGTTCCTGCGCTGCTGACTGTCGCCCGCCGCTGCCCACTGCTCGACGAAGAAGTCGTCCAGCACCGACAAGGCGATGTTGGCCAGCAAGGGTGAGAGGATGCCGCCTTGTGGCGTGCCGGAGGTGGTCTCGTTCCGCTGGCCGAGCTCGGTCATGATCCCGGCTTTGAGGAACGTCTTCACCAGGGCGAGCACGCGCTTGTCCTTGACCCGTCGGCGCACCCGGTCCATCAGGGCCGTGTGGTCGATCCGATCGAAGCACGCCTCGATATCCGCATCCAGCACCCACCGGTAACCGGCGGTGGCCAGATGATGGATCTCGGCGATCGCGTCGTGCGCACGCCGGTTCGGTCGGAAACCGTAGGAGCACGGACGGAAATCCGCCTCGAAAATCGGTTCCAGGACCAGTTTCAGCGCCGCCTGCACCACCCGATCCGTGAGGGTCGGGATTCCCAGCCGGCGAAGCTTGCCGCCGGTCTTGGGGATCATCTTCTCCCGCACCGGTAACGGCCGGAACTGGCCGGCCTTGAGCAGGGAGCGAATGTGGTTCAGCAGCGCCTCGGCTCCGGCCATCCGGACGTGGATGATGGTGATGCCATCCACTCCGGCGGTCCGGGCTCCGGCATTTCCTGCGACCCGTTCCAGCGCCATCACCAGCGTGGCCGGGTCGCAGACGAAGTTGAACACATCGTCAAACCGGAAGCCGTGATCGGCTACCGCCCAACGGTGCAGCTTGGTCTGCATCCCCCGTACCCGCAGCCATGCCTCATCGGCCGACGGCCACGCGACAGCGGCATCCACCGCTGTTTCTTCGGGCATTGCAGCACCTCCCTTGCGATCTCGCTGCCGCCCTTCCCCATGTGACGGGCTCTCCCCGCCTCGGAGTACTACGGCGGCTCCGTCCCCTCCCGGCCCGATCGGCCGACGGTGGGCCCAGCCCGCCGCGCCGCACCGGCCGTGCGGCTGCAGAAGGCAAAGCCGGGAAGGTTCCCGTGTTCACTGACTGATCGCTCGACGAAGTAGGCACCCGGCTATACCCCCGCGGCATCGCCACGGCTACCCCGCAGCACTTCACCGTGGCCTCCCTGCCGCCGAACATGAGCAGCCCGGGAGTTCCCCGCCCCGTGATGAGGGGGCAGGTGCGCACCGCACCCAGCCCATATCCGCCAGGTTGGAGCTGGTAGGGATTGTTAGGAGGCTTCATGCACCGGTTCCTCGCGTATACCTTTCCGTCTCGCTTGCCGGACCCGCGCCATCTGGCAGTACTGGTCACGTCCCGGCGTTGTCGGGGCCGCTTGCCACCCTTCCCGGCACCTCCCGGTCAGGCTGCCCCCAGCTTCATCACCCTGCTGCGACAGGGCGAAGGTGGCGGTCTCTCACCTCCACTCGATCAATCAGCGCCTCACGGCGCACCTGCTCCAC
>NZ_JBFAPT010000080.1:0-1918 GCF_040676845.1 Nonomuraea sp. NPDC049504
GCCGGGTCGTCGGCGCCCGGGGCCGAGACGACGATCAGGCCGTCGACCTGCGCGCCCAGCAGGGCGTCGATCACGGCGGCCTGGCGCTGCCCGTCATAGCCCGAGTTCGCCACGACCATCAGCTTGCCGGAGGCGGAGAGCGCCTCCTCCAGCCGCTGGCCGAGGGCCGCGAAGTAGGGGTTGACCGTGTCGGGAAGCACGACCCCGACCAGGCCGGAGGAGCCGGAGCGCAGCGCGGCGGCCACCCGGTTGTGGCGGTACCCGAGCTCTGCCGCGGCGGCGAGGACACGTTCCCGCGTGCGGGCCGCGACCGGCCGCGGCCCGCCGTTCACGACGTAGCTCACCACCGCGATCGAGGTTCCGGCGCGGCGGGCCACGTCGGCCATCGTCACCGCCATACCCGCTCCCTTCTTGACAGATCACGTACGCGGCCACCATCGTTGCACCCGACACTGAATCTAAACGTTTAGACAAGCTGCTTTCCCCCTCCTCCTTCACGGAGCCGTGATGAAACTGATCGTGGACACCGACACCGCGTCCGACGACGCCGTGGCGCTGCTGCTCGCCGCGCGCGACAGGAGCGCCGAGCTGGAGGCGGTGACCACCGTCGCGGGCAACGTCCCGCTGCGGCAGGCCACCCGCAACGCGCTGCTCACCCTGGAAGTCGCCGGAATGGACGGCGTGCCGGTGTTCGAGGGCTGCGACCGCCCGATGGTGCGCCCGCTGTCCACCGCGCAGCCGGTGCACGGCGACGACGGGATGGGCGATCTCGGCCTGCCGGGGCCCGCCCGCCATCCCCATGCAGGGCACGCCGTCGACGTGCTGCTCGACCGGGCCCACGCGCGGCCGGGCGAGTACACGCTGGTCACCCTGGGGCCGCTGACCAATCTGGCCGCCGCGCTGCTGCGCGACCGCGACCTGCTGGGCCGCTACCAGCAGGTGTACTGCATGGCCGGCGCGCCCGACGCGGTCGGCAACATCAGCGCGACGGCGGAGTTCAACGTCTGGGCGGACCCCGAGGCCGCGCACGTCGTCCTCGCGGCGGCCGATCCCGGTCGGGTCACCTGGATCGGCTGGGACGTCTCACGGCGCGACGCGGTGATGACGCCGGCCGACCAGGAACGGCTGATCGCCCTGGACTCCCCGCTGGCCGGCTTCACTCACCGCATCAACCGCAAGGTGACCGAGTGGGCCGCCCGGGTGACCGGGCTCTCCGGTTACGACCTGCCCGACCCGGTGGCCATGGCGGTGGCGCTGCGCCCCGGCCTGGTGGCCGAGCGGGAGACGGCGCACGTGCGGATCGCGCTCGGGGACGAGGCCCGGGGCCAGACCATGGTCGACCGGCGGTTGACCGGCCCGCCGCCCAACGTCACCCTCGTCCGCCGCGTGCACGAGAAGAGCTTCAAGGACCTGTTGTTCGGCCTGCTGGCGCCGGAGGAGGCACGCGCATGATCGGCCGTTACGAACTGCACTGCCATCTAGACGGTTCGGTACGTCCCGCCACGGTCGCCGAGCTGGCCGCGCAGCAGGGCATCACGCTGGGCGGGCCGGTCGAGTCGCTGGTGGTGGCCCCGCGCGAGTGCGGCGACCTGATGACCTACCTCACCTACCTCGATCCGGTCCTGCGGGTGCTGCAGACCCCCGAGGCGCTGCGCCGGGCGGCGCTGGAGCTGGTGCACGACTGGCACGCCGACGGAGTCGTGTACGGCGAGGCCAGGTTCGCGCCGCAGCTGCACGGCGAGCGGGGGATGACCCTCGACGAGGCGGTCGAGGCGGTGGCCGACGGCCTGGCGGCCGGATGGGAGCAGACCGGCGTCCGCTGTGCGCTCCTCCTGTGCTGCCTGCGCCAGCAGCCGCCGGAGATCAGTGAGCAGGTCGTGGCCGCCGCGCTGCGCCACCGAGGATCGGTCGCCGGCGT
>NZ_JBFAPT010000081.1:0-1906 GCF_040676845.1 Nonomuraea sp. NPDC049504
ACGCCGGCGACCGATCCTCGGTGGCGCAGCGCGGCGGCCACGACCTGCTCACTGATCTCCGGCGGCTGCTGGCGCAGGCAGCACAGGAGGAGCGCGCAGCGGACGCCCGTCTGCTCCGATCCGGCCGCCAGGCCGTCGGCCACCGCCTCGACCGCCTCGTCGAGGGTCATGCCCCGCTCGCCGTGCAGCTGCGGCGCGAACCTGGCCTCGCCGTACACGACGCCGTCGGCGTGCCAGTCGTGCACGAGCTCCAGCGCCGCCCGGCGCAGCGCCTCGGGGGTCTGCAGCACCCGCAGGATCGGGTCGAGGTAGGTGAGGTAGGTCATCAGGTCGCCGCACTCGCGCGGGGCGACCACCAGCGACTCGACGGGTGCGCCCAGCGTGATGCCCTGCTGCCCGGCCAGCTCGGCGACCGTGGCGGGACGTACCGAACCGTCGAGATGGCAGTGCAGTTCGTAGCGGCCGGTCATGCGCGTGCCTCCTCCGGCGCCAGCAGGCCGAACAACAGTTCCTTGAAGCCCTTCTCGTCCACGCGGCGGACGAGGGTGACGTTGGGCGGCGGGCCGGTCAGCCGCCGCTCGACCATGGTCTGGCCCCGGGCCTCGTCCCCGAGCGCGATCCGCACGTGCGCCGTCTCCCGCTCGGCCACCAGACCGGGGCGCAGCGCCACCGCCATGGCCACCGGGTCGGGCAGGTCATAACCGGAGAGCCCGGTCACCCGGGCGGCCCACTCGGTCACCTTGCGGTTGATCCGGTGAGTGAAACCGGCCAGCGGGGAGTCCAGGGCGAGCAGCCGTTCCTGGTCGGCCGGCGTCATCACCGCGTCGCGCCGGGAGACGTCCCAGCCGATCCAGGTGACCCGGCCGGGATCGGCCGTCGCGAGGACGACCTGCGCGGCCTCGGGGTCCGCCCAGACGTTGAACTCCGCCGTCGCGCTGATGTTGCCGACCGCGTCGGGCGCGCCGGCCATGCAGTACACGTGCCGGTAGCGGCCCAGCAGGTCGCGGTCGCGCAGCAGCGCTGCGGCCAGATTGGTCAGCGGCCCGAGGGTGACCAGCGTGTACTCGCCCGGCCGTTCACGGGGCCGGTCGAGCAGCACGTTGACGGCGTGCCCGGCTTGGGGACGGCTCGCGGGCCCGGGCAGGCCGAGGTCGCCCATCCCGTCGTCGCCGTGCACCGGCTGCGCGGTGGACAGCGGGCGCACCATCGGGCGGTCGCAGCCCTCGAACACCGGCACGCCGTCCATCCCGGCGACTTCCAGGGTGAGCAGCGCGTTGCGGGTGGCCTGCCGCAGCGGGACGTTGCCCGCGACGGTGGTCACCGCGTCCAGCTCGGCGCTCTCGTCGCGCGCGGCGAGCAGCAGCGCCACGGCGTCGTCGGACGCGGTGTCGGTGTCCACGATCAGTTTCATCACGGCTCCGTGAAGGGGCAGTTGTCTAAACGTTTAGAATCGGTGTCGGGTGCAACGATGGTGGCCGCGTACGTGAGCTGTCAAGAAGGGAGCGGGTATGGCGGTGACGATGGCCGACGTGGCCCGCCGCGCCGGGACCTCGATCGCGGTGGTGAGCTACGTCGTGAACGGCGGGCCACGGCCGGTCGCGGCGCGCACGCGGGAACGTGTCATCGCCGCCGCGGCCGAGCTCGGGTACCGGCACAACCGGGTGGCCGCCGCGCTGCGCTCCGGCTCCTCCGGCCTGGTCGGCGTCGTCCTTCCCGACACGGTCAACCCCTACTTCGCGGCCCTCGGTCAGCGGCTGGAGGAGGCCCTCACCGCCTCCGGCAAGCTGATGGTCGCGGCGAACTCGGGCTACGACGGGCAGCGCCAGGCCGCCGTGATCGACGCCCTGCTGGGCGCGCAGGTCGACGGCCTGATCGTCGTCTCGGCCCCGGGCGCCGACGACCCGGC
>NZ_JBFAPT010000083.1:0-1606 GCF_040676845.1 Nonomuraea sp. NPDC049504
AGGAGGTTGTCACTTCAGGTGTGTAAAGATCGTTTCTGATGGCCTGAGGTCGGTCTTTACCTGATGCGGCCTGGATAGGCGATGTCGAGTTCGATGAGTGCTTCGCGCCAGCCGATGGTGCGTTGTCCTTCGATCAGGCGGGCAGTGCTGGGCGAGTTCTTGATCTTTCCGGTCTTCTCCTTGGTGATGGCGCGTTCGCGGGCGCGTTTGTCCTCGATGTTGATGATGGCCAGCCACAGCAGTTTGACCACGGCGTCGTCGCCGGGGAAGTGGCCGCGGGCCTTGGTGACCTTGCGCAGCTGGTAGTTCAGCGACTCGATGCTGTTGGTGGTGTAGAGCAGCTTGCGGACCGCCGGGGAGAAGGCGAAGAACGGGGTGAAGCGGTCCCAGGCGGCCTCGAACACACGGGCCGCCTGCGGATAGCGCTCACCCCAGGTGGAGGCGGTGAAGTCGGCCAGGGCGTCGAAGGCGGCCTCCACACTGGGCGCCGTGTAGATCTTCTTGAGCTCGGCGGCCAGCGTGGCGCGGTCACGACGGGCGACCGGCCGCAGCGCGTTGCGGATCAGGTGCACGACACAGGCCTGCACGATGGTGTGCGGGAAGGCATGGTGGATGGCGTCTTCGAAGCCGTTCAGTCCGTCGGTGCAGGCGATGAGGATGTCGCGCACGCCCCGGTTGCGCAGATCGGTCATCACAGAGGTCCAAAAACGGGCCGACTCGCCGGCGCTGGCGGCATCGAGCGGGGTCTTGGCCAGCCAGATCCCGAGGACGTGCTTGTCGCCGTCGACGTCGATACCGATCGCGAGGTAGGCGGGTTTGGCCTGGACGCTGTGGTTGTCGCGGACCTTGACCACGATGGCGTCCAGGAACACCACCGGGTAGACGGTTTCCAACGGCCGTGCCTGCCAGGCGCGGACCTCTTCCAGCACGGCGTCGGTGATGTTGGAGATGGCCTCGTGCGACAGTTCGGTGTCGTAGATCTGGCGCAGGTGGTGCTGGATGTCGCGCACGCTCATGCCGTGCGCGTACAGGCTGATGATCATGTCGTCCAGGCCGCCGGAGACGCGGCCGGCCCGTTTGGGCACCAGCATCGGCTCGAAGGTGCCGGCCCGGTCGCGGGGCACGGACAGCCGCACCGGCCCCACCCCCGTCTGCACGGTCTTGCCGATCCTGCCGTTGCGGGAGTTGCCGCTGCCATGGCCGGACACCTCGTGCTTGCCGTAGCCCAGATGCGCCGACAGCTCGGCCTCCAGCGCGCGTTCCAGCACCGCCTTGACCAGTTCGCCGAGCATCGAGCCCTGCCCGGTCAGCCGCAGCCCGCCCGCGCCGTCGCGTGAGCGTTCCAGCAGCAGGTCCAGCACGTGATCGCCGAGCAGGTCCCGCAACGGCGTCTCGCCGTCACGCTGGGGGGATTTTTCCCCGCCATGATGAGCAGCCGCCCCTAGCAGCGCCGATGTGTCATCGTGCTGTTCTTGCCCCACCGCGGCCAGCGCGGTTCTTCCCCGTGTCGTGGACATGATCGTGTTCTCCCCCGAGATGGTCAATGATCTTTGCAGACTTCCGTCTACGTTTGGTGATCATTTCCACACCTGGAGTGATACCCCCC
>NZ_JBFAPT010000084.1:0-1527 GCF_040676845.1 Nonomuraea sp. NPDC049504
TCCGGCGGATACGACTTCATCGCCACGTGGAACTCCTTGTCTCCGGATTCCCATCATCCGGTACTCAAGGTGTCCACACTTCGGGGGCAAGTCCCTCTTGTTGCTTCGGGTGATGTTGACGCCGATGGCAGGGACGACATCGTCGCGGCTTACCAGAACGGAGACAACACCTTCAGCTTCCATGTCTGGAAGAACGGCACCAGCTACGCCGGTAAATGGTCTACCTCCGGCCCTTACGCCCTCGGCCCCGTCGCCGGACGCCTCGTCCTCGGCAGGTGGTAGCCGGTTCCCTGGCAGGTGAACACCGTGCGTGGGAGCGGTGATCGCCCCGGCCGTAACATGATCACGAACCTGACCACGCAAAACGAGCTGGTCGAGCGCTTCCGCAACGCGGCGGCGCATCTCTAACCCGGCGGTTGTTTCGTCGTTGAGAACTACATTCCCGAGCTTCGGCGTCGGCCGCCGGGCGAGACCGTGCACCCGAAAATAACCTGAGCTCTGAAAGCGTCTTAGGGAGCAATAGTCAAGACCTGTGGATCATGAAGTTCTAGGCGGCTGGGGGGACAGGTGATCCTGCGGGTCGTTCGACGAGTTTGCCGTCGATGAAGGTGGCGCCGGCGCGGACGAGGGAGACCAGGTGGGCGCCGTTGACCCCGGCGAGGAGGCGTACCGAGCAGGGCTGGAGCAGGCCCGCAACACCGAGACCCAAGCGCCGCCACGCACGGTATGGCCACTGATCTGCCACCAGCACGCGCAGCTGACCCGCCACCGGGACGACCTGCTACAGGCCAGCAGCCGCGCCGACATCCGCGCCGCCGAACAGGACACCGTCACCGCCCGCACCACCCGGCAAGAGATCCGCGCCGAGCAGACCGCCCGGGAAGAGCACCTCGCCACCTGCGTGGCCCACCTGCGTGGCCCACCTGCGTGGCCCACCTGCGTGGCCCACCTGCGCCACCGAAGCCAAGCCCTGCAAGCCGTTGGTCGAAACGACCTTGTCTGTCAGGGATTGTCGCATGTCGTGATCAAGCGCATGCTGCATGTTGGTGGCTCGCCCCCCACCCTGGTCCGTCCGTCTCGTGCGAGGGGGAGCGGACCATGCCGACCATGATCGGGTATGTCACCGAGGAGCGCTACGACCAGATCGTCATCCGCCCACGGGAGCTGGTCGAACTCCAGACTCGTTCGCAATGCGAGTTCGGCGATCTGGCGCTGGAGATCGAACCGCTGCAGCCGTACGGCGGTGCGCACACCAACCAGGGCGAGGCGCTGTTCGGCGTCCCGGAACCGCTGCAGCTTACGCCGACCTCCTGGCCACCTCACAGTGCGTGAGGGCCGCCCTGGGGGGTAGGCGCAGATGAGTGTCAGCAGTACGACAAGGGAGGCGCCATGAGCGGTGTTCTTTCCTCCGCCACCAAGACTCCCGTTCAGCTGGCGGCGCTCATCGTCGGCGCCGTGTTCCTGCTGATCGGAATTCTCGGGTTCATCCCCGGCATCACCACCAATTACGGTCAGATGCAGTTCGCC
>NZ_JBFAPT010000085.1:0-1452 GCF_040676845.1 Nonomuraea sp. NPDC049504
AGAGGGCGTTACGCGAGTTGATGTCCCTCTCGTCCATTGCCTTGGGGAAGGCGGGCTGGTCAGGGCGTTAGCGGTTGGGCTGGGAACGTGGCTGAGCGAACATTCCTGGCTCGGTCTCGACGAGAATGCCCTGGTTGACCAGGCGCTTGAGCTTGGCGCGGATGTTCTCGGTGTTCTTCTTCACGATGGGAAGGTCCAGCGCCTGGCAGAGGTCACGAGCTCGTAGGGGGCGGCCGATGTCGGCGAAGACGTTGAGGATCTGCCGGTAGGCGGGGTGGTCGGGGACCACGGGAGGCGGTGGGGCCGGCTCGGGTCCTGGTTCGTCGGCGAGGGACAGCAGGGTCTTGCGGGTGATCCGCAAGTGCTCGAGCGCTTCGTGCAGTTCGCCGAGGTGCGCGGCCATGGCGTCGATCTCCGCCTGGGTCTGCTCGATCTGGCCGGTCAGGGCTTGCTCGCGAGCGTCGATCTTGTTCAACAGCCACGTGCCGGGGTCCGGTTCCTGTGCATCTGGCCTGGTCATGTCGACCGCCACGACGGTGCGGGGGTGCGAGTCAGCCGACGGGACATCACGTCGGTCATCGCCCAGTGCACCCGTGCTTCGGAACTGGCCGGCAGGTGTTCATAGTCGCGGACCAGGCGCCGGTGCAGCATCAAGGTGCCATACGTCTGCTCGACGATCCAGCGTTTCGGCTGGGGGACGAACCCGGTGTCGGCGGGGTTGCGTTCGACGATCTCCACGTCGATCCCGAGCCCGGCCCCATGGTCGACGACCGTGTTCTTGAACCCCTGATCGACCAAGGCTTTGGTCACCGTGCCGGAGGTCTGGGCCGCGACCCGGTCCAGCAGAGCGGTCCCGGCGGCGTTCTCGTGCGCGGAGGCGGCCAGCACCACCACCGCGATGACCAGGCCGAACACGTCCACCGCCAGCCCTCTCTTGCGGCCCGGCACCTTCTTGGCCACGTCCCTGCCCGTCGTGGTGGCGGGGACCCCGGCCGCCACGTGGACGCTCTGGGTGTCCAGGACCACCAGACTCGGATCGGCTAATCGTCCCTTGCGCTCCCGCATGTGCCAGCGCAGCAGGTCATGGGTCTTCTGGGCGGTACCGTCGTCACGCCATTTGGCGAAGTAGTAATAGGTCGCGCTGCCGGGCGGCAGGTCGTGGGGCAGGTAGTCCCACTGGACGCCGGTCCGCCCCTGGTAAAGGATCGCGTTCACGATCTCGCGCATCTCGTATTTGCCCTGGTGGCCACTGACGGAGCGATGCGCGGCCTTCCACGCCGTGATGATCGGCTCGATCAGCGCCCATTGTTCGTCGGATAAGTCGCTCGGGTACGGCTTGCGCTCGCTCACCCGGCCATCCCAACACATCCGAGCTCGCCAATCGGCGGTAACGCTACAAATCCATTCGACTACAGTGCGACATCATGGACATTAACTCACACAACGCCCTCT
>NZ_JBFAPT010000086.1:0-1347 GCF_040676845.1 Nonomuraea sp. NPDC049504
GGCGAACTGCATCTGACCGTAATTGGTGGTGATGCCGGGGATGAACCCGAGAATTCCGATCAGCAGGAACACGGCGCCGACGATGAGCGCCGCCATCTGAACGGGCGTCTTGGTGGCGGAGGAAAGAACGCCGCTCATGGCGCCTCCCTTGTCGTACTGGTGATAGTCATATGCGCCTACCCCCCACGGCGGCCCTCACGCACCGTGACCTATAGGAGGTCAGGGGCTTCAAGATCGTCGACTACGACAAGGAGGGCATGGAAGGGGCGTCGGCGTCCGGAACCAGCCCACCCCCGATGGTGCCCGCCCGCACGCTCCGGAGCAGGCCGTTCGCCTCCGGCGGCGCCCGTCAATCCTCATCGTCGGCGCCATCGGCATCAGGATCATGCAGGGCCCGCCGCCCGCCGCCCGACTGCCCGGGGAACGGGATCTTTGCCAGCGGCTCCTGCCGGTCTCAGTCTCGCTCCGGTCGGGGGATGTCGATACCGCCGGCGCGGAGCCTCGCTTCGACGAGCGAGGCCAGGCGGGCCGCGGCGGAGTCGCGTTCTTCGCCGTGGTGGGCGATCAACCGGTAGCGGGTCGCGGTCTCGGTATGGGCTTGCAGACCGGTCACGATCCTGAGGTGGTCGGGATGGGCGAGGTAGTGCTCGGCCATGTCGGTGGCCAGCTCCACAACGCGGGGATCATCCGGTGCCCAGCCGATGACTTCGGCGCTGCGCTTGGTCAGCTCCACGAATCGGGGGTTGCGCAGCGCGTGTTCGATGTCGGCGAGGTAGTCCTCGAAGCTTTCGGGGACCAGAGCCTTGGCCAGGACGAAGGATTCGCGGGCGGTGCGTACGTCCTCCGGCGTGAAGCCGAGGGTCGGCATTGCCTCCAGCATCGCCACGGCGCGGTCGGGCAGCAAGGTCCGCTCGCCGCTGGAGAGCCGGTTGAGCATGTCCCTCTGTGCGGCCAGCGCGGCGATCCGGGCGGTGAGCTGCTGCTCGACGTCGGCGAGCGCCGCGGCGAACGGCGCCGCGTCGCAGTCCAGCAGCGGTCCGATGTCGGCCAGCGGCACCCCGGCGCCGGCGAGCGTTTTGACCTGCACCAGTCTCAACAGCTCGGCCGAGCCGTAGCGCCGGTACCCCGAACTGTCGCGCGCAGGCTCCGCCACCAGCCCGAGCTTGTGGTAGTGCCGCACCGTTTTGATCGTGATGCCGGCGAACGCGGCCGCCTGGCCGATGGTCACCCCTGCGGCCATGGGCTCAGCGAGCCTTTCGCGCCTGCGCGGCGGCGGCGGTCTCCCGCACCGCGGCGGCGATCGCTCGGAAGTCCTTGCGCAGGATCTGGGTGTGGTTGCTCTCGACT
>NZ_JBFAPT010000087.1:0-1315 GCF_040676845.1 Nonomuraea sp. NPDC049504
GGGACTTGCCCCCGAAGTGTGGACACCTTGAGTACCGGATGATGGGAATCCGGAGACAAGGAGTTCCACGTGGCGATGAAGTCGTATCCGCCGGAGTTCAAGGCGGACGCCGTCGCTTTGTATCTGTCCGATCCGGGACGGACGCTGGCCTCGGTGGCCGAGGATCTGGGGATCAGCCGGGCGACGTTGCGTAACTGGGTGCGTCAGGCGCAGGCGCAGGGCACCGCGGGTGCCAAAGCGGGCCCGGCCAGGAAGTCGGCGCGTGGCCCGCTATCGTCCGACGACGTGTTGGAAGAGGAGAACAAGCAGCTCAAGGCCCGGATCCGGGAACTGGAGCTGGAGCGTGACATCCTGCGCCGGGCGGCCAAGTATTTCGCGGGAGAGACGAACTGGTGAGCCGCTTCGAGTTCGTCGACGATCACCGGGACGCGTTCGGCGTCAAGCGGCTGTGCCGGGTGTTGAAGGTGTCCCGCTCGGGCTTCTACCGGTGGGTCAAGGCGGCGCCGGCCCGGGCGGCGCGGGCCGCGGCCGATGCCGCGCTGGCCGAGGAGATCAGGCAGATCCACGCCGCGTTCGACGGCACCTACGGTAGTCCGCGCGTCACCGCCGAGCTGCGGGCCCGCGGCCACACGGTCAACCACAAGCGAGTGGCGCGGGTGATGCGCCGGACCGGCATCGTCGGGCTGCACCTGCGCAAGAAGGTGCGCACCACGGTGCCGGAACCCTCGCATCAGAAGGTGCCCGACCTGATCGAGCGGGACTTCACCGCGCCGGCTCTGAACCGGCGCTATGTCGGTGACATCACCTACCTGCCCGTCGGTGAGGGCCGTTTCCTGTATCTGGCGACCGTGCTGGACCTGGGCTCACGCCGGCTGGCGGGCTGGTCGATCGCCGATCACATGCGCACCGAGCTTGTCGTCGACGCGCTGCGCGCGGCCGCTGCGACGCGGGGCAGCCTGGCCGGCGCGATCTTCCATGCTGATCATGGGTCTCAGTACACCTCGGCCGAGTTCGCCAAGGTCTGCGCCGAGCTCGGAGTGCGTCAGTCCATGGGAGCGGTCGGGTCCAGCGCCGACAACGCCGCCGCGGAAGCCTTCAACGCCACGTTGAAACGCGAGACGCTGCAGGGTTCCAAGGGCTGGTCCTCGGCGCGTGAGGCTCGCCTGGCCGTCTTCAAGTGGATCACCCGCTACAACACCCGCAGGAGACATTCCGCCATCGGCTACCTCAGCCCGATCGACTACGAGCAGCAAACCGTCGATAGGGTGCTGCTCGCCGCATGACAACCGGTGTCCACACTTCGGGGTGAGCCCCC
>NZ_JBFAPT010000088.1:0-1040 GCF_040676845.1 Nonomuraea sp. NPDC049504
CTAGGGCGCGTTTCAGAAGTGGTGGGCTCATAGCCAGGTGTCGATCACGGCGATGTGGACGGTCGCTTCGTAGCGCACGGCCAGCTTGTCGAACCGGGTGGCCACCGCTCGGTAGCCCTTGAGCCGGTTGATGCCGCATTCCACCGCGTGGCGCAGTTTGTACGACTCAGGGTCGAAGGCCGGTGGCCGGCCGCCCTGGGACCCCTTCCTGCGCCGGGCGGCGGCCTGGTCCAGCTTGATCGGGATGGTGGCCTTGATGCCGCGCCTGCGCAGGTAACGGCGGTTGCCGCGCGAGCTGTAGGCCTTATCGGCCAGCACCCGGTCCGGCCGGGTCCGGGGCCGGCCCCCGCCCAGACGTGGCACCCGGATGCCCTCCAGAACGGCCCTGAACTGAGGGCTGTCACCCCGCTGCCCGGCCGTCAGCACGATCGACAAGGCCCGGCGGCCCTGCTCGGTGGCCAGGTGCAGCTTAGTACTCAGACCGCCGCGGGAGCGCCCCAGCCCGTGATCGGCCGGCTCCTGCTGCACCCCACCGGGCGACTCGACCTGCAGATCCCCCTTTTCCGCGCCCCGGCAGCGTGCTGATGGGCCCGGCAAACGGTGGAGTCGACACTCACATCCCACGTGATCAGCCCGGCCGCGTCCGCCTGGGCCTGCAAGACGGTCAAGATCTGCTGCCAGATGCCAGCACGCTGCCAGCGCCGGAACAACCCGTAGACCGTCTGCCAGCAGCCGTACCGCTCCGGCACATCCCGCCACGGCGCACCCACCCGCACCCGCCACCGGATCCCATCGATGAGCTGCCGTTTCGTCCAGATCGGCGGGCGCCCCGGCTTCCGGCCGACCGGCAGCAGCGGCTCCAGCACCGCCCACTGCGCATCGGTCAGATCAGCCCGCCCCGCCACCGGTAAGGTATCCACGAGGTCTCCGTGCAGATGGTCTTCTTGGTCGTTGACTCATCTACCGGAGACCTCTTCTTTTGTCGATCTACGACACCTCAACGCGACCGTCACTCAGATCACTTCCGAAACGCGCCCTAG
>NZ_JBFAPT010000089.1:0-1021 GCF_040676845.1 Nonomuraea sp. NPDC049504
CCGCCCGAGGTGTAGTCACTAGCCCGTGCGAACGACGAACCGGTGGACGACCACCGGTAGATGGTCATCGTGCCGTCACCGTCATCACGCATCATCGCCGGAGCCTCGGCCCCTCCCAGCGCGTAGGGCCAGATCGTGTTGGCGATGATCTGACCGTCACCGGCCTGCTCCGCGTATCTGCTGGGATATTGCGAGACCTGGACGGCTTGGCACACTTCGCCGATGGGTGCGGTTTTCCACCTGTTATTGGGGTAGAGCCGGATCATCTTGTCGAGGAACGCGTTGGTGGCCCAGATGGGGTCGAGACGATGCGCGGCGCTACCCCAGTTGTCCTGCTGCTGGAACAGACCCAGGCTGGTGTGATCGACCTTCTCGCTGATGTTCTGGATGCTGCTCTCGACGATGACCGTGGTCATGGCGATCGCCGCGGCTCGGAGGTCGAGCCCCCGTTCGCGAACGGCTTTGACGATCATCCGCGCGCAGGAGACGCGGTAGGCGGACATGTAGCCGCGCATCTTGGCGTTGAGGCTGCCGTTGAGGCGGGTGGCGAGCTCGGTGTCCCTCGAGGTGGTGCCGCCAGGGTCGCATGGAGCGAGCTGGTAGGCGGCTGCCGTGATCGGAGGTGTCGGCTCGGCCAGAGCGGGACTTGTCGAGGCTGAGACGGCTAAACCGGTGATGACTGCCGTGCCCATGCAGCCGGCACGAAGCATAAAAGAGCCGAACATGAAGATCCTTCGTAGAAGATGGTCGAAGCGGCGGTTCTATCGCTGGAGACAGTGCGGGCAGATGAGGCACCGAAGGTCGGACGGATGCCATCCGCAGGGCGCAGGCCCGGGCGAAGAGGCCGTCTCGTGCCCGGACCTGCGTTGCCGGATGAAGGTCAGTTCCACTTGCCGAGGACGAGGCGTCCGGCGACGGGGCCGAGGGCGTAAGGGCCGGAGGTAGACCATTTACCGGCGTAGCTGCTGCCGTTCCTCCAGACATGGAAGCTGAAGGTGTTGTCTCCGTTCTGGTAAGCCGC
>NZ_JBFAPT010000090.1:0-1017 GCF_040676845.1 Nonomuraea sp. NPDC049504
CGAGGGCTGGCTGATCTCGAGCATCTCCGACAGGACGCGCTGGGAGCAGATCTGGCGGAGATAGACGATGGCGATCAGGACCTTGTCGGCGTCGGTGAGCAGTGGGCGTCCGTGGTTGGCCTTGGCCTGTTGGCGTGGGCCACCGCGGATTTCGAAGTTGCGCTGCTCGGCCAGGGCCGCCTGATCCGGGGCCAAAGACGCAGTCAGCTCGTTCAGCTCTTGTCGGCTCATCCCGGTCAGCCGGGGGTCGGCCAGGGCGTGCAGGCTTTCAGAGGGCGGTTCGCGAGTTGATGTCCCTTTGATCGCTTGCGCTGCATGAGATGGCAGGTCGATGCGGGGAGCTCGGGGTTACGGGCGTGGTTGAGTGAACAATCCTGGCTCGGTCTCGGTGAGGATGCCGAGGTTGACCAGGCGTTTGAGCTTGGCTCGGGTGTTCTCGACGTTCTTTCGCGCCAGGGGCAGGTCTAGGGCCAGGCAGAGGTCGCGAGCGCGCATGGGTTGTCCGGTGTCCGCCAGGATGGTGAGGATCTGCTGGTAGGCGGGGTGGTCGGGGAGTCCGGGAGTCGGTTGCGGCGGGGGCGCTGGGTCGGGCTCCTCGGCGAGGGCGAGCAGGGTCTTGCGGGTGATCTTCAGGTGCTCGATGTCCTGGTCGAGGTCACGCAGGCGGGCGGCTAGTTCGTCGATCTGGGCACGCATCTGCTCGGCCTGTCCGGTCAGCGCCTTCTCGCGGGCGTCGATCCGTTCCAGCAGCCAGGTTCCGGGATCGGGGTGCCTGCTCACGTGTCGCGCCAGGTAGGGGCGGAGGTGCCGGTCAGCCGGCGGGTCATCACATCGGTCATCGCCCAGTACACCCGTGATTCGGAGCTGGCCGGGTGGTGTTCGTAGTCGCGTACCAGGCGGCGGTGCAGGGACATCGTGCCGTAGGTGTTGGGTCGAGTCCGGGCGCGGTGCCTGGATTGCTCCAGGTCCGTTTCCCGGACCCGCCCGCCGAACCCGGCGTGCGACTCTCACCGCACC